>NZ_AP026945.1:3202272-3522500 GCF_026000695.1 Limnospira platensis NIES-39
GGAATGATTCGATATTCTTTTCCCAGCCGCTAGGGGTTTCGTTATTGGACCCGAAAAACACCAACTGATTGCCATCATTATCGGTAAAAATGCCGACTTTTTCATGGAAAATGTGTTGAGGGTCTAGCTGCTGTTCGGGGGTTTCTGGCATTCCGTCGGACTTGAGGGGGACGGCGATTTTTATATCTAGGCGATCGTGTTCTACCAGCCAGGAGAGGATCTCGAAATGTCGGAGTTGCACGAAGGTCTGCGGCGGCGTGAGGGAGGCTTTTAGACGATCGCCCAAAGTTTCCCGCAGGCTGTAACCCTGTCGAATTGCCTCCAAGTCCTCCGCCTGAAACTGACAACCCATAATCAGCCGCATTTTCCCATCATTATGCAACAGGGAACCCAACCCGGCGGCGACTCGGCTGAGGATCCCGCTGGCAAAAAATCCCGACTTGCGATCGTACTGACTACAGTTTTCCAAAGCCGGAATATAAAAGTCAATAATCGGGTTATTTTCGTTGGTAGAGTAGCTGCTGCGCCAGGTGCGATCGGGAAGCATGGATATAATTAATAATTAATAATTGATAATTGATAATTTATCATACCTCTCCTCTTCACCACAACTATAATAAACCCGCCCCAACACAACGATATTATGCCTCCCTTCCAATGCGATCGCTCAATGGGGTTTGGAATTACTCAAAGAAGTTGATGTAGCCACCGCTAACGGCTTCAGTAAAGCCAGAGTTTTCCGAGACGCTAGTATTTCCCTATTGGGTAGAGAAGGAACTTTTGAATGCTTAGAATTACCGGGAGGACGCGAGGCGCTTTTGGGGGTTTTGCCTCTGGAAGCATTAGGAATTGAACTCGATTTAAAAAATCAGCAATTAAAGCTATTACCAGAAACCTCAATGGATACTTATTTAACTATTTTGTAATTGATAATTGATAATTGTAGGGGCGGGTTCTGCTGTCAATTGTCGGACCCCACCGGGATATAAATAAACCCGCCCCGCCCCACCGGATAATTGACCCTTGATGATTAATAATTGTAGGGTGGTGCGTCAGATGAATAAAATTTGCCGTTAACCCAGTAGGTTATCCCTCTGACGCACCCTACGTTAACTCGGACCCCACCGGGATATAAATAAACCCGCCCCACTCCACCCGATAATTGACCCTTGATGATTAATAATTGTAGGGTGGTGCGTCAGATGAATAAAATTTGCCGTTAACCCAGTAGGTTATCCCTCTGACGCACCCTACGTTAACTCGGACCCCACCGGGATATAAATAAACCCGCCCCACTCCACCCGATAATTGACCCTTGATGATTAATAATTGTAGGGTGGTGCGTCAGATGAATAAAATTTGCCGTTAACCCAGTAGGTTATCCCTCTGACGCACCCTACGTTAACTCGGACCCCACCGGGATATAAATAAACCCGCCCCACTCCACCCGATAATTGACCCTTGATGATTAATAATTGTAGGGTGGTGCGTCAGATGAATAAAATTTGCCGTTAACCCAGTAGGTTATCCCTCTGACGCACCCTACGTTAACTCGGACCCCACCGGGATATAAATAAACCCGCCCCACTCCACCCGATAATTGACCCTTGATGATTAATAATTGTAGGGTGGTGCGTCAGATGAATAAAATTTGCCGTTAACCCAGTAGGTTATCCCTCTGACGCACCCTACGTTAACTCGGACCCCACCGGGATATAAATAAACCCGCCCCACTCCACCCGATAATTGACCCTTGATGATTAATAATTGTAGGGTGGTGCGTCAGATGAATAAAATTTGCCGTTAACCCAGTAGGTTATCCCTCTGACGCACCCTACGTTAACTCGGACCCCACCGGGATATAAATAAACCCGCCCCACTCCACCCGATAATTGACCCTTGATGATTAATAATTGTAGGGTGGTGCGTCAGATGAATAAAATTTGCCGTTAACCCAGTAGGTTATCCCTCTGACGCACCCTACGTTAACTCGGACCCCACCGGGATATAAATAAACCCGCCCCACTCCACCCGATAATTGACCCTTGATGATTAATAATTGTAGGGTGGTGCGTCAGATGAATAAAATTTGCCGTTAACCCAGTAGGTTATCCCTCTGACGCACCCTACGTTAACTCGGACCCCACCGGGATATAAATAAACCCGCCCCACTCCACCCGATAATTGACCCTTGATGATTAATAATTGTAGGGTGGTGCGTCAGATGAATAAAATTTGCCGTTAACCCAGTAGGTTATCCCTCTGACGCACCCTACGTTAACTCGGACCCCACCGGGATATAAATAAACCCGCCCCACTCCACCCGATAATTGACCCTTGATGATTAATAATTGTAGGGTGGTGCGTCAGATGAATAAAATTTGCCGTTAACCCAGTAGGTTATCCCTCTGACGCACCCTACGTTAACTCGGACCCCACCGGGATATAAATAAACCCGCCCCACCGCACGGGATAATTGATGATTGATAATTGCGAATACCTCTCCTCCTGACGGAAATCATAATAAACCCGCCCCACCACAAGAGAGCGATCGCTTTATTACAATCTTTGTTAATTAAAGTCTATCTCGCTACCGATAGCAAGGCGTTATCTGCCACATTTCCTCTGGTAAGAAAAGAAGGTTTAGCCGCTTATGATGCCGCCCATTTAGAGTTAGCTATCCCATGGAAATTGCCCCTGGCTACATTCGAGAGCCGGTTAGCAAAGGTGAATGAATCAATGGCGATCGTGATGAAATTTAATCTAGCTTTAAGTGCAGTTTGAGGGCAGTCTCTACTATTTCCATAACTTCCTGGCTCAAAAAACCCACTGTATCCCCACCGATCCTTTGTTTAGAAATAGTTCGCACCTGCTGCGCTTGCACCTTGGAAGGCTTGGATAAACCGCTATCCTCTGGATTGATTAACACTTCAAAAGGGTAAACGCGAGTCACATTAGAGGTAATGGGTAGAATTGTCACTGTATCCGCTGCGCGGTTATTTGCATCGTTACTTACTATCAGCACGGGACGGCGTTTATCCATTTCCGAACCAACCGCCGGACTGAGATTAGCATAGTAAATTTCACCACGTTTCATCGGTTAATCCATCGGCAATTGTAATATCCCACGCGGAATCAATTTCACTAGATGCTTCTCTGTAAGCGGATTCTAGTTCTTGATTTCTCAATAATTCTAAAGCTAATTCAATCACTTGGTCAGGGGATTGACATCCTTTGGCAATTTTATAGTTCTCAATAAATTGTACTAGGGATGTTGGTAAGGAAATTGAGATTTCTTTAGCGGGCGACATCTTAGTTATCGATTGTTATAGATACGATTATTTGATTATAGCATCAGCGATCGCCTTGATGATTGACCATTGATAATTGTAGGGGCGGGTTCTGCTGTCAATTGTCGGACCCCACCGGGATATAAATAAACCCGCCCCACCCCACCGGATAATTGATAATTGACCATTGATAATTAACCATTGATAATTGTAGGGGCGGGTTCTGCTGTCAATTGTCGGACCCCACCGGGATATAAATAAACCCGCCCTCTCTCTGGCTGTCAATTGTCGGACCCCACCGGGATATAAATAAACCCGCCCCACTCCACGGGATAATTGACCCTTGATGATTAATAATTGTAGGGTGGTGCGTCAGATGAATAAAATTTGCCGTTAACCCAGTAGGTTATCCCTCTGACGCACCCTACGTTAACTCGGACCCCACCGGGATATAAATAAACCCGCCCCACCCCACCGGATAATTGATAATTGACCATTGATAATTAACCATTGATAATTGTAGGGGCGGGTTCTGCTGTCAATTGTCGGACCCCACCGGGATATAAATAAACCCGCCCTCTCTCTGGCTGTCAATTGTCGGACCCCACCGGGATATAAATAAACCCGCCCTCTCTCTGGCTGTCAATTGTCGGACCCCACCGGGATATAAATAAACCCGCCCTCTCTCTGGCTGTCAATTGTCGGACCCCACCGGGATATAAATAAACCCGCCCCACTCCACCCGATAATTGACCCTTGATGATTAATAATTGTAGGGTGGTGCGTCAGATGAATAAAATTTGCCGTTAACCCAGTAGGTTATCCCTCTGACGCACCCTACGTTAACTCGGACCCCACCGGGATATAAATAAACCCGCCCCACTCCACCCGATAATTGACCCTTGATGATTAATAATTGTAGGGTGGTGCGTCAGTGGTGCGTCAGAGCCATAAAATTTGCCGTTAACCCAGTAGGTTATCCCTCTGACGCACCCTACGTTAACTCGGACCCCACCGGGATATAAATAAACCCGCCCCACTCCACCCGATAATTGACCCTTGATGATTAATAATTGTAGGGTGGTGCGTCAGTGGTGCGTCAGAGCCATAAAATTTGCCGTTAACCCAGTAGGTTATCCCTCTGACGCACCCTACCAGTTACCCGTTTTTTGGGGCTAGGGGTCTAATTTTAAGTCTAATGTTAACTGCTCATGTACCACTTTATCCTTAATCTCCTTTACACCCAGCCGCAGGTTTACTAAAGCCTCCCGCTCCGGGACTGTATCGGGAATTACCTTTAACCCCACCTCCCAAATTTTCATGAATAGGTCGTTGGTCACTAACCCCGTATTTTGCAGGAAACGGCGCACCTGTTGCAGGTTTTGTTCCTCTTGGTAAATAGCGATCGCCCCATGGAGTCCGTCCACTAGGTAACGCCCGGAAAATTCCTTTTCCTGAACCGAAAAAGCCCGTTTCTTCAGGCGCTGCTGGGGGGTCAAGAGTTTGCAAGTCCCACTAGCTGAGTCTAGGAGTTTGTGGGTTTTCACTAGGTCCGTGACGTTGAAACCACCGATCGCCAAAGCTAATTGGCGCGCGTCGTCGTAGGGGAACTCTCTCGCTCGGAATGCGTCCCAAGCCAACAGATACCACTGACTCAAAGCGTCAAATCCGGCGGTTTCTGAGCCCACCAGGCTGCGGAAGCGGTAATTGGCGATCGCCTTCCTGGCTTCCGCGAAAGCCTCCTCTGGGCGCACTTCCTCCCCGCTACTGTTCAGGATCGGATACTGGCGGGAAAACACATTCAACGCCGGACCGAAGGCGCTCAAATATAGGTCGATTCCCGTGATATCATTGGCTTCAAACTCCGGGGCTCGCTTTTCCACCAGGTTCACCACTTCCGGGCGCAGGTCTTCCCACCAAGCCTGTCCGGCGTTGGGGTCTCGCTGACGACACACGAGAAGGACGGTGCTGGAGACGCTGTTTTTCTTGGCTTGGTGCAGGTTTTGCGGGTTTTCGGTACTGACAGCCCAAGAAGCGGTTATCTCAAATCCAGCATCAATCAGAGATTTCGCTAAAACATCCCACGCGCCGGAGTCTTTATGGTTAAATTGCACTGTCATAATACCATCATCGCGCAAGACTCGGTGATATTCCCCGAAAGCTAATGCCATTTTTGCCTCATAGTCCTGGTTGGCTAGTTCGTCCGGACTTATTCCCATATTCCGAAACCGCGACGGGTTGGCGACGGCTTCCCGGTCTTTATCGGTCAATTCTACATAAAATAAGTCCGGGAATATATCCCCCAATGTTATTTTAAGCCAAATATAGAAAAAGTCGGAGAGTTCCGCATATTGAATCGTTCCATAATAGGGGGGGTCGGTGACAATAACATCCACTGATTTATCCCCTATATGCCACAGACTGTCAGCGGAGCATAAATCGATTTTAATCGTTTTCGGATCGTATTTTTCGATGCCCGGAATGCCTGTCGAATGCGATCGCATTCCAAACATTTTGCAGAGTTTTGTATAGTCATAAGCAAATTTAGACATTTGACCCCATAACTTTTCATATCCTTGAAATTCAGGATAGTTCCACATGAGATTTAGAGAGTGTTGTGCAGAAGCACGCGCTGCACTTCCTATGCCTGGATGCCAATTTGACAATCTGCAATTAACATCAACGCACCTATCCATTACCATAGCTAAATAAGTGGCGATCGCCTCTAATTTCCCGCGATAATAATCCTCAATTTCTGCCACTGCTTCCCCATCATTTTCCACCGACTCAATTTTGGCAGCTTTTTCTAATTCGCATTCGGCTCGAATTTTCTCTTTGGCTTCGTTGATAATTTCTGCATAAGTGACCAGGGTTAAGAGTTGCCGGGGATTGAATAAACTATGCCATTTTTTCATGCCATATCGGAGCAATTCTTGGGTTTTTTCGCCATAGAAAACTTCTGGGTTAGGGACTAATTCATCTGTAATTAATTCGTTAATTTTATCAACATTAAAATCAATGGATTTTTGAAACGCATTTAAATCAATTTCTGCCGGCGTTCTAAACTCTAAACTTCCCTTGCCTTTTTTATAAGCAACTGCATATAACTGATGACCCAAACCTTCCTTTTGTGCCTGAGATTTAATTATATCATCCTCAATCACATTCCCACAATTCGGACATTTTCCGACTCCCCGGCTGATGGTATTGTAATCATTCGGGTCAAAATCTCCGTCCTCTGTATGTATCGTCGAACCCTTCCCTTTGCGGCCTTTGATTAACTCAAAATCGACCCGTTTTTCTGCCGGTTTAGGAATCGGTTTTACCGCACACCACTTGTGTAAATTCTGCTTTTCTGGGCGCTTGTAAAGCCACCAATTCGGACTGAGAGGCACAGTAGAATTACAACTAGGGCATTGTACAGTATGCGCCCATAAATAATTTTGTACAGTCTCCCCTTCTGGGGAGGGGAAAAAAGCAGCCAGTCGAGTTTCCGCCTCATTTCCAACCCACTGCACCCACTTGTCAATATCCACCTGTAAATCAGGGCCAAACTTGAGGGGGTATTCCATAGCCGCCTTCATAGTCACCACAGCCACCGGGTTCAAATCCGACCCATACACCTCAAAACCGTATCGCGCCGCCTCAAAGGGGATGCTACCGCCCCCTGCGAAAGCATCCAAAACCACAGGAGTCCGCTTTCCCCACACCTTCTCGCAGTAGTCATGCACCCGCCCAATGCACCTTGGACTCGGCGGCGTTTTGTAGAGTCTCACCGACGAGGTTATTTTCTCCTCCTTGTCCTCAAGCCAATTCGACTGCTGCAAATACCCCAATGCTTGCTCCGAATACACCCCAAAAAGATACTGGAATTCATCCATAGAAATATCCGCCGGTAGCACCGAAGCCAACACCGAAGCCCGCGAAAAAGACAGAGGTTTCCGGGAATACCAGCGATGTAGTCCCTTAAAAGGATTGCCGCCATTTTCAAAATATACCTGCTCGTTGAGGAGTTTTATCGGCATAATTTTTTCAATAAACAGGCGGGGGCGGTTGGTGTAAGTTTCCGACATAATTTCCCAGGAGGAAAGGTGAACAGGGCGCGTTTTCCCCAGCAAAAAAGCCGTCCTAACCAGAGGTGGGAGACGCGAAAGTTAATCGGCGGCAGCCCTAGAGAAAATCGCCCCACAATCCTAACATCCTAAAACAGATTCAGTCAACTATTCTCCCAACAAAATCCGCAAAGCCTTCAAAGCCGCCGGGTTTTTGCTGCTGTTGACTTTGGCAAACCAGTAGTGTGCTTCCTCATTGCTCATCTCTTTAATTCCAGCCGCAATATTGACGATTTTATCACTTTTCCGCAAAGGTTGCAATGCCTGAAATAAAATTGCCAAAGTCACCCCGCTTTTCTCATCTAAAATATAGGGTTTTTTGCGGTGGTGGTTGAGGGTTTTCGGATCGTAGTTGTTCTGCTTCAACAGTTGGTAAATACTCGGACGCGCCAAAATTAGGACATTCCCCTTCAGGCGACCCAAACGCTTCGCCGGGGGGCGCTTTTTTTCCCCGGCTTTTTTGTAGGCGCACTGGTAGATTTCCAAGCCGAAATTATTGTTATCAATGGGGACAACTCGCAGTTGAAATTCTTGCATTTTGGGCTGAGGTTAAAAACCACAAAAACTCTGGAGGTTTAATCATATTGGAAATCGGCGCTCAAATGCAATCGTCCCACCGGGTTCCGCTCTAGTTGGGATTTGATTTGGCCTAGATCTAGGGGCAGTTTCCCGGTGGCTAGGCCCTCAAATCCTATGGCTGTTGGAAACGCAAATTTGAGGCTCAAATGCACGTCTCCCGCCACCTCTGGCTGACTCATCAACCCGTTGAGGGTAGTCAGAAAACCCTGGAACCCCCGCAGGTCGCCCTGATATTCCAGGCGGAGAAACTGTTGTCCGGTCTGGAGGGTGACGCTTTGCTCAATTTGCGGCCCGAAGCGACTCAACAGAGAGATAGCTGTGGCTAATTTCCGATAGTCGATAATTTGGTCTACCGATAGGGTGATCTGGGATATCCGGCGCACCTTCAGATCCCAACAGCGATCGCCCAATTCCTCAAATACCCGGTTCACCGTCCCCGAAAACTCACTGCTGGAGGGTTTCGCATCAAACAATGTCGCCCCTTCCGCCGCCCCGGTCGCAGTACCCCCAGGGGTAGTTAAGTAAACCACTGTCTCCTGAGTGGCAGTTTCCCCGTCCCCGTAGTCCGCCACCAGCCTAAAAGTCGTCGTTTCCGCCACCTCCGCCTCATACTCGTCCGAGGGGAAAAACTCTTTTAAAACAGGGGTGCCGTTTTCAAATAACTGAACTTTCACCGCCTCCCTAGCCCTCCAGCGCACCCGCACGGGCTTCACCACCTCCGTCGAAGGCATCAGTTGGGCATTAAGTTCGATTTCCTTGGGTTGGGGCGCTTCCAAAATACCCCGACGGTAAAGCACCTGGCGATCGCTCAATTCAATAGTATCTGGTCCCCTCAGCGGCGCGTCAGGTACTTTGATGTAGACTTTCTGGGCGATCGCCATATCCCAGCAACCCCCCAGCAACCCCGCGCCGATAGTCTCCCGGAGTTTCAGCTTTTCCGCCTCTATAGGCAAATTCAGCCCCAGATTTTTCGAGAACTCCTCCCACAGGCTTTTAGTAGTCCAGTGTTCCACTCCAGCCGGCCAAACCTTTTGCAGAATATAAGCCGGGGCGAAGGGTTTAGCATCCTCCTCCGCTTCCGCCCGGACTTTTTGGCAATCTCGCAGTGCCTTTAAAATCAAATCCTGCTGGTTGTTTTTGCCCTTCACCGTGCTAGAATCCTGGGGAGAGAGGGTATAGTGCATCAAGCCTTTCGGAGCCTTCACCTCATCCTTAGCTGGGTAGAACAGGTGGCGGTAGGTGTTAGTCAGGGCAACCCGCACAGCCAGGTCAGTTTCCCCTTCTTTCTGTTTCAGTTGCTGGCGCTGGCTCTCGGAAATGTCATCGAGACGGTGGGGAGTTTCCCTGATCGCCTTAATTGCCTTATACTCCTTCACCACCTCGATCGCCCGCTCCAGTTCATCCCGGTTCGCCACCAGAAACAACAGCCGATTACGGAAGGTGCGGAACTTCCCGGATACCCCTGTATTGTTGAAAATCGTTTCCACCAGCGACGGCGGCGGGTCTTGGGGGGAGGTGATCACAAAATCCCCAAAATCGATCACGCACAGGGCGATCGTCTCCGGTGTATCGTCCACGTCCGCCGCACAGTCCGGCGCTGATATCAGTTTAAACTTATTCCCCGCAAAAATGCTATCCCGTCGCGATCGCAGCTCTTCCTTAGCTTCCGAAAGCCCCACCTGTTGCTTCTCTTCTGTGATAATCTTATTGATAGATGGTTCTTCCTTGAACCGGGCGATCGATGTGATCGGATCAATGTCGAGATACCACGCCACCCTTCCCAACTCCTCCAAAACCTGCTCCACAAAGCCGATTTCTAAGCCAGGAGTCAACAGCGACAGGTTCAGCTCCGATCGCCTAATCCCTGAAGAAATCCCCTGGGTGAGGGAGTGCAAAAAAATCGTCCGTGCTACCCAGGTCGAAAACGGCGGCTTTCCTGCCACCTGCCACTGTTCATCCTGTACCTGAGCATAGGCAGCCCGTCCGTCCTGGCTGTAGATGTCTGCCTGAATAGGAATCCGCATCAGAGGACGCTGTAGGCGCGAGGTCAGCTCGTCTTGTACCTTCTTATCCAGCCCTAGGGGGATATGGTGGCTATGGATTAGAGGTATCCAAATGGGGCTATCTTCCGGGGCTGCGTCCGCTTCCTGCCACAGGTGGCGGACTACACTACCAAACAGCCGCAACGCCCCCCTGGTTCGCTGGAAATCCGGGATAGAAGCGATTTTTTGGGTCAGCAGTTTGAACAGTTCCGGGTGGAAGGGGTAGCAAGAAGCGATCGCTTCCCCATACCTCGCCTCTGTGCAGCCCTGGGGTAGGTCAACACTAGCAGCCCGGTAAGCCTTCAGATATTCCGTCGCCGCCTTTTTTCCCGCCTCTTCCTGCACACTCTCGAACAGCCTCTGCTTGACGATATTGTAGATATCCACATCCGTCGAAGGACTCATCACCCGCTCCTGTCGCGCCGAAGCCCGTATCAGTTCCGTTAACTCCTGGGTTTGTTTTCCGAAGGTGTCTGAGGCTGAAGCCAGCGAGTACACGAAAATCAGGCGATCGCAAGCCGCCGCTAAGTCCATCAACGAAAACAAGAACGCTACCACCTGCTCGGCTAGGTCACTATTCCCCACCTTTTTCGCCTTCGCCGCCTGCAAATGCCGCGCGATCTCGTCAATCATAATCACTGTGGGCTCCTCACCCACCAATCGCTCTAAAACCGACGTTCCTGGGCTGATTTGCTTCTCGTCAGACCCCTGCAGCAGTTGGTAGCCCCCAATACCCCCGATTTGATAAGCAATCTCCCCCCACAGGGTATAGGTCGTTATTCCAGTATCTTGATGAAATATGCCGTTTTCTGGGTCAAGGTCGCGCCCGTCAATGGCCGCCACCTGCACCCCCTTCTCAGGAATCAGGTTCAAGTCCCCGAATCGCTCTAAACCCTGAATCGGCCTCCCTCGGCTACAAATATGCCACAGGGCAATCTGGTCATGGGTTTTACCACCCCCAAAGCTGGTCTCCAGGCGGATAATCGGAGAACCAACATTAGCCCCCGTCAGCCTCCCGAAAACTTCCCGAATTAAAGTCCGTATCCCCTCGGTGGGAAAGGTGTTCGCAAAAAATACTTCCGCATCCTGGTACACTAGGGGGGCTTTTCCCTCCACCACTGGGCGGATTTTGGCGGCGAAAATGTCTTCGGTTAGTTCCCCTTTTTGGATTTCGCCTCTGGGAATGCAAGTTGTGAATACTGATGGCAACATTTAACTATTTCCCATGGCAAAATGGGAATCTATACTTTCTCGGACAGCCTACAGGCGATCGTCGCACTTTCTGCCCCCAAATACTGCCCTTTCATACCAAATCATAAAACAGTTCCCCTGGCAGTGCTAGTCTAGGAGTCCGGCGCGACCGTTTTCCTCACTCGCCTGATCGGAAGGTTGGCTATCAAAATAGTCGATCTTTGGTCGCTTTCTAACCCAAATTCTGAGTCATCTGTATCAATTTCCACATACCTAGATACCACCTCCAAAATCTCCCGCCGCATAGCTTCTACAACTTCGGGAGATAAATCAGCGCGATCGTGGGCGAGAACTAATTTTAACCGTTGTTTGACCGCATCACGACTGTTCGGCCTGTTGCGGTTCACAAATTTGTCGATAAATTCATTAATTTTCATTGCTGTTGCTACATTATCGAACAGTGGATCAAAACCTACACCTGGGCGATAAATACCTCGATGATCCAATACTCCGCACGTCCCTAGTAACCTCTTGAGAAAGCCCCCAGACCCCTACCGCCCCGGCGATGAGTTATTCAAAGGGTTACTACATAATCTTAGACGACAACAGCCTACGCAGTCGCGCAAAAAAACCAGGAGGCGCTGGGTCTAACTCCATAAACGGCACTTTTTCCCCCTCCAGACGACGGGCAATATTATTAAAGGCTGTCACCGCCGGAGAAATAGTTTCCGTTAATACCAACGGTTCACCCTTGTTAGTCGAAACAATTACCTGTTCATCATCAGGAACTACACCCACCAGCGGAATCGCTAGAATTTCCTCGACATCTTGAACCGACATCATATCATTAGCTTTTACCATCCCCGGTTTAATCCGGTTCACTAGCAGCCGTATCCGCTTGATACCATTCGCCTCCAATAAGCCAATCACGCGATCGCCATCTCGCACCGCTGATATTTCCGGTGTTGTTACCACAATAGCCTCACTGGCGGCGGCGATCGCATTTTGGAAACCTTGTTCAATACCCGCCGGACAGTCAATCAAAATATACTCGTATTTCGGAGTCAGTTGGCTGATTAACTCCTTCATTTGTTCCGGTGTGACGGCATCCTTCATCCGATTTTGAGCCGCTGGTAACAATACCAACTTAGGTTGGCGCTTGTCTTTCACCAAAGCCTGTTCCAGACGACACTCCCCTGATAGGACTTCCACCGCTGTATATACAATCCGGTTTTCCAGTCCCAGCAGCAAGTCTAAATTTCTCAAACCAAAGTCAGCATCAATCACCACAACTGAGTGTCCTCGTTGGGCGAGAGCCATGCCAAGATTGGCTGTAGAGGTAGTTTTTCCGACTCCTCCCTTTCCAGAGGTGACAACTATAATGCGACTCATGGGGGTTATTAATTAGTTAACAGTTAGTAATATTAACGATCGCTACATGGGCAACAAATGCGATCGGATAATAGCAGATTCGATCACCATATCCAACAGCAATAGTATTACACGCCCGCATCACTAGAGGCTTGACTGATTTGCCAGAGTTTCACTCGCCCCAATTCCGTAGCCCGGCTAATACGGATGCCTTTCGCCGTCATATAAGCTACTTCCGGGTAAAATTCCTCCGGCGGGTTTTCTGGACCACGCGCCACCCGATCCCCTATGCGGATCAGCATCGGTTCCATTTGCAATGCCATAATCATGCTTTGTAGGTTCCCCTTAGCCCCAGCATGGACGGTTCCCCGCAAACGGCCCCATATCATTATATCCCCATTCGCAACTATCGAACTACCTGGGTTCACATCTCCCACAACTACCACCGTCCCCGGATGACGTATTTCTACCCCCGATCGCAAAGTCATTTTTAAGTATAGGGGTTCCGCCTCTACTGTAGTCCTTTCCGTTTCCGTTTCCTTTTGGCTTAAATGGCTCCGATCCGATTCGCGATCAACTGAATATCCCGCCGTCGCCGCCGCCACCGCTGTTTGCGCCCTACTTGTTCTTACCCGCTTTAGCTCTAATTTCGCTCCCGTCAGGATATCTCTAATGTCCTGCAATTGACGACTGTCTAACAGCCGATTTTCGCTGACTAGATGCACTTCTAGCCCCTCTTCCCAGCTATGTTCCTCCCCGGTGATCCGATGTTTCAGTTGTTGCAACAAATCCCCCCAACTGTTGCTGGTAGAGTTCTCAGAGCGATCGCCTTCTTCTGGTGGTAAAATCAGCAGCACATTCTCCCCTTCCCGTTTAAACCGGATTTGGGAATTGCCATCACTCAGCGAAAATACTTTTGGGGTTTCTTCAGACATATTCAGCAAATTCTTAAACCGAGAACTTTTGACCCACAATCATCACCAACAACTCACTGTCCACTATCCCATCCCCAATGTCAATATGTTACCAATCGAGATTTCCCAAACATGGACTTTCATTATCAATTTTTTTCGGCGGATGTCTTGACTTTTAATCAGTCTCAGATATATTATTATATAATGGTAGTGTTTATAATTTTTTTTGGGATGCAAATATCTCTATTATGAAACTTGACACCTCGATAGTAGCATAAAATGCTCTCCCCTGTCAACCCTTTTCTAACAGGGGAGACGAGAATTTGAGTGATTTAATACTTGCGTTCCTGTGGTTCAAACATAGTAATAGCCACAGGACGATAAGCCAAATCAATGCCAGCCTGGGAATAGTAAGCAAGAGTATGCTTGAGGAAATTCTGGTCATCGCGGGTAGTATAATCCTCGCGACTGTGAGCCCCTCGACTCTCCTGGCGGTTGAGGGCAGAAGTCAAAATCATCTCACCCACAATCATAATATTCCGTAATTCCAAGGCTTCAATAACTTCTGTATTCCACAATTTCCCCCGGTCATCCAAATAGATATTTTGGTAACGTTCGCGGCATAGCTGAAGCTGATTTAAGCCCTCCTGCATCACATCTTCAGTGCGAAAAACTCCACAATGCAAAGTCATAGCGTCCTGAAATTCTTGCCGTAGTTGACCAATGCGACAGTCCCCCGACTTATCGAGTAATTCCTGTACCTGATTTTTAGCTTCTTTAATATAGTGCGCTTCGTTGACAGTGGGCAATTTACGGTTTTGTACAAATTGTGCGATCGCCGCCCCCGTGCGCTTGCCATAAACCACACACTCCAACAGAGAATTACTACCCAAACGGTTAGCCCCATGGACAGACACACAAGCCGCCTCACCTGCAGCAAATAACCCATCTACCAAACTATCAGCACTAGCGAGAACCCGACCATCAGTATTAGTGGGAATACCCCCCATAGAATAGTGAACCGTAGGACGCACAGGCATAGGTTCAACCACCGCATCAACCCCCACCAAACGATGGGCTTCTTCCCAACAGAAAGGAATGCGGCTCATAATTTTTTCCCGCCCCATGTGTCGCAAATCCAGATACACAAACGGGCCCCCCGCAGTGCCATCACGATGAATACCCCGTCCGGCACGAATTTCTAAAGTAATTGCCCTAGAAGTAATATCACGGGGGGCTAACTCCATTTTACCGGGGGCGTAATTTTTCATAAAGCGATCGCCCTCACTATTAATCAAATAAGCCCCTTCACCGCGTACCGCCTCAGAAATCAACACACCCACCGGATAAAGGCCTGTCGGGTGAAACTGGACAAACTCCATATCCTGTAACGGTATCCCCGCCAAAGCCGACATAGCCAAGCCATCCCCCGTAGAGGCAAAATCATTAGAAGTAGTGTTAAAAGCCCGACCATAGCCACCCGTAGCGAACATCACCGCCTTAGCCCTAGCCACTTGGATAGTACCATCAAGGATATGATACATCACCACCCCTTTCGCTTCCCCCTCTTCCAGAATCAGGCGCATTACATACCACTCATCATAGATATGCACACCGTAGCGACGCAGGTTATTAACTAACTCGTGAAGGATAGCGTGTCCAGTTTTATCAGCCGCGTAGCAAGTGCGGCGGTGGGTATGACCACCAAAAGCCCGTTGGGCGATACGACCGTCCGGGAGGCGCGAAAACAAAACCCCCATGTGTTCCAGGTCAATAATTACATCTGGGGCCTCTTTCGCCAGAATTTCCACAGCGTCTTGGTCTGCTAGGTAGTCGGACCCTTTCACCGTATCAAAGGCGTGGGCTTCCCAGGTATCTTCAGGGTCAACATTATTGAGAGTCGCCGCGATACCTCCTTGGGCTGCTACGGAGTGGGACCTAATGGGGTGCGTTTTAGCTATAACAGCAATATTTAGGCTGGGGTCAGTCCGGGCTATCTCAACGGCGGCGCGACTTCCGGCTAAACCACCACCAACAATAATTACATCATGTTCTAGCATAGTTCTCTAGTTTGTTCGATATTTGCACATACTCCATAGTTAAACAAAAAAAAACCTCCCTGCCAAAAGGCAAGGAAGTCTTTAGGGTTGACTGACTGCTATGGTGTCCTAACTGGTCGCTTGCGCTGGCTGTTCAGATGCCTTAATTTCCTGATCTGTTCCTGTTTCTGACTTGATGTCTGTGGGTATAAATTCGATATGATTTAACAACGTGGTAACGAAAGCAAACAGCAGAAAGGGCAGCGATAGCACTACAATCAGTCCTAGCATGGTCAGGGCGAAAATTTGCTGAGAACTACTCCACAAGGCTAGGGAGGAGGCTAGGGCGATGAAAATGACGATCAGCCAAATCATGATTTGACCGTAAATATCGCCATAGGTCAGGGTACAGTTGAGCCGGTATTTCTTTAACTTTTCCATCTCAGTTAATCTCATGACTTCTAAAATTCTAGGCTAAGGCTAAGATGAGGTTTTGGAACATTTCTCAATATTTTCACAAAACTTGTAATTAAACTTTACATTGCCCCTGGTGGCTTCTGCTTGGGGTCGGTTCGGCAGCCCCGGTCAATCTTCACCTATGGAAAAACCCCGCCGATACGGTTTTATTTCGGCTTCGCGAACTTGAAAATTAATGCGATCGCTCATATTTTCACTGGTGGCTACTTTCAGGGTAAAATCTCCGATTTCGGGCTGCCAAAATATTGACTTGCTCGTAGTTGTGGCTATCTTCTTATCATTGATAAACCATTGGATTTGTTGATTTTCAACTCCCGCCACTTTCAACTCTAGGGGGGAATCATGACCCGAAGTCACTAGGAAATAATCATTATTTTGAGGCAATACAATTCTGAGTTTTCCCGAACTTAAATGAGGCGCTTCCTGTTGCGAGAGCCACTCATTATATTCTGCGGGTAACTCCCCAGCCACAGACGGGTTATCATAATTCTTGATATCCTCTGGATAGAAATATTCTAACACAATTCCTGACCCACAATCATCGGTGGGTTTCCATCCTGTATGACTACAAATCGGCAATTCAACTAATCCCTCTGGCGGCGTAAAATTATCCGGTTTTTTGTCTTTATGAAGATACATCATAATCTGATTCCATAACGGCGCAGCCCCCATGACACCGGAAATATTTTGCATGGGCTGAGAGTCGAAATTTCCCACCCAATTTGCGACGGTGTAATCAGTAGTAAATCCCACCGTCCAAGTATCTCGATAATCCGAAGAAGTTCCCGTTTTTACTGCTACCGAAAACGGTAAATTCAACACTGAATTAACCCCAAAAGCTGAAGCCCTAGCATGGGAGTCCGCCAGCATATTTACAATTAA
The DNA here is from genome assembly GCF_026000695.1 of Limnospira platensis NIES-39. Taxonomy (GTDB): domain Bacteria; phylum Cyanobacteriota; class Cyanobacteriia; order Cyanobacteriales; family Microcoleaceae; genus Limnospira; species Limnospira platensis. The sequence continues at coordinate 3,219,170 of NZ_AP026945.1, forward strand.
TTCCCAACTGGTGGCTGTATCCATTTGCATACATTCCTGTTGACATGGGGGGGGAATTTCTGGGGAAATTGTAGTCACCAATGGCGTGAACTTTCCCCGGTTCGCAAAAGTTAAATAAGCCTGGGCTAATTCCCAAAGACTCACCTCCCCACTACCCAAACTTAACCCGAGTCCATAATGTTCTGCTTCTCGGTCAAGGTGGCTAAAACCTAATTGATGCAACCGTGATAAAAACTCACCTACACCGACTTTTTCTAAAACTCGCACAGCCGGAATATTTAAGGAATTACCTAAGGCAATTCTGACCCGCACTGGTCCTAAAAAGGTTTCGCTATAATCAACGGGTGTATACAGTTTAGCACCCGGAATAGCATAATAGGTGGGAACGTCTGGGAGTATGGTATTCGGTCGGATAATTCCTTGGGCGATCGCTAATTGATATAAAAATGGCTTCAGGGTTGAACCCGGCTGTCGCCAGGCTTGAACTCCATCATTTGAGCCTAAATTTTCCCAATTAAAATAATCAGGAGAACCTACATATGCTAAAACTTCCCCCGTGTGATTATTAATTACTATAGCCGCCCCATGATTAACATTTTGACCCCCTAAAGAAGTGACTACATGACGGACTTGGGTTTCTACAAATTGCTGGAGAGTCCTGTCTAAAGTTGTCCGAATTTTGGGGCTGGTAATTTCTGCATTGGACAGTTGACTAGCTACCCAAAATAAAAAATGAGGCGCGGCGATAATACCCTGTTCACGAGGGGCAATTTTCAGGGTTTCTCGATAGGCGCGATCGCTTTTTTCTGGGGTGATATACCCATCTTCTACCATGCGATCTAAAACATATTTTTGCCGCTGTTTCAGCCCCTCCCAATTAAAATAAGGATTTAGATCCGTTGGGTCGTTGGGAAGTCCGGCTAATACACTGGCTTGCGATAAACTTAGGTCAGAAGCACCTATACCAAAATAAGTCCGCGCCGCCGCTTCCACACCATACAAGTTACCACCCATAGGAATACGGTTAATATAAGCTGCTAGAATTTCGTCTCGGTTCATTCCCGCAAATAGTCGCCAAGATAACCAAATTTCACTGACTTTGTGCGGGAGTGTATGGGGTGAGGGTTCTAACATTCGCGCTAGTTGCATGGTAATAGTGGACGCGCCACTAACTATCTCTCTGGCTTGTATGGCTTCCATGACCGCCCTCACTAGCGCTATTATATCTACAGCACCATGTTGATAATATCGCTTATCTTCTGCTGCAATAATAGCTTGGATAAAATACGGGGAAATTTCGGTTAAAGGGACTACAGCCGTATGACTTTGGTCTTGGCTGAGAATTGTTCCTAATGCTAAACCTTGGCGATCGCTAAATTCCATCGATACCGAATTTTGACGGATATCTTGCGCCCGAATTGGCATGAAATAAGGAATGCTTCTAATTACTACCACTAGCAGCAACATCACTGCTACAACTTTCACCCACCTACTACGCTTCAAACTACCCAAAAATCGCCATTTTAACATTCACTTACCCCCGTTTTCCCTCTCTTCAGAACCTATATTTATCCATATTTATCAATGCGATCGCATTTTATTCCCCATATAGCTGGGGCGGGTTTTTAAAAACAGTCCTGGGGAATTGATAATTAACTGGGGAACCCGCCCCTACAATTCCTAATGTGGCTGGGGCGGGTTTTTGAAAACAGTCCTGGGGAATTGATAATTAACTGGGGAACCCGCCCCTACAATTCCTAATGTGGCTGGGGCGGGTTTTTGAAAACAGTCCTGGGGAATTGATAATTAACTGGGGAACCCGCCCCTACCATTAATTATCCATATTTATCAATGCGATCGCATTTTATTCCCCATATATATAGCTGGGGCGGGTTTTTAAAAACAGTCCTGGGGAATTGATAATTAACTGGGGAACCCGCCCCTACAATTCCTAATGTGGCTGGGGCGGGTTTTTGAAAACAGTCCTGGGGAATTGATAATTAACTGGGGAACCCGCCCCTACAATTCCTAATGTGGCTGGGGCGGGTTTTTGAAAACAGTCCTGGGGAATTGATAATTAACTGGGGAACCCGCCCCTACCATTAATTATCCATATTTATCAATGCGATCGCATTTTATTCCCCATATAGCTGGGGCGGGTTTTTAAAAACAGTCCTGGGGAATTGATAATTAACTGGGGAACCCGCCCCTACAATTCCTAATGTGGCTGGGGCGGGTTTTTGAAAACAGTCCTGGGGAATTGATAATTAACTGGGGAACCCGCCCCTACAATTCCTAATATAGCTGGGGCGGGTTTTTGAAAACAGTCCTGGGGAATTGATAATTAACTGGGGAACCCGCCCCTACCATTAATTATCCATATTTATCAATGCGATCGTATTTTATTCCCCATATAGCTGGGGCGGGTTTTTAAAAACAGTCCTGGGGAATTGATAATTAACTGGGGAACCCGCCCCTACAATTCCTAATGTGGCTGGGGCGGGTTTTTGAAAACAGTCCTGGGGAATTGATAATTAACTGGGGAACCCGCCCCTACAATTCCTAATGTGGCTGGGGCGGGTTTTTGAAAACAGTCCTGGGGAATTGATAATTAACTGGGGAACCCGCCCCTACCATTAATTATCCATATTTATCAATGCGATCGTATTTTATTCGCCACTTGTTGATTTTTTATTCAATTTTTAAAAAATTGTTCCGACAAATTAGCGCCAACAGCTTGACAAGCACCCGGAACTAATGATATCATATTGACATATTCTTAAATAATGGAAAATTTGCTTAAATAAAAATTTAGCCAATATTCCCATTATCTAAAATGATAGCACGAACTCCCCCAAAAAGCTACCCCCCCAGACCAAAAAAAATTTTCGCAACATTTCTTAACTTTTTGTTACAAAACTTAACATAACCCCGAAAGTAGCTGGGGCGGGTTATTAAAAACAGTCCTGGGGAATTGATAATTAACTGGGGAACCCGCTCCTCCCCTACAATTGCTAATATGGCTGGGGCGGGTTATTAAAAACAGTCCTGGGGAATTGATAATTAACTGGGGAACCCGCCCCTACCATTATATTCATGATTTTCGATTTCGGCTAAATACTTATCTTTTTCAGCCTGACTCAGAAAGGAAGCCATAAAAGAATTTTTGGCTAACTGTATCAGTTGAGAATTGGTAAAATTCAAAGCCTCTTGAACAGCGAGATAATTTTCATTAATATAGCCGCCAAAATAAGCGGGGTCGTCCGAATTAATAGTTACACACAAACCCAACTCTAGCAATTGTTTAACATTATGGGAGTTGATATCAGGAAAAACCCCCAACTTAACATTAGACAATGGACAGACAGTTAAAGGGATTTGTTGTTGTGCCAAATAAGTAACCAATGCCGGGTCTTCTGTACAGCGCACACCGTGATCAATCCGGGATACCTGCAATAAATTAATTGCTGACCAAATATAATCAGCGCCTGCTTCTTCTCCTCCATGGGCGACAGTTAAAAATCCCTCGGATTTGGCTCGTTCAAATACCTGTTGAAATTTACTAGGTGGATTGTGCAATTCCGCCGAATCCAAACCGACAGCAATAATGCCATCTTGGTATGGTAAGGCTTGTTCAAGGGTATTCATAGCGGCTTCTGCGCTTAAATCTCGCAGAAAACAAAGAATTAAGTGTGAGGAGATATTTAGATAGGTTTTGGCATCTTGTAGGGCTGACTGTATGCCATGGTATACCACCGGGAAATCAATACCGCGATCGCCATGAGTTTGGGGGTCAAAAAATATTTCCGTGTGGCGGACATTCTGCTGATAGCATTTTTGTAAATAAGCCCAAGTCAAATCATAAAAATCCTGGTCAGTGCAGAGGACCTGAGCCCCCTGATAATATAAATCCAGAAAGGATTGCAAATTCGATAAATGATAGGAATTTTGCACATCTGCCACTGACTCAAAAGGTAAAGATAGATGATTTCGTTGAGCCAGGTCAAACATCATCTGTGGTTCTAAAGTACCTTCGATGTGAAGATGTAGTTCCGCTTTGGGGAGACCATAAATAAACTGATTCATATTAGCCTAGGGAAAGCCGTTAACTGTCAATGATAACCTGAAACCAACTAACAAATAACAGAATTAACCAATAACTCCGTACTGGTGATAGATTAAAGTTCCCATATCAATGGTAAGCTAGTCACAGAGTCCTACGGTATGACTCAATGTTTCTCTTGTTACTCCCACACTAAAGCAATGGCACCTAAAATTATTGTTCTGGATGATGACCCCACCGGTTCCCAAACTGTTCATAGTTGTCTGTTGTTGACACAATGGGACGTAGAAACCCTACGGCTGGGACTGAGTGACCAGTCTCCCATATTCTTTATCTTAACGAATACCAGAGCATTAACCCCAGAAGCAGCAGCCACAGTTACACGAGAAGTTACCCATAATCTGAAAATGGCGATCGCCGCCGAGTCTATCCAAGATTTCCTAGTAGTGAGTCGGTCTGACTCCACCCTACGGGGTCACTATCCCATAGAAACCGATGTAATTGCCGAAGAATTAGGCCCCTTTGACGCTCATTTTTTAGTTCCCGCCTTCTTTGAGGGGGGACGGATAACCAAAGGGGGAACCCACTACCTGAAAATAGACGGCGTTGATACCCCTGTACACGAAACGGAATTTGCTCGCGATTCAGTATTCAGCTACCATCATTCCTACCTACCCGATTATGTAGCCGAAAAAACCCAAGGACGCATTAAAGCCGAAGCTGTCCAAATTTTCACCTTGGGGGACATTCGCAACGGGACCCTAGACCGACTGATGCAATTCAGTGATAATCAATGTGTGGGAGTTGACGGCGAAACCCAAGGCGACCTAGACCAATTCGCCTCCGATATCCTAGCCGCCGCCAGCAAAGGAAAACGTTTCCTCTTCCGCAGCGCCGCCAGTATCCTCACATCCCTAGCCTCCCTCGGTCCCCAACCATTACCACCGGAGTCTATGGGAAAATATACCCGAAATAATCAACCGGGAGTGGTGTTGATGGGTTCCCATGTGAAAAAGTCTACTCAACAGCTTGAACAGTTATTGAAAGAATCAGATATCGTCGGGGTTGAGGTAGATGTGTCTCACCTGTTAGATGATAATCCCTCTCTACGTCAAGAGCTACTTAGCCAAATTAGCGATCGCATCCATCAAATCCACCAACAGGGTCAAACCCCTGTAGTGTACACCTCTCGCCAAGAAATCACCTTTGAGAATACCCAAGTCCGCTTAGAATTTGGGGCGGCGGTTTCAGATTTGTTAATGGATATTGTCCGGGGTTTACCAAAAGATATTGGATTTTTGATTAGCAAGGGAGGCATCACCTCCAATGATGTCCTTAGTAAAGGTCTAAGTCTCCCCACCGCGCGACTCTTGGGACAGGTTATGGCTGGTTGTTCAATGGTGAAAACCCCCGCATCACATACCCAATTCCCTAATCTTCCCGTTGTCCTGTTTCCAGGTAATGTGGGTGATGCTAACGGGTTAGTCACTGTCTATCAACGACTCAAAAACCATTGATTGAGGTGCTACACCTGATCAGATACATCAGATAGATCAGTCTCTCCCACCTCCGATGAGTTTTTGCCGTTACCTGGGAGTTCCAAACAGTAACCAGCACCATAAACGGTTTTGATGTAGCGAGGATGACGTGGGTCTGGTTCCATTTTGGTGCGTAAATGGCGAATATGAACCCGGATAGTTTCGATATCATCGTCCGGGTCATAGCCCCAAACTTCCTTGAGAATTTCACTGGGGGCTACGGTTTGACCGTGACGTTGTAGCAAACAGTGCAGTAACTCAAATTCTAGGTGAGTTAGTTTGACTGTCTGATCAAACCAGATCGCCTCGAACCTTTCGGGAACTAGGGTAAGAACTCCATAACTGAGGATCTCGCTGTGTTTAGCCGCTTGCGGAATGCGATCGGTGCGTCGCAATAGCGCGCGGACACGAGCCAGCATTTCTTCGAGTTCAAAGGGTTTAGTTAAATAATCATCAGCCCCAGCGTTAAAGCCTTCCACTTTATCCTGGGTTTGTCCCAAAGCTGTCAACATCAAAACCGGGATCTCTCCGGTGCGTTCATCTCGGCGTAGACGCTGACAGACGGTGAACCCATCGACTTTGGGCAACATTAGGTCTAAAATAATCAGGTCTGGCAGTAGTTGCAGCGCTAGTGCTTGTCCTACTATACCATCGGGGGCGAGGGTGACTTCATAACCAGCCATCTCTAGGTTAATCGCCACCAGCTCTGCGATCGCGGGATCATCATCAATCACTAAAATTCGGGGCATTATCTAAAACTCTGTCTAAGGTTTTCAGCTTTAACCGCCTATAGGGACTAATCCTTCCCTTCCAGGGAGGCTATGCGAACAGCAAAAAGTAGGGGTCGAGAGAGATGTCGCCATCTCCCCCTCCCATACAGAACCGTACTTGAGACTTTCACCTCATACGGCTCCTAATTTGACCGTCTCCTTGTTAAGAGTACAGCATCATCTCTTCATCAAGAGCTGTTTTATTGTCGTGACAATGGCGATGTAATAATTGAATATTCTTGTATTCATCCTTTCCGCCATGGCTTCTAGGTACAATGTGGTCTATTTCAATTAAATCTGATGGGGTAAAGTATTGCCCGCACCAGGTACATCTACCTTTTTGCTTTTTGAGTAGTTTTGCTACATTATTTGGCGTGCCGATTGCTTGTCCTTTCCTGGTTGCCCAATAAGTCCAATTTCCGTCGTATGGTGTTGCGTCAGGGCGTATTAAAGTATGTCTAACAATTGGAGTCCAATTGTGTTTGAATAGATGTAACCCATCTTTGGTTTGGAACAGCCAATTTTCGTGTCTTTTTTTCCCATTGCTAAGTTTAATTGTTCCATGTCTGAAATAATTACTTAGTTTTTCGTAACTTGCCCTTCCGCATCTTGATGCTGTCCATGCCCGTAACATTTGCCAAACTGTTTTGTTTAGCTTATTGAAGGTCTCTGTTGAGACTACCGCTGAATAATAATTTGACCATCCCCGAATAATCGGGTTTAGTTTACTAATCAAGGCTGATTGAGGTGCTGTTCTATGTTGTTTGATTACACCTTTTATCACTTCTATATGGGCTTTAACTGCTTTATGGCTGGGTTTTATGTGGGTTTTATGTCCGATTAATCGGCTTGTTTTTCCGCCTGTTTTCCCAGATTTGTATTTTCCTGCTGGATATTGCCTGATATTGAATCCTAGAAAGTCGAACCCTGGATTCTCTGTTTTACCGTCATACTCAATAGTTTTGAGTGTATGACAGATTCGAGTCTTTTCAGGTTTTATTTCTAGTCCTACAGGTTTTAGCCATTCAGAAATAGCAGTTTTGCACTGTTCAATGATTCCTAGTTCTTTTGAAATTACCACGAAATCATCGGCGTATCTTATGACTCTCGCATACGGGCGATTGTCTGTTTTCTTGGGATACAGTTTTTCAATTAACCTAATCATACCATCCAGTGCGATGTTGGCTAGGAGTGGACTTATTACCCCTCCTTGGGGTGTCCCTGCTTCTGTATCCTCAAATACACCGTTATCTAGCACACCTGCTTTGAGCCATTGCTTCAGGTCTCTTTTTAGGTTGCTTGGACAATGAATTTTTGACAGTAGGTAGTCATGGTTTATTCGGTCAAAGCATTTCGCTATATCAGCATCTAGCGCGTAGTATTCACCATTGTTAATACTCAGGTAAATCCTGCTTATTGCATCTTGGGCTGACCGTCCAGGACGGAACCCATAGCTAGTGCCCTCAAATCTCGATTCCCATTCCGGTTCGAGAGCCGACTTAACCAAGGCTTGCCTTGCTCTATCTTGGATTGTGGGTATGCCTAGCGGGCGTTTTTCATCCCTACCAGGTTTTGGAATCCACATCCTTCGCAGTGGTTTTGATTTGAGGTTTCCTTTGATTTTCTCGGTCATTTCTAGCCTTTGTTTAGGGGATATCGCTATCACACCATCTACTCCGGCTGTTTTCTTTCCTTGATTGTCCTGGGTCACTCGTCGCACTGCTAAGAGCCGGGCATAATACGATTTCACCAATAGACGTTGCAACCTTCTTACCTTTGCATCTTGTCCCGATTTAGCTGCTTGGAATATACTCTTTTGGAGCTTGAAAACTTTCCGTTGAACCTTAGTCCACGGGATTGCTCTCCATGCGTTGTTCGTAGTCTTGATTGGTTTGGGTTTACCAAATCCTTTCTTTAAACTCGCTATCGCCATTTTGACTCCTACTAGACTCTATTCTTACAATCAAACCGTGACCTGTTAGCATATCCCTACCATTACAGTCGGGCATTGGCTTCTGGTCACATCTCACATCCTCTAGGACTTGCGGTTACACTTATCCCTACTAACTACCTCGACCAGATAATTAGAGTCCAGGAGGACTTAAAACGTTCCGTTTATATGGGCATTCCATCTTTAGATTTGTCCTTTCCACCGAGGTACTTTTAAAGGTCTGTGTGGGTAGAGTGCAGAATCCCCCACTTTTCCCCTTGCCCTTTTGAGCGCAGCGTATCAACCTATTTCGCTACTTAATATTTACGATGGTTCAAGCCGGACATTCGGTTTCCCTAATCATGGATGGTTGGCAGTGGTCTCGATTCTGGTGTTGGGTTACACCTCGGAGCCTTCCGTTCCCCGCTTCAATCCTGGGGTTGTGGTTCCCAAAATTGGGGGTGGCTATCGCCGTTACTCTCTTTCGCAATTGTTAAGGAATCTTTAAGATTTCAGTTTTGCGTTTTGACCTTGAGTTCCCTGCCTTGTTTTGTATATTTCTATACCAAACGTTGGGACATATAAACAGTTATGGGGATGGTCAGGAGTGCGCTCCTTATATTCAACCAAGGGGTTGAAGTCCCCACCAGGCGGTTATTTCGGGTATTGCAACCCTATTTTATGCCTGAACGTCTCGCACCTGCCTATATATTCTACCATATATGGGTATTTCACACCTCCCGCTTGAGTTTGATTGACTAGGGCCAGCCCTAAACACTATAAATGCTAAAAAACGTACAGAAATTTGATGTGAACTGCTAGTTTATTATTGATGGTACTGGTCACTTAAGGTGGCAAGTCTCGAAAGCTCCTCAGAGAAAGCATTTGGCCAACACTCACCGCTCGTGAGGCGAAACCGAGCGCCATGGCAGGAGTCTCCCAACTCGACCATCGCGGTCTAACCCAATTATGGATTAAACGCTGTACCGAGAGTGCTCGATCGAGTCCTGATGGCGTTTTGGCGTAGAGATTTTGTCGGCGCCGAAAGGCACTACAACGACGACGTCAGGCAGCATTGTGTGCTTCACAGTGGTTGCCATGGACTTCGCTCTCGGCACTGATATAGCACTAGTCAATGCGGTTAGGACGCAGCCTTGAGAACAGAATCCATGGCATCATCGAGAGAATCAAACTGCTCACGTGCAATGGCGAATGCGGGCTTTCAACCACGACCAACATTTCTCTATCTTGTTGAGGTCTGGCGAATAAGGCCGAAGATAGAGTAAACGGCATTGAGCTGCCTCCACCAGTTCAGCCTGCCGCCCCCCTTTATGAAACGTTGCATTGTCCAATACTAGAGTCTGACCTGGCTTCAATGTTGGAATTAAGATAAACTCCAACTACAACTCAAACACTGTCCGATTACAACAACCCTCAAAGGTAAAGGGAGTTAAGAGTTGTTGATAACACCATGCGGCCATATAGCTCACCCTGCCCTGCCTCTTCCCTGATTTGAGGGTATGGAAGCGTTGTCCTTCCTGGCAGTAACCATAAGGATAATCCGAGTCTTGACTATTCATGCCAGCTTCATCGAGGTAAACCAACCCTTCCGGCTCCATATGTTGAATCTGAGCAATAAACTCCTCTCGCTGTTGCTCATCACCTTCTTGGTAGCCGTAAGTTTTTTTCTGGTGAAGCCAATTTTCTTCAAGGCTCTGGATATGGTGCCAGGAGAGATGTCGTCATCCCAAAGTTCAGCCATTTGAGCGGAGGTTTTGTGGCCATGCTCTTGGGCAAAAGCCTTGAATTTATGCCAGTCGGTAATTTGGTGGTTATTGCCAGGTCGGTGATTAGGTTTAGGGAGGAAGTCTCCGGTGTGTGCTTTTCTTTGCAGCCAGAGATTGATAGTGTTCCGGCTGAGATGGAAAAATTGACTGGCTTTGGTTTTGGACATACCGTATAGTTCAATTGCATTGATAACTTTTTGTCTAAGGTCGTAACTGTAGGGGGCTGGCCTTTTGGGTCTTCTGTAGATATCCTTGCCATTATACGTCCTAAATGTTATGTTTTGTGCTATAAGAATTGAGGCTTTTGTAGCTTAATATGGATATCTCTATCAGTCAATTAATCAACCATCTCCCAGATGGTTCAACGTTAAAAACCTTGCTGGCTTCATTAGGCACTGACGCTGAAAACGTAGATGCTACCGTAGAACTTTACGAATTTGTTGAGGCTTTTTCCCAGGCCAAAAAAGAACACAACCAACTACCTCATGTTCAACGATTAAACGTAGTTTCTGATGAAACATTGTTTGATATAGTATGGCAACGGGATGGCTCCGTGACAAGAAGGTTAGAAAGAAAATTGTCATTCTTCCAAAGATTTGAGAATTCGGGAATTAGCAGTAGAGAACAAATCTAATTTACCAACGGTCTAAATTTTTCGGATAACTGGGAGTCTATCCGGATTACCAGAAAACGAACCACAAGCAATTTTTTCAAAACTTAATTTTAGTGTTTGAAAGCACAGGATTTTCTAACTTTATGCATCTAGAAATTGAAAAAATTGCTTTAATTATTAGTTGGCTTGTTTCTTTTTCGGGAGGTATTTGGTATCTTTCAGCAAAATATTCTGAACTCCAAACTACTGTAAAAAAAAATAAAGAAGACATCAATAGATTAGGAAATTCAATCAGAAAGTAAACCCGAGGGGACAGACAACTTATCTGGCTTACTTTAAAAAATATTGAAAAATATTTAGCCAAGACAAATTACTATGATGAATTAATCTTAAAAGACAACGAAAAAAACAACGATGGATTCTAATGTATTACCTGAGATAGTCAAACTGGGAACTGATGGTATTACCGTTTTTTTAGTCTGGCAGTTAATGAAGCAAAATCAGAAACTGATATCAGAGGTTAACTCCAGAGACAACGAATTAATGAAGCTGATTTACACAATCCTAAATCAATATAGGCAGTACCCAACAGGATTAAGCGATCGCACTAGCCGAATTAACCATCCCAGAGGAAAAGCCAAGGAGTAATTAATCAGACTGACCCAATGGAGGACAACCTACTGGGAAGATGGACAAAATAAGTACAAATTCCCAGCTAGGGCAAAAAAGCGATCGCATTAAGTCCCTTGACACCAATCTGGACTTCTACAATTCCAAGACAACGGTAAACGCTTCTGTTTAACTCAACTCGACCAGGGTGATGATTAATCAAGGTTCATTATCTGCTTTTGAGTTACCAGCCCCAAGTTTTGATTAAACTAGAGATTCGGCGGCGGCACGAATTTCGCTGCGAACTTCGTAGAATGAAGTAGTCGGGGCTTTGGCGAATAGGGGTGTCATTTGATCTAGCAAAGCCTGATATGCTTCACTTTGATTGGCTTCCATGTCTTGGATATTTTCCCAGAAGATAATGGCAATACCACGATCAGTTCCCGGTTCCTGTAGCAAATAAGACCCTTTGAACCCGGTACTGTAGGTTGAAACTGCTTGTTCAAACAGTTCTCGGGCTTCTTCAAATTTACCAGGCTTAAACTCCCCGATCGCAATATAGGCGTGTTTGTGTTTCAGAAAATCAAAAAATTCGGACATAACTAACCACCGGTTATGAGTTGAGAACATTGGACTCCTGGTGCTAGACCAACCGATACATTTTGGCTAACCAACATTCACAAATGCCAGATGCTGAGGTACTTTACGCGCTCTATAGGAAACAAGTCTTGACACCCCCTCTTTTCCGCCACACGGAGAGGAACTGAGCCCAAAACCCATATTAACCCATATAGGTCAATTTTTATCAATTATTCGCTGTTAATTTCCCCTTAATTATCTATACAGCCTTTACCCAAAACACAAAGTACAGTATAATGTATGGGTAGAGTCGAGAATGGAGTCGCCCCCATCCCCTCCCTTTCCCAACTGTACTTGAGACTTTCGCCTCATACGGCTCCTGATGTGGTTGCCCAATTGTTATTGGTATAGTGTTGATTTCACCGCTTGGTCCTTCTTCGTTCAGAGCTATATGCACCACGTAGTCTTTCAACTCGCTCTCGCCGTAAAACTCCTACTTATTGCCGGATTTACATCTACACCGTGGCACGTCTGGTAGGGGTCGAGAATGGAGTCGCCTCCATCCCCTCCCATTCAAAGGGTGCATCTCAGTTAGGAAATGAGTAATTGTACTTAGTGCAACCTTCACCCACAGCCCTACATAATGAGCGAAGCACCACTCACCCTCCCTCTACTCATGGATTCTCAGAAACCAGCTCAACTCCAGCAACACCTTGACGCGATTGCGGCCATTCTCTACAGCGAAGCTAACCCTACTGAACTCACCACCCTTGAAGCCAATGAGAAGAGTGTTCGTGCTCTTACTCAAGAACACGTCTTGCCTCAACTAGGAGTTTTTTTATCGACCAGGCAACAGACCGCCACAGTGGAAAACAACTCACCCTGACCAGTATCCTCGGTAAACTCACCCTCACTACCGCTCAAGGTCAACAACTGCAAGTGAAGCCAGGGACTCGTTGGAGTCCATACTTTGAGAAGTGTTGCTTGCTCGTTAGTGCTAATAACGCTTACCAACGAGCCGAAGAGGATATCACGATACTGACCGGGATGAGCATCTCCCACAGTACGCTCCAACGCCTTGTACAGCGAGAGGACTGGTGTGAGGTGGAGATATAGCACAAAACATAACATTTAGGACGTATAATGGCAAGGATATCTACAGAAGACCCAAAAGGCCAGCCCCCTACAGTTACGACCTTAGACAAAAAGTTATCAATGCAATTGAACTATACGGTATGTCCAAAACCAAAGCCAGTCAATTTTTCCATCTCAGCCGGAACACTATCAATCTCTGGCTGGAAAGAAAAGAACACACCGGAGACTTCCTCCCTAAACCTAATCGCCCACCTGGTCATAACCACCAAATTACCGACTGGCACAAATTCAAGGCTTTTGCCCAAGAGCATGGCGATCAAACCTCCGCTCAAATGGCTCAACTTTGGGATGACGACATCTCTCCTGGCACCATATCCAGAGCCTTGAAGAAAATTGGCTTCACCAGAAAAAAAACTTACGGCTACCAAGAACGTGATCAGCAACAGCGAGAGGCGTTTATTGCTCAGATTCAACATATGGAGCCGGAAGGGTTGGTTTACCTCGATGAAGCTGGCATGAATAGTCAAGACTCGGATTATCCTTATGGTTACTGCCAGGAAGGACAACGCTTCCATACCCTCAAATCAGGGAAGAGGCAGGGCAGGGTGAGCTATATGGCCGCATGGTGTTATCAACAACTCTTAGCTCCCTTTACCTTTGAGGGTTGTTGTAATCGGACAGTGTTTGAGTTGTAGTTGGAGTTTATCTTAATTCCAACATTGAAGCCAGGTCAGACTCTAGTATTGGACAATGCAACGTTTCATAAAGGGGGGCGGCAGGCTGAACTGGTGGAGGCAGCTCAATGCCGTTTGCTCTATCTACCACCTTATTCGCCAGACCTCAACAAGATAGAGAAATGTTGGTCGTGGTTGAAAGCCCGCATTCGCCATTGCACGTGAGCAGTTTGATTCTCTCGATGATGCCATGGATTCTGTTCTCAAGGCTGCGTCCTAACCGTATTGACTAGTGCTATAACGCACCCTACGAGCCGTATGAAGGGAAACTTTCAAGTACGGTTTTGAATGGGAGGGGATGGAGGCGACTCCATTCTCGACCCCTAATAATGCCCAACTTGCGTCATACCCAGACGAATTAGTATAGCTCCCCACTTAAGTACCGAAGAACTTGGCCGGGCTGATCACCAAGCCCAAGAGGGCTTGGAAAGTCGCCAAGAGCAAATTATTTGGTTGTTGGCTCAGGGGAAGACCACGGAGGAAGTCCAAGAAATTACGGGCTACAGTCGCATCTGGATTTATGAATTGGTAAAAAGATACAACCAATTGGGATTAAAAGGGCTGGGCGCGCGCCTCTAGGGAAATCCCGGACATCCACCGTTAATTGATGATGTGACCCAAGCTCAGTTATGGCAAGCCCGGCAAGGAACAGCGCCGGATGGGGGACTGTGGAACGGTCGCCAGGTGGCAGACTGGTTGACAGGAGTAACTGGACGAAAAATTAGCCGACAAAGGGGATGGGAGATTCTGCGACAAATGACATTTCGGCTTCGTGTACCGAGACCGGCTCACATCGAAAGTGACGAAGACTAGCAGCAAGCCTGGAAAAAAACTGGTAACGGAGTTAGAGGGACTTCGCCGGAGATATCCTGATGCACAGGTGCAATTGTGGAGCGAAGATGAACACCGTCTGGGACTCAAACCGGTGATGGGACGCTCCAATAGCGGAAGGTTGTCAACCACTCGCCCATATTAATTGGAAATGCGAGTGGTTATGGTTATATGGTTTTGTCAGACCGCAGACGGCAGAGACTTATTGGTGGATCATCCCTTAGGTCAATACAACTCTATTTGGTCGAGTGTTACAGGAGTTTGCTGCCGAATTGAAATTAGGTCCAAATCAACACATTATGTTAGTGGTTGACCAAGCCGGATGGCATATCAGTAAGAATCTGAAAGTACCCGAAGGACTGCATTTAATGTTTCTACCGTCCCATTCCCCGGAACTGCAACCGGCGGAAAGACTGTGGCCTCTGGTAGATGAACCCATTGCCAATCGCTCATTTGAGAATCTTGAGCAGCTAGAGGAACTCTTGTGTGCTGGCTGCCGAAGTTTGTGGGAACAGCGCGAATTAATTCGAGGCTTGATGAGTTTTCATTGGTGGCCTCAAATCGAGACTTCACTATAATTGATTATCCGGACTTGATATGACGCACCCTACGACCCGTGTGAGGTGAAAGTCTCAAGCACGGTTTTGAAGGGGAGGGGGAGAAGGTGACTTCTCTCTCGACCCCTAATAATTATTACCAAAATGCTTGACATTATACCCAAGTACTGATAGACTCCAAACCGTTGTCGTAGGATGATGCCCCATAGCTGTTTAGTGGTGGACGTGAAGTACATAGCCTGTATATCTTGGTTTTAAAAAGGCGATTTGTACGTGACAATAGTCCTCTTTGAACAGAATGTTGGAGGCTTTGAGAGATACCTTCACCAATGGCATGATTGCCTCACTATTGATTGTATCATACTCAGAAGCTTCGGGCTATTGCCACATTCTTGACAGTTAAATCTGTCTCGATTCTGTATGATGGAGGATAACAGGACTTCCCTGGTAGCCTGGTCAACAGTAATACTAGCAACAATCTACCATGACAGCCTAGCTGGACGGTGGGGGTGTCAACATGAAAATTAAGAGGTAATTGACTCATGGCAGTTGAAAAAGTAAACTCGTCTTCGAGCTTGGCTGAGGTTATTGATCGTATCCTAGATAAAGGGATTGTAATTGATGCCTGGGTTCGTGTTTCCTTAGTGGGCATAGAACTGTTATCGGTAGAAGCAAGGGTTGTGATTGCATCTGTGGAAACTTACCTCAAATATGCAGAAGCTGTGGGTCTAACGGCTCAAGCTGCTGTTCCTTCTGTATAAAGGGTTTCACAGTTAACTAGCGGTCGGACATCTGATTGTGTCTTCTGATTAAGTCCATCTAGCTACAGCCTGAATCTGAGTCGGAAAGCCAATGCCTGAGTTTCAGGGGGCTATATGATTCTCTAGGGAAGACCCTAAAGTAAGGCTGACAGGAAAGACTACAGAAAACCACAGAAAACCACAGATGTCCGATGCTTAAACACCAACTGGGGGGATATCCTTAAGTACTATGGTGTTACAGGATGATTGGCAACAAAGCCACCTAGAGCGTCGCCAGGTTTTGGCTGCAAGCCAAAAACAGATTTGGGCGACGATCGGTTTATGGCAACGAGAACGATACAGCCAGGCGATCACTCAAAAACAAGATCGACAGGCTTTTGTATCTCAATTAAAACAAGAAAATCAAGCCTTTTTGGCAGACGCTCATAATAACCATCGTCAGCAAGCAGAACAACTAGCTGAGGATTTAAAAGAGTTTGTGCGATCGCTTCAGAAAGAAACTGCTACCTTTCTGGAGGAGAGCGCCCAGTCCCGAACCGAAAAAGCTGAGGAATTAGCCCAGGAGTTACGGGATTTTCGGGCGGAACTTCGAGATACGGTTGCTCAATGGCAACAGCAGTGGCAACAACAAGACCAGGAAAGAGCCGCCGGTCGCCGAAAACTCGCCCAGCAGGTATGGCAATAGTTCAATATGATCTGATCCGCACCATTATGGCTGAAAAATTGCTACAGCCAATCCAAGAGGCGAAAGCCGAACGCCTAGCAGGTATTCAGTCCATGTTTGAGGATATGGGTAAGTTTCGGATGCAATGACAAGAGTATCATCGGGAACGGGAAAAGTCGGTTTGGGGTGGTGAAAGGGTGAAATCGACCCCAGCAAAGCCTTAGAAGGCGAAGGCTAGTCAAACCCTAATAATTATTACCAAAATGCTTGACATTATACCCAAGTACTGATAGACTCCAAACCGTTGTCGTAGGATGATGCCCCATAGCTGTTTAGTGGTGGACGTGAAGTACATAGCCTGTATATCTTGGTTTTAAAAAGGCGATTTGTACGTGACAATAGTCCTCTTTGAACAGAATGTTGGAGGCTTTGAGAGATACCTTCACCAATGGCATGATTGCCTCACTATTGATTGTATCATACTCAGAAGCTTCGGGCTATTGCCACATTCTTGACAGTTAAATCTGTCTCGATTCTGTATGATGGAGGATAACAGGACTTCCCTGGTAGCCTGGTCAACAGTAATACTAGCAACAATCTACCATGACAGCCTAGCTGGACGGTGGGGGTGTCAACATGAAAATTAAGAGGTAATTGACTCATGGCAGTTGAAAAAGTAAACTCGTCTTCGAGCTTGGCTGAGGTTATTGATCGTATCCTAGATAAAGGGATTGTAATTGATGCCTGGGTTCGTGTTTCCTTAGTGGGCATAGAACTGTTATCGGTAGAAGCAAGGGTTGTGATTGCATCTGTGGAAACTTACCTCAAATATGCAGAAGCTGTGGGTCTAACGGCTCAAGCTGCTGTTCCTTCTGTATAAAGGGTTTCACAGTTAACTAGCGGTCGGACATCTGATTGTGTCTTCTGATTAAGTCCATCTAGCTACAGCCTGAATCTGAGTCGGAAAGCCAATGCCTGAGTTTCAGGGGGCTATATGATTCTCTAGGGAAGACCCTAAAGTAAGGCTGACAGGAAAGACTACAGAAAACCACAGAAAACCACAGATGTCCGATGCTTAAACACCAACTGGGGGGATATCCTTAAGTACTATGGTGTTACAGGATGATTGGCAACAAAGCCACCTAGAGCGTCGCCAGGTTTTGGCTGCAAGCCAAAAACAGATTTGGGCGACGATCGGTTTATGGCAACGAGAACGATACAGCCAGGCGATCACTCAAAAACAAGATCGACAGGCTTTTGTATCTCAATTAAAACAAGAAAATCAAGCCTTTTTGGCAGACGCTCATAATAACCATCGTCAGCAAGCAGAACAACTAGCTGAGGATTTAAAAGAGTTTGTGCGATCGCTTCAGAAAGAAACTGCTACCTTTCTGGAGGAGAGCGCCCAGTCCCGAACCGAAAAAGCTGAGGAATTAGCCCAGGAGTTACGGGATTTTCGGGCGGAACTTCGAGATACGGTTGCTCAATGGCAACAGCAGTGGCAACAACAAGACCAGGAAAGAGCCGCCGGTCGCCGAAAACTTGCCCAGCAGGTATGGCAATAGTTCAATATGATCTGATCCGCACCATTATGGCTGAAAAATTGCTACAGCCAATCCAAGAGGCGAAAGCCGAACGCCTAGCAGGTATTCAGTCCATGTTTGAGGATATGGGTAAGTTTCGGATGCAATGACAAGAGTATCATCGGGAACGGGAAAAGTCGGTTTGGGGTGGTGAAAGGGTGAAATCGACCCCAGCAAAGCCTTAGAAGGCGAAGGCTAGTCAAACCCTAAGTAATTATTACCAAAATGCTTGACATTATACCCAAGTACTGATAGACTCCAAATCGTTGTCGTAGGATGATGCTCCATAGCTGTTTAGTGGTGGACGTGAAGTACATAGCCTGTATATCTTGGTTTTAAAAAGGCGATTTGTACGTGACAATAGTCCTCTTTGAACAGAATGTTGGAGGCTTTGAGAGATACCTTCACCAATGGCATGATTGCCTCACTATTGATTGTATCATACTCAGAAGCTTCGGGCTATTGCCACATTCTTGACAGTTAAATCTGTCTCGATTCTGTATGATGGAGGATAACAGGACTTCCCTGGTAGCCTGGTCAACAGTAATACTAGCAACAATCTACCATGACAGCCTAGCTGGACGGTGGTGGTGTCAACATAAAAATTAAGAGGTAATTGACTCATGGCAGTTGAAAAAGTAAACTCGTCTTCGAGCTTGGCTGAGGTTATTGATCGTATCCTAGATAAAGGGATTGTAATTGATGCCTGGGTTCGTGTTTCCTTAGTGGGCATAGAACTGTTATCGGTAGAAGCAAGGGTTGTGATTGCATCTGTGGAAACTTACCTCAAATATGCAGAAGCTGTGGGTCTAACGGCTCAAGCTGCTGTTCCTTCTGTATAAAGGGTTTCACAGTTAACTAGCGGTCGGACATCTGATTGTGTCTTCTGATTAAGTCCATCTAGCTACAGCCTGAATCTGAGTCGGAAAGCCAATGCCTGAGTTTCAGGGGGCTATATGATTCTCTAGGGAAGACCCTAAAGTAAGGCTGACAGGAAAGACTACAGAAAACCACAGAAAACCACAGATGTCCGATGCTTAAACACCAACTGGGGGGATATCGTTAAGTACTATGGCGTTACAGGATGATTGGCAACAAAGCCACCTAGAGCGTCGCCAGGTTTTGGCTGCAAGCCAAAAACAGATTTGGGCGACGATCGGTTTATGGCAACGAGAACGATACAGCCAGGCGATCACTCAAAAACAAGATCGACAGGCTTTTGTATCTCAATTAAAACAAGAAAATCAAGCCTTTTTGGCAGACGCTCATAATAACCATCGTCAGCAAGCAGAACAACTAGCTGAGGATTTAAAAGAGTTTGTGCGATCGCTTCAGAAAGAAACTGCTACCTTTCTGGAGGAGAGCGCCCAGTCCCGAACCGAAAAAGCTGAGGAATTAGCCCAGGAGTTACGGGATTTTCGGGCGGAACTTCGAGATACGGTTGCTCAATGGCAACAGCAGTGGCAACAACAAGACCAGGAAAGAGCCGCCGGTCGCCGAAAACTCGCCCTGCAGGTACAAGGGGATTTGCAAGAGTTCAATATTATCCGCACCATTATGGCTGAAAAATTGCTACAGCAAACCCAAGAGGCGAAAGCCGAACGCCTAGCAGGTATTCAGTCCATGTTTGAGGATATGGGTAAGTTTCGGATGCAATTACAAGAGTATCGTCGGGAACGGGAAAAGTCGGTTTGGGGTGGTGAAAGGGTGAAATCGACCCCAGCAACGCCTCAGAAGGCGAAGGCTAGTCAAACATTGGTTCCTAAAACCAAGCCGAAGGCGGTTAAATCAGCGCCTAGTACTACCACAGCAGCCCAATCAACAACACCTACCGCTGTGGTGGTTGCTGAACCAACAAAACCAGCAGTTCCCCCTAATCAGCCTAAACCAACTACTGTTGTTCCTCATCCCCCTAACCCCGGATGAATGGGTTTATGATTACATTTATCAGCAGTCGAGGGTACGATTGACTGATATTGAGGAGGATTTGCAGTTAAATCGCATTCAAACCGTTGATGCTTTGCGATAACTTCTGAAACAAGGTTGGATTGTTCAGAGCGTTCAAGCCTACTATGCCAACAGTTCAAATGAAAATAGGGTTCGGGACTAAAATATCCCTAGCCTGGTAGCTTACAATCTAACATTAATATGACCACTGTGCTTCGTGCTGTTCCTAAAGGATTTGTTAACACTCCAGCCATTGAAAGAATTACAGTTAGGGCGTTGCGGTATCTTCAATCAGGGTTTTCTGTGCATTTGCGCGGACCAGCGGGAACCGGAAAAACTACCCTCGCCCTACATTTGGCAGATTTGCTTAATCGTCCGATTATGTTGATTTTTGGGGACGATGAACTCAAGTCCTCCGATATGATTGGTAATCAAACTGGTTACACCCGTAAAAAAGTGGTGGATAACTTTATCCACAGTGTAGTTAAATTAGAAGACTCACTCAAGCAAAACTGGATTGATTCCCGTTTAACCCTCGCCTGTCGCGAAGGATTTACCCTCGTTTATGATGAGTTTAACCGTTCCCGCCCTGAAGTCAATAACGTTCTGTTATCGGCTTTAGAGGAAAAACTATTAGTGCTGCCTCCCAATAACAGCCGTTCCGAATATATTAGGGTTAACCCCCATTTTCGGGCGATTTTTACATCTAATCCTGAAGAATACTGTGGCGTTTATAGCACCCAGGATGCTTTACTTGATCGCCTCATTACCATGAATATGCCGGAACCGGACGAGGCTACCCAACAGGAAATCCTCATCCAAAAAGTTGCAGTTACACCGGAAGAAGCCCAAACTATTGTAACATTAGTGCAGCAATTCCGAGAGGCTACCCATGCGATCGCCCCTAGTAAAATTCAGACGGTAGCCAGACAACAAACTAACGCCGATAAAGCCTCTGGGTTGCGACCTAGTTTGATGCTAGCCAGAATATGTCAAGAACATAATATCCCTATTGTTCCCATTGACCCCGATTTTCAAGAGGTTTGCCGTGATATCCTCTTATCGCGCGCTATTGGAGATATTACTGAATTAGAAAGCCGACTTCATCAGATATTTGACCATTTATCAGGACTGGAAAATGACCAGATTATCGCTTTACCCCCTAGGGAAGAATTGACCACTTCATCAGTACCTAATAATCTTTCCGATACCGAACAGAAAATCTATACTTATATCAAAGACTCTGATGGGGCGCGAGTCTCCGAAATTGAGATAGCTTTGGGGTTAAACAGGGTGCAAACTACTGATGCTTTGCGATCGCTGTTAAGAAAAAGTTATTTGACACAACAGGATAATCGCCTGTTTGTTGTTTATGAGGGTGATTAATGACATTACAATCACGTTCATCTAGTCCTCAGCGCGGAGTGCCGATGTCTACCTCCGGTTCATCCCTCGCGGATATCCTAGAGAGGGTTTTGGATAAAGGCATAGTTATTGCTGGGGATATTTCCGTCTCGGTCGGGTCTACGGAATTGTTAAGTATCCGCATTCGTTTATTAATTGCTTCCGTAGATAAGGCTAAGGAAATTGGGATTAATTGGTGGGAAAGTGACCCTTATCTTAGTAGCCAGGCGCAGCAATTATCACAGTCTAATCAACAATTGTTAGAGGAGGTTAAACGACTACAGGAAGAAGTGCGATCGCTTAAAGCCTTGACCTCCCAATCATCACAGCCAGTCACTCCCCCTAACTCCGAAAATGATGATTAATTTGAGCAAGGTAAAGCCGGAACCACTGGACTAAATCGCCGAAACTCCCCTAGATATTCTTCTAGGATAATCATTTGACTCAGGTTAATGCTATAATATATCCATCGACCCTCTTGTCGTCCTTTGATTAATCCCACTTCTTTGAGCGTTTTGAGATGAAAGGACAGTTTCGACTGGCTAACCTCTAAGGTTTCGCAGATTTCGCACACGCATAATTCCTGGTGGCGTAAGAGTTCTATAATCTGAATCCGTAGGGGGTCAGATAGCGCGTGAAAGCTCAGGGAAATGTCTGTGTTGACCATTATTCGGAATCTTAACATATTCTCCACTTTAGCAAATTAATTGGCGGATTTCACACGCCTCACTTGTCCACAAAGTAGCCCAGCTAATATGTAAATTTTTGTAAACAAACCCATCATTTGGGGGGTATAGGTTGACTTATCCCTTGACCATGGGTTATTATTTTAAATAATGGGAATACACCCAATTTTTTTCAGTTTTTTATACTCAATTATAAAAGACTATATCCAATATTATCACGGATTCGGGTTCTCGTCAACCCCTGGAAAGGCGGAAGGCGCACCAGTTTTTAAAAACATATCAGACAACCGGGGAAGGGAAAACTTGTGGGGTCCTACCGGACTTGATGAGATAGTGCTGCTAGGGGTTCCCCCCAACTCAAATCGCCCTATCCCTATGGCGGTTGATGAAGGTTAGACTCAGGGTAATCAGTAAGGTATCTCATACACTCGGCTGACCACCCTCCTCGCGAGTTGCGCCTGATATCTGATAATATGCCCTAGGAGTACCCCAGAACAAGTATTGGGGGAATTCATGACTAAATATTTGTCGGATATTCAGAGGAAGATTATGTTAAAGAAATTACCAGTTTTGGGGTTAATTATAGTTCTAATTGCTGGATTAGTGTTTGGCGTGGGTACAGCAGGGGTTTTAGCCGATACTTCTTTACCACAACCCAATGATAATGGTGATTATATTGGCAATTCTAATCACCTATATTGGCAAGTAGTTGACCCTGACCCCAACGGCTTAAATTGTCGCATGGGTTCTGAGTCAATTAAGGAAGTATGGAACCCCGAAAAATCTGGTTTTCCTAGGATTATAAATTTCCCCGTGGTTGAACGTTTACAGACTGATGAGGTATTTACTGGTAAGTTGAGTTATGGCGGGTTTATTGTAACTTTGGATTCTGATTTGAAACCCTGGATATATATTGAAGAAAAAGCTGACGCAACTCCCGCCAATTGTTTTGTTAGGGCTAATGATTTATTTATTAAACCCATCGAAAAACCTGCCCTAGAAGAAACCCTAGAAGAAACCCTAGAAGAAGTCGAGGAAGTTATCGACAATGGATGATTGATAATTATCTGATCAGGGAATGATCACCCCAGAATTACCAACTGACGCACCTCACACTACAGACAAGGTATACCTTGTTTCTGCCATTCCCTGTTACTTATTAGCAATTCCGAATCATTCAGAATTGCTATAATTATTGATTATCAATTATTCAAGATTAACTGTTCCCATGACAACAACTACCGTAGAAACTCAAACTTGGCTGTGGAAAGGGTTTCCTATCTGTTATAGCGCCGCTGGAGACACAGGACCAGCGGTAGTATTAATTCATGGGTTTGGTGCAAGTTGGGGACACTGGCGCAAAAATATCCCCGTTTTAGCTAATCAATGTCGGGTATTTGCGATCGACCTTTTGGGGTTTGGTGGGTCAGCTAAACCTTTACCCTGTAGTAGCCTATCTTATACCTTTGAAACTTGGGGTGATCAAGTGGCAGATTTTTGTCGGGAGGTGGTCGGAAGTCCGGCTTTTTTAGTGGGAAATTCTATTGGTTGTATTGTGGCTATGCAGGCGGCTGTCTCTCACCCAGAAATAGCGATCGCTGTAGGTTTATTAAATTGTTCTCTGCGACTATTGCACGATCGCAAAAGGGCAGAAATTGCCTGGTATCGGAGTCTCGGTGCAGCAGCAGCTCAAAAAGTGTTAGGTTTAAGATGGGTTAGTCAGCTATTTTTTCGACAAATTGCTACTCCCAAAACAGTCCGTAACATCCTCCTACAGGCTTATCGGCGCAAAGAAGCTGTCACCGATGAATTAGTTACCATGCTTCTCACTCCCGCAAATGAACCCACTGCTGTCGATGTTTTTGTGGCTTTTACCACTTATTCTCAAGGACCTTTACCAGAAGATTTACTCCCCATTCTTCCCTGTCCGGCGATAATTTTATGGGGGACAGAAGACCCATGGGAACCAATAAAACTTGGACAAGAATTAGCTAAATTTGACACAGTAAAACAGTTTATTCCTCTGGAGGGAGTTGGACATTGCCCCCAGGATGAAGCACCGGAGTTGGTTAACCCTATCCTGTTAAAATGGGTGTTAGATAGTTAACAGTTTATCTAACAGTTTATCCCCCCTATATTCACTGACATGGGGGGGATTTATTTCTAGGGATTATTAAACAGTTCCGGGACTCGTTGCTGGAGTTGTCTGTTTAACTCTGGGAGGCGATCGCACATTTCTAAATACCAGCGGTGACGCTGTTGGTAATGGTGACAAAGTAGGCGATTTTGTTTAACCCAATTATAGGCATTATCCGCAATTTGGCGGCGTAAGGTATGGTTATTAATTAGGCGGTTGAGTTGGGTTTCAAATTCTCGGATCGTCCGATAAATTAACCCGGTTTTTTCCGGCTGAATAGATAATTCATAAACCGTAGGACTGGCGAGGACGGCTACCCCATTACCCGCACATTCTAGGAATTTTAAATCTGATTTCATCATATTAACTGCTGTCGGGGTCAGGGGAAGTAAGGCTATGTCGCAGTTTTGCAGAATTTCTAAATAGCGGTTATACTGACAGAAAGGTTCAAAGGTTTTTTGGTCGGTGGCTAAGGCTTCAAAAAATTGGCGATCGTGAACTACTCGCACCAGGACTCGACCGGAATTGGCTAATAAAACTTTATTTAGAGATGCCATAATGGGGTCCCAGTCCTTCTCGCGGTTTAATGCGCCAAAAAATAGACTGATTTTCTCGTTGTCATAATTATGGCGTGGGGGGGAAACTTCGGTTAGTTGGTTAGGAAAAACTGCTACATTAGGATTAAATTGTTGCAGAAATACTCCTAAAGGTTTGGTGGAAGTTTGGACACCGTGACAGCCTCGATAACTTAGATAATTATGCTCTGCATATTCTCGGCGACGCAGGGGGTTATCGTCAATTTCAGCAATGATTAAATAGTTTTCCTGTAGTAGTCTTTTCAGCACGGAAAGATGTTCTCGCGCTGACATGATGGTGCGCTGCCAGATGAAAATTTTGGCTTCCTGTGGTATAGTTGGTATAATTATCGCTGACCTGACTGAAGCAAAGGTGCGGACTCCGGGAATGGTGGCACTAAAGCGATCGGGATCTAAAACTCGAATGCGATCGCACCCCGTTGGTGCCATGATTGCTGTTTGGATTAATAGCCGTTTTGGGGGGTTACTCGACTTTATACCCCGCACTAGATAGTTTTCCGCTACCGTTTGCGCTCTATACTCTTTCAGGTAGACAACAGTAGAGGGATTAGTTGATTTCAGTCTCTCTAAAAACTGGTTAAACTCCCAACTGCGATCGCCTTTTGTCCGCACTTCATAGATATATAATCCCGCTCGATTAAAATGCGATCGGATTTCCTGTAAACTTAAACCTACATCCGACAACTGTGGCTTATCCAACGCTAAACTAACTAGCCGCCGCCAGTATTCGCTGTTAGGAATATCAGCGATAAATTGACCGTTAGGTTTCAGCCAGACACTGTAATCATTTACCAGTTTACCAAAATCATGCCCTGGAAAATTGACACAGGTATAAACCAAAACATCTATCTTCCCAAGATAATCACAAATTGTGCTTTTTGTCAAGTCCTGATCGGGAGAAATCTGCCAATATTGACATTCTGGGTTATTCCGCAGATAGGCTGACTTCTTCATATCTGGGTTAAGGCGATCGCTAATTTCAACAATGACGCGGGCATCTACAGGTAACACCCTCAACAATTCCGAATTCAATGTCTTCACCCAATGATTGTTTAAACTCTAATCTTCTTGGCTATAGGTTCGCCAAAATCTTGTCAATTTAGACACAGTTGATAACCATTGTAGCATCGGTGACAGATTCGGGAGCCTCTCGCAGGAGGAACCCATCAAAAATTCCCCATGGCTAATGTAAGTGATAGATAAATTTCGAGGCGATCGTCTCCTTTAATTTTCCAGACACCCATATATTGGCGGGTGTATATAATCAGCCTATCCCTCATTAATTATCATCATTGAATAGCCCACCTATTTCCGGTGGCGGGTCAAGTAGTTTGTCCGTGAGTGTCTAAGTATTGGGGAACCCCAAAATTCAGTAGAAACCAACCTGCTGAAATCATACCATCACAATTAAAGTAGATCGTGATTAGAGACAGTTGTCATATAATAGATGATCAGGTATCTCCCCTGCTCAAAACCCATGGACAGAGAAGAGAGTATCCTTAGTGATTAATGCAATTGGTAAATTATGCAGTGTAAAATTTGTGCCTCTGCTACCATATCCTTCGGTCAAACCATAGTTTTGAACCGATATAATGTTAACTATTTTCAATGCCAGAATTGCGGATTTGTGCAAACCGAAAATCCCTACTGGTTACCAGAAGCCTATAATCAACCCATTGCTAACAGCGACGATGGTTTAGTTTTCCGTAATCTCATGTTAGCTCAACTAGCCAGCCAAATCATCACCCATTTTTTTAATCCCGATAGTCAGTTTCTCGACTATGGAGGCGGTTACGGTTTATTAGTGCGGCTCATGCGAGATATCCGATTTAAATTTCACTGGTATGATAGCTTCTGTCCCAACCTATTAGCTACCGGGCTAGAAGCCAATTTAAACCCAGACCAACCCTATGAACTCATCACCGCATTTGAATTATTGGAACACTTTGCTAACCCCCTAGATGAAATCAACAAGATCCTGAAATTATCCAAAAATATTCTCTTCTCAACCGAACTTCTCCCCCCCCATAATCCCCAGCCTGGTCAGTGGTGGTATTATGCACCCCAGGAAGGACAGCATATAGCTTTTTACACCCCAAAGTCATTAGAAATAATCGCCCAAAAATTCGGCTTGAATATTTACTCTAACGGTTCATCCCTACACCTATTAACCGAGAAAGTTATCCCCCCCGGAGAATTTACCAAAATCGCTCAATATAACGCCCCCAATTTGCGAAAAATATTGTGGTCTTCCCGTAGCTATAGCCAAACTTTAGCCAAATTAGAAACAGTCGCACCCTCCCCAAAACCGAAAGTTATTACTCCCGAATTAGGTGTTAATGTCGCTGGCTTTGTTAATGGAGAATTTGGCATTGGTGAAGGAGTACGCGCCACCTTGAGAGCTATGGAAGCCGTTAACTTAAATGTGGCAATTAATAACTTTACTGGGAGTCCTCACCGTAAACAAGATCATAGCTTTGAAAATTTTACTTCCGCACATCCTTATCCCATCAACCTAATTCAAATTAATGCTAATGATGTGCTGAGATTTGCTCAACTTGTCGGCGCTGACTATTTTAAAAATCGATATAATATTGGTTTCTGGGCGTGGGAATTACCAGAGTTTCCCCCAGAGTGGGTTAAAGCATTTTCACTATTTCACGAAATCTGGACTTATAGTGATTATTGTGTCTCTGCTATTCGGCGGGTGTCGCCAATTCCCGTAATTAAAATGATGCCTACCGTCTCACTTCCAGAGGTGACTTTAAGTCGGGAACAGTTATCAATTCCCCCCGATAAGTTTATCTTTTTATTTATGTTTGATTTCTATAGCCGCATGGCACGCAAAAATCCCTTGGCGGTGGTGGAAGCCTTTAAAACCGCTTTCGGAAATCATCCTACTAATGTGGTGTTAATCTTAAAGTGTTCTAACTCTGATCGTTTCCCCAAAGAAAGAAATCACCTTTTTCAAGCGATCGCTAATTGTTCAGCCATTCAAATTATTGATGGCTATTTATCACGGGAAGAAATTAACGGCTTAGTTTATAACTGTGATTGTTATATTTCCTTACATCGTTCCGAGGGTTTTGGTTTAACCATGGCGGAAGCAATGTTTTATGGTAAACCCGTCATAGCTACTGGCTATTCTTCCAATACGGAATTTATGAATTTAGCCAATAGTTTTTTGGTCAAATATCGACGAGTTTTAATTGACCAAACAGACGGACCCTATCGACCGGGGAATGTGTGGGCTGCTCCCAACATTAAACAGGCGGCTGAGTTAATGCAATATGTCGTTAATAACCCAGAAGCTGCTTCCCAAATTGGTCAGCAAGCCGCTACTGATATCAGAACCCAATTAAGTCCTCAAACTATCGGCGATCGCATTTTTTCTCGCCTCCAAATTATCCAAAATGCTACCCAAAACTTTACTGATATACGTTCAGTTCCAATTAGGGAATTTTCACCGGAAACTACAACTCCTCCCTTGGTCAGTATTTGCATTCCCACCTACAACGGCGAAACCTTTATTAAAGACGCAATTCTCAGCGCCTTAAACCAGACCTATAGTAATTGTGAAATTATCCTAGCTGATGATGGTTCCATAGATGATACTATAGCGATCGCCAAATCTTCGCAAGCCTCATCACCTATCCCTTTTCGTATCCTCACTCATATTAACTATGGTTTAGTTGATAACCTCAATTTCTGTATTTCCCAAGCTCAAGGAAAATATGTTAAATTCCTATTCCAAGATGATACCCTTGAACCCAACTGTATAGAACAACTCGTGGCTATGGCTGAAGCCAACCCAGAAATTGGGTTAGTTTTCTCCCGCCGCCATATTATCCTTGATGATAATTCCCAGACTCATCCCCAATGTCAAGCCGCCTATAAAGGAACCCAAAACCTGCATCAAGACTGGTCAAACTTAAAAACAATTCAACCCGGTTCCCAATTATTATCAGACCCTAAATGCTTCCGAGGTCGGTTAAATAAAATCGGCGAACCGACAACTGTTTTAATTCGGCGTAATGTCTTTTCTCAATTAGGAGGATTTGACCCCGACCTACATCAATTATTAGATGCAGATATGTGGTTTAGAATTATGGCAGATTATCAAATAGCCTTTGTTGATCAAGCCTTATCTACCCTACGAATTCATCGCCAACAACAAACTCAACTCAATATTATTGCTGGTGAGAATATCCGAGACTATAGCCGACTATATCGGAAAATTATTATTGACCCTGACTATCGGTTTTTGGCGTTAAATATCAAAGAATATATCTTTCAACAACTGTTGTCTAAGTCTCCCCAAGATTATCTAAACTTAGCCGAAGAATTGGTTAATCAATATCGTCATAACCCCCACCATCAACCTACCCAGCAACACCTTCGACTCCTGCGAAAAATGACGGCGATCATCTGGCTTAAATCTCAGGCTGTTTCCTTGCAAAAATTATCTGATGGTGTTCAAGGAAAAGTGCATAAAATTCTCCTTAATAGTGGTATCCGTGAGTTGACATTGACCAACAGCGAATCTGAGTTTGTGGAATCATTGAAAATTCGGGTTTCTCAGGGATTTTCTGTTGAAAATGGTTGTCAATCTTGGTTGGCTGCTATGCTATATAAGCCGGCTTATCAATTGGGGATAAATTATCATAATGCGGTGATTCCTAATTATTTATTTGAGGATTTTCTGAAATTCATTTTCTCCCCTAGTTACCAATTTGCTGATGAAAAAGATAGGGCTGATTATGTCAATTTTACTCGCGGGGTATGGAAATACTTAAAACGCCATATTGACGAATCACCTTCCCAAGTCAGTCTCTGGGTTTATGTGGCTAAAATTGCTTTGGAATTATGGGATGAACGACCTTTGATTAACCTTAATCAAGATATCAGTGCAATATTGAGCGATCGCCATGGGGTTTGGGTTTTTTATAGTCGTCACAATAACCCCTAATTTTGACCGCCAATTATCCCATAATTCGGCTTTACCAGGCTTTCAATTAATCGCCAATTATCGGTTAATTGTCATTGCTTAAACTCCACAAAATCGGCTTTTATCTTATTGTCAGAAAACTTTATTTTTGAGGCACTTGACATTATAATTAAATTTTGTACAATATAGAAAGGTATAATTGTCCTGTTTTGTGCAAATTTTCGCCAATATCCCAGATAACCCCAACTTTGAGGAGGTTAACCGGAAACACCAATCACTATCAAAGCCATATATATCAAGAGTTTCCAGGTGTCTATCCCTACTTAGTCCTGAGTCTCTCAGCCAGTATCCCCCGCCTAGCCACTGTGCTAATTATGGCTGGCGCGTCACCAGTTTGGGGAATGATGGCCATAATTGGTCTGGACTCACCACCTTAACTTACAGCTTGTTCACCAGTCGCTTAATACATTGCCCTCACCCTAAATCTGGATCCCAGAGAGGGAGAGGGACTTTGAGAGGTGATCAGATGATTTCTGAACAGGCTGTAATGGGGTTTGGGTTTTTTATGGTCGCCACCACACTCCCTAATTTGTACCGCCAATTATCCCATAATTCGGCTTTAACAGGCTTTCAATTAATCGCCAATTATCGGTTAATTATCATTGCTTAAACTCCACAAAATCGGCTTTTATCTTATTGTCAGAAAACTTTATTTTTGAGGCACTTGACATTATAATTAAATTTTGTACAATATAGGAAGGTATAATTGTCCTGTTTTGTGCAAATTTTCGCCAATATCCCAGATAACCCCAAATGTCAGGAGGTTAACCGGAAACACCAATCACTACCAAAGCCAGATATATCAAGAGTTTCCAGGTGTCTATCCCTACTTAGTCCTGAGTCTCTCAGCCAGTATCCCCCGCCTAGCCACTGTGCTAATTATGGCTGGCGCGTCACCAGTTTGGGGAATGATGGCCATAATTGGTCTGGACTCACCACCTTAACTTACAGCTTGTTCACCAGTCGCTTAATACATTGCCCTCACCCTAAATCTGGATCCCAGAGAGGGAGAGGGACTTTGAGAGGTGATCAGATGATTTCTGAACAGGCTGTAATGGGGTTTGGGTTTTTTATGGTCGCCACCACACTCCCTAATTTGTACCGCCAATTATCCCATAATTCGGCTTTAACAGGCTTTCAATTAATCGCCAATTATCGGTTAATTGTTATTGCTTAAACTCCACAAAATCGGTTTTTATCTTATTGTCAGAAAACTTTATTTTTGAGGCACTTGACATTATAATTAAATTTTGTACAATAGAGAAAGGTATAATTGTCCTGTTTTGTGCAAATTTTCGCCAATATCCCAGATAACCCCAACTTTGAGGAGGTTAACCGGAAACACCAATCACTACCAAAGCCATATATATCAAGAGTTTCCAGGTGTCTATCCCTACTTAGTCCTGAGTCTCTCAGCCAGTATCCCCCGCCTAGCCACTGTGCTAATTATGGCTGGCGCGTCACCAGTTTGGGGAATTATGGCCATAATTGGTCTGGACTCATTACCTTAATTAAGTGTAAGGCATATCACAAAACACGGAATTTGTCAATAGCCCAAATAAAAAAATGTTTAAATGTTGTGGAGAAGGGGAAAAGAGGAGATCAGCAATTGAGGGGGGGTCAATTAATGTTCCTGATGCGATCGCTACAGATTGGCAATGGTATATAAGAGAGAGTAGCTGAACTGATGATGCAATATGTAGAATATATTAGGCAATAATTTAGGGAAGCCAGTGGTATGGCAGGCGGAACCGAAACTTGTTTTGCTTCGTCAGGACAGGAGCGGCAAAAGGTCTGTTATCATCGGTGCTTAATATGAAAAACTTGCATAAACACAATCATTACCCTAGGGTAGTGAAGCGATAAAAGCTCAGGGGGAAGCCCCAGTCAGTGGGAGAGAGCAATGACCGGAGTGTATAAAGTCGGAGAGACTATTATTAAGGCAGAGGAGATCCCGTCGCGGCTAAAGCACTATCAGATGATGGTGCCATTTGTGCGTGAGGTAATTTTAGACGAAGCGATCGCCGAGATTACCTGCACAGAAGAGGAAGCAGCGGCGGCGCTGGAAAAATTTGCAGCCCAACACCAACTGACCTCTCCAGAAGCTCAAAAGGCCTGGTTAAACTTAAATAAACTAACCTTAGAAGAAGCTCAGGCGATCGCCGAGCGTCCGATTAAAATAGAAAAATTCAAGCGGGAACGGTGGACTAACAAAGTAGAAAGCTACTTTATCACCCGGAAAAGTAGCCTAGATCATGTAGTGTATTCTTTAATCAGGACCAAAAATCCTGGACTAGCCCACGAATTGTATTTTCGTATATCCGAAGGAGAGCAAGAATTTTCCGAAGCGGCACGGGAATACTCAGAGGGGCCAGAATCTCGGACTGGTGGAATCATGGGGCCGGTGTCCTTAGCCCAACCCCACCCAGCAATTAGTAAACTGTTAGCAGTAAGTCAACCGGGACAACTGTGGCCCCCGCGTCCCTTATCAGAATGGATGGTAATTATTAGACTAGAAAAATTCATCCCAGCCCAACTCGATGAGTCCATGCGCCGTCATTTAATTGACGAACTATTTGAGACTTGGCTCCGAGAGGAAATAGCCAAAGTTGGCTGTCTTGAACCCCTGCATACTGAGGTGTCTTCCGTATCATGACCACATCTGCCGTTTCCAACCTACAGATCCAGGAATTTCTGCTGGAAACTAGCCCCTTCGATCGCATCAGCGAAAAGGGGCTACGAGACATATTACCCCAATGTCAGTTATTAAGCTACCGGACAGGACAACCAATTTTTGAGCGAGACAAACTCCCCACCCAGGTAGCAGTAATTTATCAGGGACAAGCTCGACTGTTAGCTTATGACTCCAGAAGCCAACGCCATACCAGCTTACAACTACTAGGAGCCAAAGAAATCCTGGGATGGGCTGGTTTACTAAGGGGAGTTCCCTGCGAAACAGTGATCGCTTCGACAGAGATGATTTGTATAAGCATCCCGGCGGCGGTCTTTATTAAACTAATGGATAAAGAGCCCCAGTTTGCGGAGGCATTTAGAGACCATGCAGCCATATCAGAAGTATTTGAGTTACTGAGCCAAAACCTGCAACAGGTAGCGAACTCCGGCGGTAACATCAAAGAAATGACCAAAGAATATTGGCCAGATGCGATCGTCGTCAACCTGCTAAACGGTCAAACCAAAGGCTCAGATCTAAAATTCAGACTAGATACTAATCGACTCTGGTTAGTTAGTAGCGGAGTGGTGGGAGATTACTCCGTCGGAAATGGCATCAATTTAGAAACCTTGGGTAAAAGCCTGAAAGTAGAAGGACCCAGGGGAGCGCGACTGGTAGGGTTGCGACAGGCTCCGACACACACCGAAGTAATATCGGAAGAAGACACATCACAGGACGGGTTAAAAGCATTATTACCCCATGTTATCCCTGGGCCAGAAACCCCCCCAGAGCCAGAACTAGACTCCTCCCAACAAATTCAAAGATTCCCCGTAGTGCGGGGACGGGGTACTGTTGACGCTCCCTTAGCTTGCTTTAATATGTTGAGCAAGCATTTTCGGGTAAATTTCCGCAAAGAACTAATTCGGCGCATCATTGAAGGTCAGCTAGAAACTGCGGGTTCTCTAACCCTACAAGCCTGTGGGGCGATCGCTCAAATGATGGGAATTACCGCCCAGTTAGTGCAAGTCCCCTCCAAAGCCTTATGCCGACTCAAAGCTCCCGCCATGATCCCGTGGCGAAATAGCTTTGCCATCATTTATAGCATCAGCGAAAAACAACTGATCATGGCATCCCCGGAAGAAGGGATAGTAAAGATGCGCCCTGGCCAGTTTGTGGAAGTTTACGGAGAAGCCTGTCAAGTTCTCCTACTCCAAGAAACCAAAGGTGATCAGCAGGAACAGTTCAGCTTTTGGTGGTTTGTTCCAGCCATTATGGAACACCGGGGAGTCTTTATAGAAGTCCTGCTCTCCTCCTTCTTTGTGCAACTCTTCGGCTTGGTTAACCCCCTGCTGACCATGATCATCATCGATAAGGTGATGGGACAGCGTAACATTGACGCTCTCAATATTTTGGCATTTTTGATGTTGGGGGTAGCTCTATTTGAAGCCCTACTCTCAGCCTTGCGAACATACCTGTTTGTTGATACCACCAACCGACTCGATGTTAAACTCAGTTCCGAAGTAATTGACCACCTATTGCGCCTACCTCTCAACTATTTCGATAACCGCAAAGTAGGAGACTTGATGGCACGGGTTGGGGAACTCAGTAATATTCGTAACTTCCTCACAGGTACAGCCTTAACGGTTGTGTTAGACGCGGTTTTCTCCGTCGTTTATGTGGCGGTCATGTTCTATCTGAATGTGACTATGGCTCTAGTAGCCTTAGCACCCCTACCCCTGTTTGCTCTGATTATTGTCATCAACTCCCCGATTATCCAAAGACTACTCAGGAGAAAAGCCGAGTTGTACGGTCACTCCCAAGCCTATCTGGTGGAGGTGCTTAACGGTATGCAAACCGTCAAAGCTCAAAATATTGAGTTGACCTCCCGCTGGGAATGGCAGGGACGCTATGCCCGTTATATGAGCTCTAGTTTTAAAACTATTCTCACCCAGACCGCTGCTAACTCCATCAGTGGCTTTTTGAATAAACTTTCAGCCCTAGCCCTATTGTGGGTAGGTGCATATTTGGTAATTAACAATGAATTAACTATCGGGGGATTGATTGCCTTCCGAATTATTGCCGGAAACGTCACCGGATCTCTGTTGCGCTTTGTCAGTGTGTGGCAGAGTTTCCAAGAGGTGGGAATGTCTGTAGAACGTCTGCGAGATGTCTTAGATACGGCTCCCGAAGCTGATGAAGCCGATCGCAATAATATCCCCATGCCGGAAATTGATGGCTCTGTTATCTTTGAAGAGGTATCTTTCCGTTTTGGACCCAGTGGCCCTTTGCAATTGGCAAATATTAATTTAGAATTCCCAGCCGGTTCCTTTGTGGCAATTGTCGGGTTGAGTGGTTCAGGTAAAAGTACCTTGATGAAAATCCTCGAACGTCTCTATCCACCTATGTCCGGCCGGGTTAAAATTGATAATTACGATATCAATAAGGTCGAACTATATTCCCTCCGTCGTCAAATTGGGGTGGTGCTTCAGGATACTTTGCTATTTAGTGGGACAGTACAGGAAAATATCGCCCTCACTAACCCAGAAGCTAGTACCGATGAAATTATCCGAGCCGCTAAGGTCGCTGATGCCCATGAGTTTATTATGGGTTTACCTAATGGGTACAATACGGTGGTGGGTGAGCGTGGTTCCGGTCTCTCCGGTGGACAGCGACAACGGATTGCGATCGCCCGTACCGTTCTCCAAAAGCCAAGACTATTGATTCTTGATGAGGCAACTAGCGCCCTCGATTATCAGTCAGAACGCTTAGTTAGTCAAAATCTCAGTCAAGAATTTCATGATCGGACGGTGTTCTTTATTACCCACCGCCTCAGCGCTATCAAAAATGCTGATGCTATCATTATGATGGATCAAGGGTCGATCGTAGAACAAGGAACCCATGATGAGTTAATGGCTATCAAAGGACGTTACTATTGCCTGTATCAACAGCAAGAGGCACAACAGTAAGGCGATCAACGTCATTGGTGGTAGAGGAGTCGAGTTTTTAAGCATTTTCTATTGGTATTGAACAACAGATAACAGAACTTATGAAATCAGCATCTATTTCTGAACAACCGGTCATCCTAGAAAAACCTGGTCTCCTCTCCCACTTGTTTCTGTGGATGATTATGCTAGTAAGCACCACATCCGTCATTTGGGCTTATTTTGCTAATATTGAGCAAACAGTCCCAGCTATGGGACAATTGGCCCTGACATCGGGAGCTAGGGAAATTCAAGCCCCAACTACTGGCGCGGTGGTCCGCTTGCACGTCGAAAATGGCGATCGGGTCGAAAGAAATCAGCCTATACTGACTTTTAGCCCCACTAATCCTAGCGCTGATCTGCGCGCCGTTGAAAGTTTGCGAGCCGCCCTAGAAAAGGAAAACGAGTTCTATGAGAGCATTGTTAATAATCAAATTACTACTAACTTACCCCCACAGTTAGCAGATTTGGTCAGAGACCGAGAAGCCCGCATTCAAGAAAATCAAACTCTACAATCCTTGGTGGACGAACTTTACCATGACCGAGGAACTGCTGTCAGTTTTAGCCCGAATATGGCGGGTTTGGTCGCTAACTATCGCGCTGAATACCAATCCAGAGTCGCGGCGGGTGAACTGAGAATTCAAGAACTGGAAAAACAATCGATTCAAAATCAAGATACCCTGGCGGCTGCCCGTCAACAACTGCGCTATATTGAAAATCAATTGACCTATTCTGAACAACAGTTAAACTTGGCTGGCAATCAGTTATCTAAGTCTGAGGAACTCCTGAGTGTTAATGAATCGATTTTAGCTCAAATTTCTCCCTTGGTTGAGCAAGGGGCTATGTCTGACCTGCAACGCAAACAGCAAGAACAGGATATCCTCAGAAACCAAAATGAGGTGCTGCGACAACAAGACCAAATTCAACAACGACAAGGTGAAATTAATCAGCGCCGCCGGGATATTGAACAACAAAGAGCCGAAATTGAACGGCTACAGAATGAGGAACAACGTATCCAGACATCTATTGCTCGCACTAGGCAGGAGTTGCAAAATACTAAGGACTCCTGGGCTAGAGATATCTATAGTCGTATTCAAGAAAATCATAAACAAATTGCCAGCGCTGATTCTCAACTCAGCCGTTTGCGGTTGGACAATGAAAAAAGAATCTCTGACATTAAGTCTCAAATCGAAAAGTTGCAGGAACAGAGAAATACTCAGGTTTTGAGAGCGCCCGCATCGGGGATTATCTTTGAATTGCAGCCTTCGACTAAATCTAATGCTGCTTTGGATATGAATCAGGATGAGATTTGCTCCTATGTCATCAATTCTATTCTCCGACCTGGCGATCCGATGCCTTCCCGTTGTGATGAAGCCTATTTTGAGGCTCAACAAACTCAACCTCTGCTGACGATTTTAGATGACGATGAAGGCTTAAAAGCAGAAGTTCATATCAATAATAGTGATATGGCGCTGGTGTTAAATGCTCTGCGGGTTAAACGGGAATTGTTGACTCCTTTTGACGGCAAGGAAGTGGCAGGAGAGGTGATTGAGTGTCAGGTGGAAAAAGACTGTATCTGTCCTACCTCGGCGGCGGCGCGAGAGCAAATTGGTATTGCTGATGAGCAGTGTATTGGCGTGGAAGTTAATATTGATGCCTTCCCTTCTAATGAGTTTGGCACGGTTCCGGGTGAGTTGATATGGATTAGCCAAAATGCTATTCCTCCAGAAGAAGGTCGCCCATTCTTTTCCTTTAGGGCAAATATTAAGCTGGAAAGACAATATTTTATGCTCAATGAAGATGTACCAGGACAGGAGGTGACAATTAAATTGCAGTCTGGTATGGCGGTCAATACTAAGGTTAATATCGGTAAGCGCACGGTTTTGCAAATGCTGTTTAGCCGACTCACAGGTAAGTTTGAAAGTATCACTAACTTGAGATAAGCCTAATTGACTTTAAATGTTTGATACCCCTCGGCGATCGCTACTTAAATTTCATCATTCTGGGTTGTGGGTTGGTTATCTACTTCCTGTGCTATCTGCGATCGCTTTTGTGGGGTACTTTGCTGTAGATGTGCCTTCCTTTGACCAGTGGGTTTTACCCGGTTTATTTGAAAAGACCGCTAACGGAAATTTAACCTTTCCTGATTTATTTGCTCTTCACAACACCCATAGAATTTTCTTTCCCAGACTGATTTTTATCGGTCTGGGTTTTCTGTCACAATGGAATATTAAAGCCGAATTATATTTTAGTCTGGGTCTGGCAATTATCTCGTTTTTGGGGTTATATAAATTGTCACTTTCAGCTAATGGGGTGACTCATATTTACCTCTTTCATCTCGCTAATTTTCTCGCCTGTATTCTGTTTTTTTCCCTCAATCAAGAATGGCTTTGGGGATTTCAAATCCCCATTTTTTTGATTAACTTTTGCATCATTTTCGCCCTGTTAATCTTTATGCCAAGTCCCTTAAATCCTCGCCATAAGTTCTTGATAGCTGCTGGTTTATGTGCGATCGCTAGTTTTTCCTCCGCTCAAGG
The DNA here is from genome assembly GCF_026000695.1 of Limnospira platensis NIES-39. GTDB lineage: Bacteria > Cyanobacteriota > Cyanobacteriia > Cyanobacteriales > Microcoleaceae > Limnospira > Limnospira platensis. The sequence goes on from NZ_AP026945.1 coordinate 3,257,251, forward strand.
TTTGGTGTCCTGGTTGGCGGTTATGCCTTCCCTAATTTCTCTACCAGGAAATGCTACACAACAAAGAAAGCGATCGCTTATTTGGTTACTCCTCTTTTTGCTATCCTGTGGATTATATGCCATTGGTTATCAACGGGAACCATTATCTATTACCCTCTCTGGTTGGGAGCGAGTTTATACCTTTATTCACTTTTGGTTAAATGTTCTCGCTGCACCCATAGTTCAATCTCCCCAAATCTCCTGGTTATTGGGCTTAGTAATTATCATATTTTTCCTGTATTTACTATACTATCATAGCCGAAAATACTCCAAATTTCAAACATTTTTAGATGCTAGTCCCTGGATTTCTTTGGGCATATTTTCCCTATTAACATCTCTATTAATGACCTGGGGAAGAGTAGATTTAGGCGCGAACTATCCCCTAACAGCCGTTCGCTATACCAGCCATACCACATTATTACTAATTGCCATAGTTTATCTCAGCATTCAGTGGATTTCTGAGAAGTATGCTAGTTTTAACTTGCCTATTCCTACTTTAATTTATAGCTTTATTTGTGGGATTTTAGCCTGTTTGGTTTGGGTGAGTTCAGGAAATGCGATCGCCAGAGTTCAGACCAATTTATTTTATAGCCAAACCGCCCAAACTTGTCTATATTTATTTCCCTATTTGGACTCACAATCAACCTTTTTTCAAAACTCCCCGCAACGTTGTTTACTCCCCCTCAGTAGATCGACTTGGTGGATTCAAGAAGGCGTAGAATCTCTCCAAAATATCGGCTTTAGAAACTTCGCCAACCAGCTTAAATTCACCGATAGTCCTGACTTAAACTATGGTTATATTGACTTTCCCTTAAATCCTGATTCTCCCCAAGTCATTCAATCATCAGAATCCTTAACTCTTAGAGGTTGGGCTATTTTACCAGACCGAGACCAACAACCACAATTAGTATTTTTATCTAAAGACGACCAACAGCTATTTTTTGCTAGTGCTTATGTAAACTTATACAGTCCTGACTTAGCCGATATTCTCCAAAGCGATCGCTACCAACAATCAAGATGGACAACCACCCTCCCCCCCCAATCTCTACCACCCGGAGAAACCCAAATCAAGGCTTGGGTTTATGACCCAGAGCAACATCAATTTTTTCGCCTCAATGGACAGATAATTGTGCAAATTACTCCACTTTGATTATTTTATATCCCCCCATATAGTAAACTAGAGATTGATGCCATTTTGTGGAACTGTCAAATGAACGTTATTCCCACGAAAATTCCTGATGTTTTCCTCGTCGAACCGAAAGTTTTTGGAGACCATCGCGGTTTTTTCTTTGAAAGTTTTAACCAGAAAGTATTTACCGAAAAAACAGGTGTGACCACAGACTTTGTACAAGACAATCATTCTCGGTCTAGTCAAGGAGTGTTGCGGGGTCTCCATTATCAAATTCAACAAACCCAAGGTAAACTACTGAGGGTAGTCCTGGGAGAAGTCTTTGATGTAGCAGTAGATATTCGGAAAAGTTCCCCAACTTTTGGTCAGTGGGTAGGCTATTATCTCAGTGCTGAAAATAAGCAACAATTATGGATTCCTCCCGGGTTTGCTCATGGTTTTTTAGTAACCTCTCCTGTAGCCGAAGTTCTCTATAAAACCACTGATTATTATGCACCACAGTATGAGCGATCGCTTCTCTGGAATGACCCAGACATCGCCATTGAATGGCCCCTAGAATCCCTAGAACCTAAATTATCTGAAAAAGATAAAAATGCCCACACCTTGACCAATGCAGAAGTTTTTGAATAATGCGTATTTTACTAACCGGAAAAAACGGACAATTAGGGTCGGAATTACAACCTTTACTCACTCCCCTGGGTGAAGTTTTCGCCGTCGGACGAGATACCCTAGATTTAGCTAAACCTGATGCTATATCATCATTAATGGCAGAGATCAAACCCCATATAGTCGTTAATGCCGCCGCCTATACAGCCGTTGATAAAGCCGAAACAGAAACCGATTTAGCTACCGCTATTAACGGCATAGCACCCGGCATTTTAGCAGCCGAAAGCCAGCGGATTAATGCTAAATTAATTCACGTCTCCACTGATTATGTCTTTGATGGCACCCAAAGCCATCCCTATGTCGAAACAGACCCCACCAACCCATTAGGACAGTATGGTGCATCAAAATTAGCCGGAGAACAAGCCATTTTAGCCACTGATGCCAATTATGCCATTATTCGCACCGCCTGGGTTTATGGCGCAGGAGGAACCGGAAATTTTGTCAAAACCATGCTCCGTTTAAGTCGGGAACGAGAAGAGTTGAGAGTCGTCATGGATCAAGTGGGGACTCCCACCTGGACAGGAGATTTAGCAACCGCAATTGTCCAGTTAATTCCCCAATTAAATTCAGAAACATCTGGTATCTATCATTATACCAATAGTGGTGTTACCAGTTGGTATGATTTTGCGATCGCTATTTTTGAGGAAGCTAAATTATTGGGTGTACCTCTCAAAATTCAACAGGTCATTCCCATTACAACCGCTGAATATCCTACTCCCGCGCGTCGTCCGGCTTATTCGGTTTTGAATGGTAAAAAGTTGGCAACCCTCCTGGGAAATCATCCTCCTCAGTGGCGGTCTGGACTCCGAACTATGCTCAAAACCCTAATTAATCAAGGCTAAAACATCACTAAAACAGGCGATAAGCCTGTTAAAAACTTTTCAAAAACAGTCCTAATTCGGTGAATTTTAATGAAAGCATTAATTCTTTCTGGTGGTAAAGGAACTCGACTAAGACCCCTCACTTATACTGGTGCAAAACAACTCGTTCCCGTCGCTAATAAACCTATTTTATGGTACGGAATTGAGGGAATTGTCGCGGCTGGAATTACCGATATTGGCATTATTATTAGTCCTGAAACCGGCGAAGAAGTTAAAACTTTGACAGGTAAAGGCGAGCAATTTGGCGCGAAAATTACTTATATTTTGCAAGATACCCCCGCTGGTCTCGCTCATGCCGTAAAAATTGCCCAGCCTTTTTTGGGTAATTCTCCCTTTATTATGTACTTGGGAGATAACCTAATTCAAAATCCCCTATCTCCCTTTTTAGAACAGTTTAAACAAAAGCAGCTTGATAGCTTGATTTTGCTGCGACCCGTCGAAAATCCCACGTCTTTTGGTGTAGCCGTTGTCGGTGATAATGGGAGAGTATTACAGTTAGTAGAAAAACCTCAAAATCCTCCCTCTAATTTAGCCTTAGTAGGCGTTTATTTCTTTGACAATACCATTCATGAGGCTATAGCTAATATTCAACCTTCCGCTAGGGGAGAGTTGGAAATTACTGATGCGATTCAACAACTAATTAACACTGATAAAAAGGTTGATGCTTGTACCCTCGATGGTTGGTGGTTAGATACTGGTAAAAAAGATGATTTACTCAGTGCTAATCAGATTATTTTGGATGAACGTTCTACCTATAATGTTGAAGGAGATATTGACCCCCAAAGTCAGATTATTGGACGAGTTAAAATTGGTCGGGGAACTAAGTTGATTAACTGTACTGTTAGGGGTCCCGTCATAATTGGCGAAAATTGTCACCTGGAAAATAGTTTTATTGGTCCTTATACCAGTATTGCTGATGCTGTCAATTTGATTGATGCTGAAATTGAGCATAGTGTGATTTTATCCGAGGCGAAAATTATTAATATTAATCACCGCATTGTTGATACTCTAATTGGTCGCCGCGCTCAATTGACTACCGCACCACAAAGACCCAAGGCTTTACGATTTATGTTGGGAGATGATTCTCAGGTGGAATTGACTTGATGGGATTTTCCTAATCCGTTCATCTCTTCCCTTCTCTCTGTAGGAGCAATTTACCCATTGCTCCTACCATCTTTTTTTTCATCCTTACTCTTGACAAATTATCCGACTTGACTTACTATATAAGAATGGGAATCTGTGGCGACATATATATGCTATTCTCAACTTAATTATGGCTACCCTGGGGTTAGTTCTGTAAACCCAACTTCTGATTACATCTAAAACCAGCTTTTGTGATTTATTGGATAGTTGTTAATTATCACTCTACTGATTTGATTGAAACACTAATTCAATCTATCGCTAATAGTTCAAGTATTGACCATCAGATTATTATTGTTAACAACTCCCCCCAAGATAAAAGCATCTGGAAACTACACAGAAAACAAGTCATTATTTTAGACGCTTCCCACAATTTAGGATTTGGTCGCGCCTGTAATTTGGGGTTACAGTGGGTTTATCACCGAGACAACAATGCTTGGGTGTGGCTAATTAATCCTGATGTCGTCATTCCAGAACATACCCCTAACCAAGTTTTAGCCGTCGTGACCGAAAATCCCCAATTCTCGATTTTGGGAACATTGGTTTATCAACCTGATGGACGGGTTTGGTTTGGGGGAGGAGAATTTATACAGGAAACCGGCTTGATTGTCCAGCAACAGCATCTCCCAGCATCGGTCTCTGATTGTATCTCCACTACCTGGGTTACCGCTTGTAGCTTGTTAATTAATCTCCAAAAATTCGGAAACTGTCCTCAGTTTGACGAAGATTATTTTTTATATTACGAAGATTTTGACCTGTGTTTGCGTTATAGTAAACTCGGACATCAAATTGGGATGACTCCCCACATTGGGGTAATTCACCATCCCTCATCGATTACTGGGAGAAATCCTCATCTGAAACTCAAACATAGTATCTATAGCTATCTGCTGAGTTTAGAAAAACACGCTAAAGGTTTGGCTTGCTGGTATCGAATACTACGGATTACTGTGGTTTCCCTAATCACTTTTCCCTGGTATCCCCAGGCTAGTTTGTCTAAATTAATCGGAGTTTTAGACTATGTTAAATCTAGGTTTTGGGGATAAAATTATTTACAGTCAATAGTGGTTAGTTATTATGGATATCAATAAATGTAAACAACCCGGAGATAATCGCAGCTATTATCAGCTACAGTCGGAATTATTTTGCTTAACTTTTGCACCTCCTAAATATTCCAGAGATCTGATTTTGATGGCTAATAATATGAGTCTCTATTATGACCCATTAAACCCGACCTGGTGCGAATATCCAGATTGGTTTGCGGTGGTTGGTTTATCTGAATCTCTAGTTAATTTACCTCGTGAACAAGGCTATTATATCTGGAAGGAAGGACGACGACCAGCAATGGTTATGGAGTTTCTCCCTAGCCGAGATGAAACCGCAAAACAACCATCATCACCTCAACAACCTACAGCTTGGGAGGTTTATGAGCAAATTCTGGGGATTCCTTTCTATGTGGTTTTTGACTATACTACCAATAGTTTACAGTTGTTTAAGCTGTTAGGCGATCGCTATCAAAAACAGGAGTTAAACAACAATCAGTTTTGGTTTCCTGGATTAGATTTGGGTCTCGGCTTGTGGTGCGGAGAATACGAAGGCTTAAAGCGCTTTTGGTTGCGTTGGTATGATAGCCGTGGTCATTGGATTCCTCTGCCAGAAGAGTTACCGTCAGACACATCAGCATCGGTTTCTGTAGAGGATAGCCAACCCTCTCAGACTCCATCTAAACTCGGTCAGCATTTACAACAGTTGGGAATCGTTACCCACAAGATTTAACTTAACTCCAGAGGCTAAAAATGGCTGAGGTCTCACTTATAGCCGAAAATTGTCATAAAAAGGGCAATTTTACCATGTTGATGATATTTTTTCACAAAAACGGCTTTTTGTCAAGCATACAGCAACAAATGGCTAGGTTATTGATAGAAATTCGGACAATTTAATGGACTTCATCGACTCCATATAAAATCTTCATTTAACCACAGATATCTGTGGTTATGAAGTGCGATCGCTTTTGGGTAAATCATCATCATTCCCCATTGACAAACTCCCCATCTTGACCTAATATAACACCATGGGAAACCGTGTCGGCTTATAGGGTACTTTCACCACGTTAAACACCCTTAACCGAAAGTAGATATCTGTGGTTATGAAGTGCGATCGCTTTTTGGTAGATACCCAGAATTTCCTCAACTCCCAAACTACAGTAGATATCTGTGGTTATGAAGTGCGATCGCTTTTGGGTAAATCATCATCATTCCCCATTGACAAACTCCCCATCTTGACCTAATATAACACCATGGGAAACTGTGTCGGCTTATAGGGTACTTTCACCACCTTAAACACCCCTAACCCAAAGTAGATATCTGTGGTTATGAAGTGCGATCGCTTTTTGGTAAATACCCAGAATTTCCTCAACTCCCAACCAACAGTAGATATCTCCTGGTTATGGAGTGCGATCGCTTTTGGGTAAATCATCATCATTCCCCATTGACAAACTCCCCATCTTGACCTAATATAACAGCATGGGAAACCGTGTCGGCTTATAGGGTACTTTCACCACCTTAAACACCCCTAACCCAAAGTAGATATCTCCTGGTTATGAAGTGCGATCGCTTTTTGGTAAATACCCAGAATTTCCTCAACTCTCAAACTACAGTAGATATCTGTGGTTATGAAGTGCGATCGCTTTTTGGTAAATACCCAGAATTTCCTCAACTCCCAACCAACAGTAGATATCTCCTGGTTATGGAGTGCGATCGCTTTTGGGTAAATCATCATCATTCCCCATTGACAAACTCCCCATCTTGACCTAATATAACAGCATGGGAAACCGTGTCGGCTTATAGGGTACTTTCACCACCTTAAACACCCCTAACCCAAAGTAGATATCTCCTGGTTATGAAGTGCGATCGCTTTTTGGTAAATACCCAGAATTTCCTCAACTCCCAACCAACAGTAGATATCTGTGGTTATGAAGTGCGATCGCTTTTTGGTAAATACCCATAATTTCCTCAACTCCCAACCAACAGTAGATATCTCCTGGTTATGGAGTGCGATCGCTTTTTGGTAAATACCCAGAATTTCCTCAACTCCCAACCAACAGTAGATATCTCCTGGTTATGGAGTGCGATCGCTTTTTGGTAAATACCCAGAATTTCCTCAACTCCCAACCAACAGTAGATATCTCCTGGTTATGGAGTGCGATCGCTTTTGGGTAAATCATCATCATTCCCCATTGACAAACTCCCCATCTTGACCTAATATAACAGCATGGGAAACCGTGTCGGCTTATAGGGTACTTTCACCACCTTAAACACCCCTAACCCAAAGTAGATATCTCCTGGTTATGAAGTGCGATCGCTTTTTGGTAAATACCCAGAATTTCCTCAACTCTCAACCCAAAGTAGATATCTGTGGTTATGGAGTGCGATCGCTTTTTGGTAAATACCCAGAATTTCCTCAACTCCCAACCAACAGTAGATATCTCCTGGTTATGGAGTGCGATCGCTTTTTGGTAAATACCCAGAATTTCCTCAACTCCCAACCAACAGTAGATATCTCCTGGTTATGGAGTGCGATCGCTTTTTGGTAAATACCCAGAATTTCCTCAACTCCCAACCAACAGTAGATATCTCCTGGTTATGGAGTGCGATCGCTTTTGGGTAAATCATCATCATTCCCCATTGACAAACTCCCCATCTTGACCTAATATAACAGCATGGGAAACCGTGTCGGCTTATAGGGTACTTTCACCACCTTAAACACCCCTAACCCAAAGTAGATATCTCCTGGTTATGAAGTGCGATCGCTTTTTGGTAAATACCCAGAATTTCCTCAACTCCCAAACTACAGTAGATATCTGTGGTTATGAAGTGCGATCGCTTTTTGGTAAATACCCAGAATTTCCTCAACTCCCAACCAACAGTAGATATCTCCTGGTTATGGAGTGCGATCGCTTTTGGGTAAATCATCATCATTCCCCATTGACAAACTCCCCATCTTGACCTAATATAACAGCATGGGAAACCGTGTCGGCTTATAGGGTACTTTCACCACCTTAAACACCCCTAACCCAAAGTAGATATCTCCTGGTTATGAAGTGCGATCGCTTTTTGGTAAATACCCAGAATTTCCTCAACTCTCAACCCAAAGTAGATATCTGTGGTTATGGAGTGCGATCGCTTTTTGGTAAATACCCATAATTTCCTCAACTCCCAACCAACAGTAGATATCTCCTGGTTATGGAGTGCGATCGCTTTTTGGTAAATACCCAGAATTTCCTCAACTCCCAACCAACAGTAGATATCTCCTGGTTATGGAGTGCGATCGCTTTTTGGTAAATACCCAGAATTTCCTCAACTCCCAACCAACAGTAGATATCTCCTGGTTATGGAGTGCGATCGCTTTTGGGTAAATCATCATCATTCCCCATTGACAAACTCCCCATCTTGACCTAATATAACAGCATGGGAAACCGTGTCGGCTTATAGGGTACTTTCACCACCTTAAACACCCCTAACCCAAAGTAGATATCTCCTGGTTATGAAGTGCGATCGCTTTTTGGTAAATACCCAGAATTTCCTCAACTCCCAAACTACAGTAGATATCTGTGGTTATGAAGTGCGATCGCTTTTTGGTAAATACCCAGAATTTCCTCAACTCCCAACCAACAGTAGATATCTCCTGGTTATGGAGTGCGATCGCTTTTGGGTAAATCATCATCATTCCCCATTGACAAACTCCCCATCTTGACCTAATATAACAGCATGGGAAACCGTGTCGGCTTATAGGGTACTTTCACCACCTTAAACACCCCTAACCCAAAGTAGATATCTCCTGGTTATGAAGTGCGATCGCTTTTTGGTAAATACCCAGAATTTCCTCAACTCTCAACCCAAAGTAGATATCTGTGGTTATGGAGTGCGATCGCTTTTTGGTAAATACCCATAATTTCCTCAACTCCCAACCAACAGTAGATATCTCCTGGTTATGGAGTGCGATCGCTTTTGGGTAAATCATCATCATTCCCCATTGACAAACTCCCCATCTTGACCTAATATAACAGCATGGGAAACCGTGTCGGCTTATAGGGTACTTTCACCACCTTAAACACCCCTAACCCAAAGTAGATATCTCCTGGTTATGAAGTGCGATCGCTTTTTGGTAAATACCCAGAATTTCCTCAACTCCCAAACTACAGTAGATATCTGTGGTTATGAAGTGCGATCGCTTTTTGGTAAATACCCAGAATTTCCTCAACTCCCAACCAACAGTAGATATCTCCTGGTTATGGAGTGCGATCGCTTTTTGGTAAATACCCAGAATTTCCTCAACTCCCAACCAACAGTAGATATCTCCTGGTTATGGAGTGCGATCGCTTTTTGGTAAATACCCAGAATTTCCTCAACTCCCAACCAACAGTAGATATCTCCTGGTTATGGAGTGCGATCGCTTTTTGGTAAATACCCAGAATTTCCTCAACTCCCAACCAACAGTAGATATCTCCTGGTTATGGAGTGCGATCGCTTTTTGGTAAATACCCAGAATTTCCTCAACTCCCAACCAACAGTAGATATCTCCTGGTTATGGAGTGCGATCGCTTTTTGGTAAATACCCAGAATTTCCTCAACTCCCAAACTACAGTAGATATCTCCTGGTTATGGAGTGCGATCGCTTTTTGGTAAATACCCAGAATTTCCTCAACTCCCAACCAACAGTAGATATCTCCTGGTTATGGAGTGCGATCGCTTTTGGGTAAATCATCATCATTCCCCATTGACAAACTCCCCATCTTGACCTAATATAACAGCATGGGAAACCGTGTCGGCTTATAGGGTACTTTCACCACCTTAAACACCCCTAACCCAAAGTAGATATCTCCTGGTTATGAAGTGCGATCGCTTTTTGGTAAATACCCAGAATTTCCTCAACTCTCAACCCAAAGTAGATATCTGTGGTTATGGAGTGCGATCGCTTTTTGGTAAATACCCATAATTTCCTCAACTCCCAACCAACAGTAGATATCTCCTGGTTATGGAGTGCGATCGCTTTTTGGTAAATACCCAGAATTTCCTCAACTCCCAACCAACAGTAGATATCTCCTGGTTATGGAGTGCGATCGCTTTTTGGTAAATACCCAGAATTTCCTCAACTCCCAACCAACAGTAGATATCTCCTGGTTATGGAGTGCGATCGCTTTTGGGTAAATCATCATCATTCCCCATTGACAAACTCCCCATCTTGACCTAATATAACAGCATGGGAAACCGTGTCGGCTTATAGGGTACTTTCACCACCTTAAACACCCCTAACCCAAAGTAGATATCTCCTGGTTATGAAGTGCGATCGCTTTTTGGTAAATACCCAGAATTTCCTCAACTCCCAAACTACAGTAGATATCTGTGGTTATGAAGTGCGATCGCTTTTTGGTAAATACCCAGAATTTCCTCAACTCCCAACCAACAGTAGATATCTCCTGGTTATGGAGTGCGATCGCTTTTGGGTAAATCATCATCATTCCCCATTGACAAACTCCCCATCTTGACCTAATATAACAGCATGGGAAACCGTGTCGGCTTATAGGGTACTTTCACCACCTTAAACACCCCTAACCCAAAGTAGATATCTCCTGGTTATGAAGTGCGATCGCTTTTTGGTAAATACCCAGAATTTCCTCAACTCTCAACCCAAAGTAGATATCTGTGGTTATGGAGTGCGATCGCTTTTTGGTAAATACCCATAATTTCCTCAACTCCCAACCAACAGTAGATATCTCCTGGTTATGGAGTGCGATCGCTTTTGGGTAAATCATCATCATTCCCCATTGACAAACTCCCCATCTTGACCTAATATAACAGCATGGGAAACCGTGTCGGCTTATAGGGTACTTTCACCACCTTAAACACCCCTAACCCAAAGTAGATATCTCCTGGTTATGAAGTGCGATCGCTTTTTGGTAAATACCCAGAATTTCCTCAACTCCCAAACTACAGTAGATATCTGTGGTTATGAAGTGCGATCGCTTTTTGGTAAATACCCAGAATTTCCTCAACTCCCAACCAACAGTAGATATCTCCTGGTTATGGAGTGCGATCGCTTTTTGGTAAATACCCAGAATTTCCTCAACTCCCAACCAACAGTAGATATCTCCTGGTTATGGAGTGCGATCGCTTTTTGGTAAATACCCAGAATTTCCTCAACTCCCAACCAACAGTAGATATCTCCTGGTTATGGAGTGCGATCGCTTTTTGGTAAATACCCAGAATTTCCTCAACTCCCAACCAACAGTAGATATCTCCTGGTTATGGAGTGCGATCGCTTTTTGGTAAATACCCAGAATTTCCTCAACTCCCAACCAACAGTAGATATCTCCTGGTTATGGAGTGCGATCGCTTTTTGGTAAATACCCAGAATTTCCTCAACTCCCAACCAACAGTAGATATCTCCTGGTTATGGAGTGCGATCGCTTTTTGGTAAATACCCAGAATTTCCTCAACTCCCAACCAACAGTAGATATCTCCTGGTTATGGAGTGCGATCGCTTTTGGGTAAATCATCATCATTCCCCATTGACAAACTCCCCATCTTGACCTAATATAACAGCATGGGAAACCGTGTCGGCTTATAGGGTACTTTCACCACCTTAAACACCCCTAACCCAAAGTAGATATCTCCTGGTTATGAAGTGCGATCGCTTTTTGGTAAATACCCAGAATTTCCTCAACTCTCAACCCAAAGTAGATATCTGTGGTTATGGAGTGCGATCGCTTTTTGGTAAATACCCAGAATTTCCTCAACTCCCAACCAACAGTAGATATCTCCTGGTTATGGAGTGCGATCGCTTTTTGGTAAATACCCAGAATTTCCTCAACTCCCAACCAACAGTAGATATCTCCTGGTTATGGAGTGCGATCGCTTTTTGGTAAATACCCAGAATTTCCTCAACTCCCAACCAACAGTAGATATCTCCTGGTTATGGAGTGCGATCGCTTTTTGGTAAATACCCAGAATTTCCTCAACTCCCAACCAACAGTAGATATCTCCTGGTTATGGAGTGCGATCGCTTTTTGGTAAATACCCAGAATTTCCTCAACTCCCAACCAACAGTAGATATCTCCTGGTTATGGAGTGCGATCGCTTTTTGGTAAATACCCAGAATTTCCTCAACTCCCAACCAACAGTAGATATCTCCTGGTTATGGAGTGCGATCGCTTTTTGGTAAATACCCAGAATTTCCTCAACTCCCAACCAACAGTAGATATCTCCTGGTTATGGAGTGCGATCGCTTTTTGGTAAATACCCAGAATTTCCTCAACTCCCAACCAACAGTAGATATCTCCTGGTTATGGAGTGCGATCGCTTTTTGGTAAATACCCAGAATTTCCTCAACTCCCAACCAACAGTAGATATCTCCTGGTTATGGAGTGCGATCGCTTTTTGGTAAATACCCAGAATTTCCTCAACTCCCAACCAACAGTAGATATCTCCTGGTTATGGAGTGCGATCGCTTTTGGGTAAATCATCATCATTCCCCATTGACAAACTCCCCATCTTGACCTAATATAACACCATGGGAAACCGTGTCCGCTTATAGGGTACTTTCACCACGTTAAACACCCCTAACCGAAAGTAGATATCTGTGGTTATGAAGTGCGATCGCTTTTGGGTAAATCATCATCATTCCCCATTGACAAACTCCCCATCTTGACCTAATATAACACCATGGGAAACCGTGTCCGCTTATAGGGTACTTTCACCACCACAAACACCCCTAACCCGAAGTAGATATCTCCTGGTTATGAAGTGCGATCGCTTTTTGGTAAATACCCAGAATTTCCTCAACTCCCAAACTACAGTAGATATCTGTGGTTATGGAGTGCGATCGCTTTTTGGTAAATACCCAGAATTTCCTCAACTCCCAACCAACAGTAGATATCTCCTGGTTATGGAGTGCGATCGCTTTTTGGTAAATACCCAGAATTTCCTCAACTCCCAACCAACAGTAGATATCTCCTGGTTATGGAGTGCGATCGCTTTTTGGTAAATACCCAGAATTTCCTCAACTCCCAACCAACAGTAGATATCTCCTGGTTATGGAGTGCGATCGCTTTTTGGTAAATACCCAGAATTTCCTCAACTCCCAACCAACAGTAGATATCTCCTGGTTATGGAGTGCGATCGCTTTTTGGTAAATACCCAGAATTTCCTCAACTCCCAAACCAAAGTAGATATCTGTGGTTATGGAGTGCGATCGCTTTTTGGTAGATACCCAGAATTTCCTCAACTCCCAAACCAAAGTAGATATCTGTGGTTATGGAGTGCGATCGCTTTTGAGTAAATCATCATCATTCCCCATTGACAAACTCCCCATCTTGACCTAATATAACACCATGGGAAACCGTGTCGGCTTATAGGGTACTTTCACCACCACAAACACCCCTAACCCAAAGTAGATATCTCCTGGTTATGGAGTGCGATCGCTTTTTGGTAGATACCCAGAATTTCCTCAACTCCCAAACCAAAGTAGATATCTGTGGTTATGGAGTGCGATCGCTTTTGGGTAAATCATCATCATTCCCCATTGACAAACTCCCCATCTTGACCTAATATAACACCATGGGAAACCGTGTCCGCTTATAGGGTACTTTCACCACCTTAAACACCCCTAACCGAAAGTAGATATCTGTGGTTATGAAGTGCGATCGCTTTTGGGTAAATCACCATCATTCCCCATTGACAAACTCCCCATCTTGACCTAATATAACACCATGGGAAACCGTGTCCGCTTATAGGGTACTTTCACCACCACAAACACCCCTAACCCAAAGTAGATATCTCCTGGTTATGGAGTGCGATCGCTTTTGGGTAAATCATCATCATTCCCCATTGACAAACTCCCCATCTTGACCTAATATAACACCATGGGAAACCGTGTCCGCTTATAGGGTACTTTCACCACCACAAACACCCCTAACCCAAAGTAGATATCTCCTGGTTATGGAGTGCGATCGCTTTTGGGTAAATCATCATCATTCCCCATTGACAAACTCCCCATCTTGACCTAATATAACACCATGGGAAACCGTGTCCGCTTATAGGGTACTTTCACCACGTTAAACACCCTTAACCGAAAGTAGATATCTGTGGTTATGAAGTGCGATCGCTTTTGGGTAAATCATCATCATTCCCCATTGACAAACTCCCCATCTTGACCTAATATAACACCATGGGAAACCGTGTCGGCTTATAGGGTACTTTCACCACCACAAACACCCCTAACCCGAAGGCGATCGCTTTTTAGTAAATATCCAAAATTACCTATTGACAAGCTCCCCATAACCTACTATAATATAATGGGGAATAGTGCCACATAGTTTTACCCCCATTGAAAGTAAAAGTTATCTGATATTGAGCGAATATTGAACTAAAAGAACATATCCTCAAGGAGGAAGTTTGGGAATATTGGGGATATTAAGCCAGGCTATAATTACCATTTATAGACATTCGAGGAGATGATAATTGAAGGGTCAGTTAGTCATTAATCTATCAGTTGTAATACCGAAACCCACAGGGATATCAGTATATGCTGCTAATATTATCCCATGGTTAAAACCCCTAGAACCTTTATTGCTAACTGCTGATGATATCGCTGGTTATGAGTGCGAAAAAGTCCCGAATAATATGACTCCTGAGCATGGTACAAAGGGACATTTAAGGCGATTGATTTGGACTCAGTTTAAACTACCATTAATATATCGCAAATCAGGTTATAAATTGTTGTTTTCACCCTTACCCGAAGCGCCTTTATATACAGGTTGTCGGTCAATAGTAATGGCTCATGATTTAATTCCGCTCAAATTTCCCAAGCGGGGGTCGCGATTAACGGCTTATTTCAAATCCTATGTTCCGGCGGTGCTAAAACAAGCACAACATATTGTTTGTAATTCGGAAGCCACGGGGAATAGTTTGGTGGAGATGTTGGGAATTAGTGCCAGGAAAATTACTCCGATTTTATTAGGGTACGATCGCCAGAGGTTTCAATTTTTAGATTTACCGACGCAAAACTACTTTTTATATATTGGTCGCCATGATCATTATAAAAATCTACCGAGGCTAATTACAGCATTTTCCCAATTACCGAAAGATTATGAACTGTGGTTAGCGGGGCCGAGTGACAGCACCTATACACCCTTATTAAAACAACAGGTAAAAGAATTAGGACTGAGGGAACAGGTGAAATTTTTAGACTATGTTGCAGCCGAGGAATTACCGTCAATAATTAATCGGGCGATCGCCTTAGTTTTCCCAAGTTTATGGGAAGGTTTCGGGTTTCCGGTCTTAGAAGCTATGGCCTGTGGAACCCCTGTAATTACCTCAAATTTAGCATCACTGCCGGAAGTAGCTGGAGAGGCAGCGATCTTGATAAATCCCTATGAAGTAGAAGAGATCAGCGCCGCCATGAAAACCCTAATCAGCGATCCACAAATATCGGGGCAACTTAGACACAAAGGACTCAGTAGATGTCAAGAATTTTCCTGGCAGAAAACCGGACAGCAAACTGTGGAAGTTTTAGCAAGATATATGTAAAATCAAAATTAATGGGAGCAGATGTTCCCAGTTATGGGTAAAATCGGCTAGAATTAGCGACTTAACGAATTTTGCGAGGGCCTGTATGGAACCTTTATCCTCTCCCCTATTGACCAAAACCACTATGATCAGCCCAACTCCGGCATTAAGTATTGCCCCAGCCCAGGTAATTCGAGGAGTTGACAGACTGGCAGAGGCGGGAGAGGCGATCGCCGCCTTTGGTAGTCGTCCGGTAATTGTGGGAGGCGATCGCACCCTAAAATTAATTCAACCCCATTTACAACCGATTATAGAAACCCATCAACTCAAGGCTAATTGGGCTAACTATACCCCTGACTGTAGCGAAAGCAGTTTAGAGAAACTCCAACAAATTTGCGCGGACCATCAAGGGGACTTGGTGATCGGGGTTGGCGGCGGAAAATCTTTAGATATCGCCAAACTCCTAGCTTATAGGACGAGAGTACCGATTATAACTATTCCCACCTCTGGGGCTACCTGCGCCGCCTGGACGGCTCTCTCAAATATCTATACAAATGAGGGAGCATTCTTGTATGATGTAGGGTTAGCCAAGTGTCCTGATTTGCTCATCCTCGACTATAGCCTGATTCAAACAGCGCCCCAGCGGACTTTAATTGCTGGTATTGGAGATGCGATCGCCAAATGGTATGAAGCGTCAGTCAGTAGTGGACATTCAGAAGAAACCCTGATTGTGGCAGCAGTGCAACAGGCGAGAGTCCTGCGGGACATTTTGTTTCAAAAATCCGTAGCCGCCCTCAGTGAACCCGGAAGCCAAACCTGGCGAGAAGTGGTTGATGCCACAGTTTTACTCGCTGGGGCGATCGGTGGTTTAGGGGGGGCACAGTGTCGGACTGTAGCAGCCCATGCTGTCCATAATGGTTTAACTCACCTATGCGCTACCCACAAGACCCTTCACGGAGAAAAAGTCGCCTATGGCATTTTAGTACAGTTGCGCCTAGAAGAGATGCTACAAGGGAATCAACTGGCAGCTTCTGCTAGAGGACAACTGTTGAAGTTTTATAGCGATATCCGCTTACCCCAAACTTTGGCTGATTTGGGATTGGGAAATATTACCTTAGCCCAGTTAAGGCATGGGGCAGAAATTGCCTGTGGTGAAAAGTCTGACATTCACCGACTACCCTTTAAAGTTTGCCCAGAATCACTAATGGCTGCCATGGTTTCTACTACTGTACCTGTGGGGGCAATTAAGAGTTAAAGGTTAACTATGGGCTGTTTAATCAGTCTTCAGGTGAGGGGCAATTAATCACTAATCACAATAAATTGCACCATCAATTAACCTGTAAAAGTTCCCCCCTCTTTCCTCAACTGACTTTTGAGTTAACAACCACAAATAAACATGAATTTAGATTGGATTACGCCAGCAGATAGGGTTAAACAACTTCCCCCCTATGTATTTGCGCGATTAGATGAATTGAAAGCCCATGCCTGTGAACAAGGCCTTGATTTGATTGATTTGGGTATGGGAAACCCGGACGGACCGACTCCTGAACCTGTAGTAGAAGCGGCGATCGCCGCCTTGCGAAATTCAGCCAATCATGGCTATCCCCCCTTTGAAGGGACTGCTAGTTTCCGCGCCGCCATTACTCGTTGGTATCACCGTCGCTATGGAGTTAACCTAGACCCCAATAGTGAAGCGTTACCCCTATTAGGATCTAAAGAAGGTCTCACCCATTTAGCTTTAGCCTATGTCAACCCCCAAGATGTGGTTTTATCCCCAGATCCGGCTTATCCTGCCCATTTTCGGGGTCCGTTAATTTCTGGGGGGGATGTTTACAAAATTCGCCTGAAACCAGAAAATGATTGGATTATAGATTTAGCAGATATCCCGGATCATATTGCTGACCGCGCCAAAATTCTCTATTTTAATTATCCTAATAATCCCACAGGTGCAACCGCCCCCAGGGAGTTTTTTGAGGATTTAGTCGCTTTCGCCCACAAACATCAAATTCTATTGGTTCATGACCTCTGTTATGCGGAACTAGCTTTTGATGGTTATCAACCGACCAGCTTACTAGAAATTCCGGGAGGTAAGGAGATTGGGGTCGAGTTCCATACCATGTCAAAAACCTATAATATGGCGGGTTGGCGCGTGGGTTTCGTAGTTGGTAATTCTCGAATTATTCAAGGATTAAGAACTCTGAAAACCAACTTAGATTATGGGTTATTTGCTGCTTTACAATCGGCGGCGGAAACTGCTTTAAATTTGCCAGATTCCTACTTGGAAGAAGTGCAAAATAGGTATAGAACCCGCCGGGATTTTCTAGTCAGAGAATTGGCAGAATTGGGCTGGAATATTCCTAAACCCAAAGCGGCGATGTATTTGTGGGCTCCCTGTCCCGTGGGTATGACTTCAACGGATTTTGCCCTATCAGTCCTACAACAAACTGGGGTGGTGGTGACTCCAGGTAATGCTTTTGGGGCGGGAGGAGAAGGCTATGTTAGAATTAGTCTGATTGCTGATTGCGATCGCTTGGCGGAAGCGGTCAAACGCCTAAAAGAAGCCAATATTGGCTATCAACGCCAAATGGTGGCAACGGGAATGGTTTAAGTCAATTCTTATTAAAAAAGCGCTATTGGCAATGAGCCTCGGCGCTTTTCTAATTTTGAAAAAAAATTGGCAAAACTTGAATTTATCCTTCTTTGCCTTCGCGACTCTGGGTTTGGATATACAGAATCAGAAGAAACACGGAAGGAACTAGCACAAAAAGAATGCTGGCAACAAATCCTAGGTCATTAACTTCCATAATTATCCAACGAGTGTTAATACACAAAAGAAACCGACTTCCCCAGGATATCATTAAATTGGCTAGTTTGAGTGGAAATTTTAACCTTGGGTGCGATCGCGCACATTACCTTGTGCAGCATACTTTTCCAGAAACTCCATAATTTTCCTAGGTACATCTACTCCGGTGGCGGTCTCAATTCCTTCTAGTCCCGGTGAGGAGTTAACTTCCATTACCACAGGTCCATGATTGGAACGCAATAAATCCACCCCCGCGACTTTCAGCCCCATAATTTTAGCAGCGCGGACAGCGGTTGATCTTTCCTCTGGGGTTAATTTGACTTTTTGGGCGCTTCCTCCCCGGTGAAGATTAGACCGAAATTCCCCTTCTGCGCCTTGGCGTTTCATGGAAGCTACTACCCTTTCACCAACTACAAAACAGCGTAAATCTGCCCCTCCAGCTTCCTTAATAAATTCCTGGACTAAAATATTGGCATCAAGTCCCCGAAATGCCTCAATTACAGACTTAGCCGCCTGGTATGTTTCAGCTAAAACTACACCAATTCCCTGGGTTCCTTCTAACAGTTTAATGACTAAGGGAGCCCCACCAACTACGTTAATCAAACCATCAATATCTTTAGTAGAATGGGCAAACCCAGTCACCGGAAGACCTATGCCTTCTCGGGCTAATAATTGCAAGCAACGCAGCTTATCACGAGACCGAGAAATGGCTTGAGACTCATTGGGAGTAAATACACCCATCATCTCAAATTGGCGGACAACAGCAGTACCATAAAAGGTTTTAGATGCACCAATACGAGGAATAATGGCATCAAATCCTTCTAGGGGTTTTCCCCCATACATGACCATGGGTTTATGGGAGGTAATATTCATGTAGCAGCGCAGGTAATCGATTACATACATCTCATGACCCCGCTGTTCCCCTGATTCTTTCAGTCTCCGAGTAGAGTAAAGGGAACTATCTTGGGATAGAATCGCAATTTTCATGGTATAATATTAATAGCATCTGACGTTTTTGTGGTTGCCGATCGCTGTGTGGAATAACCTGGCCATGAATAACCAGCCAGAAACTAACATTGTTCCCATTTCACCTTCTGGTTTTTACGAATCTAAATAACATTTATTATTTTACCGGACTGGGGATACTCCAAAAATAGAATGTGCATTCCTCTTCGGGGTGGGTTAAATGCAGTACAGCGTCGGGAGTCCATTCTCCCATATCAAAGTCCCGGGAGACAATGCGGGTTCCCGGCTTGAGTTGTTCGAGTAATTGGGGTTTTAAACGTAGGTTAAGCTGAGGTAACAGATAAATAAAGATAACTGTGGCTTCCTGAAAATTGCTGTTAAACAGGTTGGCTTGGCGGAAGATGACGCGATCGCTAACGGCGGCTATTTTGGCATTTTCTGTGGCTTCCTTAATGCGATCGGGATCAATATCAATACCAACTCCCCGCGCCCCAAATTTTTCGGCGGCGGCGATCGCTACCCGTCCATCTCCACAACCTAGGTCATATACAACATCATCAGCACCAACTTTCACCCAACGGAGAACATCCTCTAACAAATCTTGAGGAGTTGGAACATAACCAATATCAGGTTGATTAGAGTACATAAAATTTAACTAACAATCAGGGTTTGAGCAAATTCTTAAAATCCCTAGAAGTTTGATGATCATGTTGATGATACCATACGAAACGCTGGGGAACCCCTAGGGTAATTTCTGCTTCATCTAGGGCTTGTTTGAGTCTGAACCGCAGGGTTCGTGCTGCCGCCCATTGTTGGCTGGGTATAGTTTTAACTAGAAACCGGATCACAATTCCCTCATGGGAAATATCATCAACCCCCAGAATATCAACAGGTTCTAAAATCTTGTCAGACCATTCCGCCTCATTTTGCATCTTTTGACAGACTTTAAGAATAATTTCCATAGCCTTTCTGATGTCAGCATCCCAGGCAATTTTTAAGCCGAGGTTCACCCGTGACCAGTCTTTAGTATTATTAATAACTGTGGCAACTTGACCATGGGGAATAGTTATTAATTGACCATCTAAATTGCGGAGATTAGTGCAATACAAATTCATGCTTTCTACGGCTCCGGCTAAATTGCCAATTTGGACGACATCACCTACAGCATAACGGTCTGTGAGCAAAATTAAAATGCCATTTAACATATTTTCTATTAAATTACGAGATAGAAAAGCTGTTAATAAAGCGAAGGCTCCCGCACCGGCTAGGAACGCCGTATTGATGCCAATAATTACCACAGTGAAATAAATACCAAGACCGGAGAAAAGCCAACTTTTACCACCTTTGAGAGCCGGAGAATAGGTGCTAACTCTCATAGTGTAACGATTCAAGTTAGGATGGGATTCTTGTTGTTCTTGAGCCCAACCATTTAAGGTATCATCAATGAAAAAATCTAACAGTTTATCAATTAAGGTAATACCAACCCAAAGACTAGGGAGCAGAATTGCTTGATAGGCAAACATAATAATTAAAGGACGAGTTTGCCGAAATACGAAACAAATTAAACTGATACCTAATAAAATCACTAATAATTCCGCTATCAGCAGAAATCTCCGCAATAATTCTACTAAGTTTTTGCCTTGCTGAAGTGATACTTGACTATTTAACCTCCTGGCGATCAGTTTAGGGATTTGATTAATTTTCTGATTAATTTTCTGATGCAGATAACCTGAACTATAGCCTTGGCCATTACTGTTGACATTCTTAACTTTATCGGCATCATCACTGATGTCTTCATTCGGTTGAACTACAGTATCAGAAAGAGTTTCTCCTGATAAGGTTTCGGGGTTAACTTTAGCTTCATTCACCAGATTTTGCAATTGGCTTTTAATTAGATTGCGTCGTTGTGTTAGTAATTTTCGTAACCCCGAAATTAGCCTCAGACATAGGAAAATAAATGCTACAATAATCAAGGTGATGGTGATTCTTCCTAAAGGATATTGAGCATCAAATTCTCGCCCCCATAAGGCTTCACTAGCATACTGCGTGATTTGGTCTCGCCAAACTGGTGCTAATTCTTCAACTGTTATACCATTAACAATGGCATCATGATTATTGACGGTGATTACTACAATTTGAGGGATGCGTAAATCATGATTTGGTTGAGTATAAATTACCGTTTCGTTATTCTGAATTCCTATATTTAATTGCGGGGTCAATGGATGTAGAGGTTTATCTGGATTAAACAACCGCCAAAACTGCCAATTTTCGGGATGATATGTTTGTGGTAATTCTTGATTTCTGCTAATAATATTACGGAGACCTCGATTAAAGGATTCCTGTACTAATTTTGCACGTCTTTCTAAGGTTAAGGCAGTGGCGCGGTCATCTTGTTCTAAACTCCGTCGCGCACCGAGGATTAATCCTCCCCGCCCACCGTGGCCGCCTAAATAAACTCTGCTACACCAACTAGCACCACAGCTATAAGCACGGTTGACATTCCACAAAAAGGTTTGATTCTGTTGATCGGTAATTGAGACGGGAGATACGAAAAATTGCCCGAAGGCTGGGCTGTGACCAGCGACAGTTAAGGAAAATGTCAAGACCAAAACGCTTACAAAATAAGTAATTTTTCGGAGTATTTTATAATTTATAGTCAACCCTAGGGATTTGTCTAAACAAGCGATCGCCTCTAGGGGTAAAATCCTCCACCGAGTTTTCATGATCCTCCTCAGTTAGCAACACCGACCATGGATAATAACTCAATTCGGGAATCTTGGCAAATTTTTAATGATCATAGCCTTCAGATACTATCTGAGATTTAGCTAAGGAGCAAGCGTCCTAGAGGGGAGTTGAGGAAAGATGGATACAGTTTACCAATTTGCCACAAATGTTGCAATCGTACACTGTGATAGCCCAGTAGAATCAGAAAACTCAAAATTTGTACCCGGGGATTAGTCAACCAGTGAATATAAAAAATATCTAATTTTCGATTTTTGATAATTTCCCAAATTAAATGAATAATAGCAATCACAAAACATAAGAAAATTAGGGGACCGAATAAGTGGTAGGCGATCGCCTGATTTAAGTCACCTCTGGCTGTAGCCATTAAGGATCTAGTTAACCCCCAGGCTGGACAAGGAACCCCCACATATCGCATCAGGGGACATCTTAAAAACTCCATATGAACACCTAGGTTAAACCCTATACTACCGATAATAGGTATTAAGGCGATCGCTAAACCCAACATCCGTTTTTGTCGTTGTTGTCGAGAAAGCAAATCAGGCGATTTTAGTGTTTTACCTACCATTACAATTCCCCATCAATTAACGACTTTTTAGCAAATCCACCCCAAAACAGGTTAGGTAAATTACCACCGTTGCTAATTGCTGAAATAACACCAGTTCAAAAGTTTTCACAAAAAAATTAATCTCTGACTGGGAATACACGGCTATTGAACTTCCAGCTAATAAGGCAATCAAAAACCAAAATATCGTTTTTCTGTGCTTGAGTTTTAGCATGATTTGGATTCCCACATTAACTTAACCAAAAGCGAGATAGGAGTAGAAAACTAAGGTTCCTACCACAGGAACTATCCACAAAAGTATTAACCAGGGAGTTTTTTCTAGTTTTTTGCAAATTCTAATCCAGGCTTTGATTAACCAAATTACGGCAATGATATTGATGCAGGGAATGAACATCAAAATCGTCCATAAAATCGGGTTATCTTCATCCCCAGCCACAAAATTTATATAGGTTCCTAAAATAGGAATCCAAGCAAACCAAGCATTGTCCACTCGACATCTTTGATAAATTTTCCAGGACAAAAAACTAAACACTAAATAGCCAATTAAATAGCCGATCAATATTCCTGGGTTTGGTTCTACTGTATCGTAGGTAATATCTAGTTGTGGAACTGTATTTTGTTGAGCGAGTAGAACCGGGACTAGATTAGTGACTGCTGGAGTCGGCGGTAATATACTAATGTCAATCATGAATAAGTCACCGATAAATTACTATAGTTGACTAATTGTAAGATATGTTATCTGAAAAGACTATCTATTTTTGATTGGGTTCACAAAAATCAACATTATCAGAACATCATGATGATATTTAGTATTTGAGACTCGAGGCAATATAGTTATATGTTGATAAATGATATTCTCAAGGCGATCGCTATAGGACTCCCTCCTCCGGTTATAATCTACCTAGGCTATTATTGCCAACGGAGGCATCTATATCTTTGATAGATAATAGCCCCACTATTTAACTATAGTAATATTTGGGAAAAAATTGATGATGAACACACCTAATTTTTTGTCAATTCCATACTGGAAACAGTCAGAATTTTGGCTGATGGCGATCGCCGTTGCCCTTTACTCTATGCTCAATCGGTTCACGACTCCCACTAGACACTTCGTTTATGACCTTGGGTTCCCTGCCTTGTTTGGAAGGTTGAATTCCAAACGTTGGGACATATAAACAGTTATAGGGATGGTCAGAGATTAACCTCTTATATCCAGCGACTAGGGGCTGAAGTCCCCACCAGGTAGTTATTTCGGGCATCTCAGCCCTATTTCATACCTGAACGTCTCGCACGCATATCCCAATCATTACAGTTGGGCATTGGCTTCTGGCTACATCTCACATCCTCTAGGAGTTAGGGGTCGAGAGTGAAGTCACCTTCGCGAACTCCCATTCAAAACCGTGCTTGATAGTTTCCCATCACACGGCTCCTGATGTGGATACCCTTTTGTCATCGGAACAGGGTTACTACCCCCTCCCCTGCTTTCGTGCTTCAATGTTCAGAGCTTTATGCAGCACGTAGTCTTTGAACTCGTTCTCGCCACTATACTCCTAATAATCGCAGTATCTATATCCACACCGTGACAATTGGGCATATCCCAACCATGACAATTGGGCTTTAGCTTCTGGTCACATCCTTCACCCTCTAACCATGCGCTTACATTTTTCACTACTGCCTTGTCAATAGCATTACTCACTTGTTTATAGGCAGAGCATTAGAGGGGTTACAACGTTCCGTTTATATGGGCATTCCATCGTTAGATTTGTCCTCAGAACCGGGGTACTGTTAAAGGTCTGTGTAGGTAGTCGCAAGAACCCCCTACTTTTCCCCTTGCCCTTTTGGGCGCAGCGTGTCAACCTATTTCGCTGCTAGTGTATTACGATGGTTCAAGCCGGACATTCAGTCTCCTTAATCATAGATGGTTGGCAGTGGTCGAGTAGGAGGTGGGTTCCGACCTACGCCTTCCGTTCCCCGCTTTAGTCTGTCGAGTTATGATTTCCAAAACTGGGGGTGGCTATCGCCGTTACTCTCTACTCCCTGATTTCTCAGTTCGTTTATGACCTTGAGTTCCCTGCCTTGCTTAGTTCCCTAAGCGTCGGGACATATAAACAGTTATGAGGATGGTCAGGAGAGGTTTCCTTATATCCAAACTCGGGGCTGGAATCCTCACCGGCTAGTGCTTTAGGGCATTTCAGCCCTATTTCATACCCGAACGTCTCGCACCTTGCGCTTACACTTATCACTACTGAGATATCGACCAATATTCTCAGAATCCAAGAGGACTTAAAACGTTCCGTTTATATTGGCCTTCCATCTTTAGATTTGCCCTTTCCACCGGGGTAATTTTAAAGGTCTGTGTAGGTAACAACAGAAAATTCCTACTTTTCCCCTTGCTCTTTTTGAGCGCAGCGCATCAACTTATTTCGCTACCCAATCATTACGATGGTTCAAGTCAGACATTCGGCTCACGCCTAATCATAGATGGTTGGCAGTGGTCGGAGTCTTGGGAGTGGGTTCCACCTCACGCCTTGCGTTCCCCGCTTCAATCTGACGGGTCGTGACTCCTGAAATTGGGGGTGGCTATCGCCGTCATCCTCAACGTTGTAACAAAATGTTAAATTTTATTTCAAAGTATGTTGACCTTGGATTCCCTGACTATTTTTCGTATCGGATGATACAAAACGTCGGT
Source organism: Limnospira platensis NIES-39 (assembly GCF_026000695.1). GTDB lineage: Bacteria > Cyanobacteriota > Cyanobacteriia > Cyanobacteriales > Microcoleaceae > Limnospira > Limnospira platensis. The sequence continues at coordinate 3,282,432 of NZ_AP026945.1, forward strand.
ACATATAAACAGTTATGGGGACGGTCAGGAGTGCACTCCTTATATCCAACCAAGGGGTTGAAATCCCCACCAGGTAGTTATTTCGAGCATCTCAGCCCTATGCACGCACCTGAACGTCTCGCACTCTGTTGCTGATTGTAGCAGATTGGCTGATTGGGTCTGTCTCCCTGGCATGAGGTAACATCGCTTATAGGTAGTCCAGCAGGTAGTCGAGGAGTGCTCGCGGGAAGTTCCCAAGAAAAGGACGGCGCTTGTACCTCCGTTTTGAGTCACAGTTTCAGCCCCAAATCAGAACCCGATGATTTGTCAAGTGATTCATAACTCCAGGGTTCGCGCTACTATGAGAATTGGGCAGCCCTGAGCCATAGCACCTCTGTTAGATGTGAATTATGCCTAAACGCGGTCAATCCTCATTTCGCCGTCTTCTGCTATCCCGGATTTTACTGTTAAGCCTTCCGGTGTTGTTGGTTGGACAATATGTGACCTATCGCAAAGCTCGTTCAGCTTTACTAGAAACGGCTCGTCTGAACTTAACTGAAAGTGCAGTTAAAAAAGCTGCGGGTATTGATGAATGGGCGAAGTCCTTGAGATCCAGTTTGATTTTAGTGGCTCACAGTTCCGTTTTGCAGTCTGGAGAAGAGGATAATTTTCAAGGTTTTCTTGAAGAGGTGGTCTCGGAATTACCTTTTGAGGTCAACTGTCTGCAAATGACTAATCTGGAAACGAATGAGATAGTTGCTAGTACCTGTGGTCTGGCGGCGCAGGTTCAATTTCCCCAAAATTTATGGTCTGCTACTCAATCTGAGAACTGGACTGTCAGTCAGTCAGAAGCTCATATTATTAATGTGGGAACTGCAGAGGTTGACAACGGCTTTTTTCCTGAAAATATCGATGATAGTGGGTCAGATACTCCAGAAACGAGGCAAGTTTTACCTCGCCGCCAAAATAATCAACTCAGTTTAATCTCTATGGCTCCGGTTTATATTGCTGATGGAGAAGTTAATCGACTCCGTTATGGATTAAGTCTGGAGTCTTATTCTTTCCTCAGAGGTGAGCAAACCCCGAAATCTTTAACAGGTTCTACTGTAATTTTAGATGACACGGGAACTATTGTGGCTCATCCTAATCCGCAGTCGGTGGGATTAAATATTAGGGATCACGCTGATTCTCAGAGGTTGGATAGTTTACTGCGTAGTGCGTTGGCGGGTCGCACTAATTTTATTCATTTGTTTTCTTTTCAACAAAATGGGGAAGAATTATTGGCGGGATATCATGCTATTGACAGTCCGGTTTTTCCCAAGAATGATGATAGTAAGTGGGTCATCTTGGCGGTGGCTAGTTTGGATGATGCTCTCTATGGATTAAAGGATATTAATTCGGTTTTAGTTGTGCTAATTATGAGTTTGATTATAGCGATTATTAGTGCAGCATTATACCTGTCTAGGGATTTGGCACGTCCTTTAGAAAAACTCCGAGATTATGCGCTACAAGTTAACAGCATTGAATCCCATGTAGAGGTTCCTAAAAATCTGAAAATCCGGGAAGTTGAGCAGTTAGCTCAGGCTTTGCGGACTATGGTGGATCGTTTGCAGTCTCGGGCTCAAGCCTTGGCTTTTGCGACTAAGGAGGCGCGGGTGGCTAACCAGCTTAAAGATGAATTTTTGCGGGTTATATCCCATGAGTTGAGAACACCGCTTAATGGCATTATTAATTCTCTGAATTTAATTCAGGATGGCTTCTGTGACGATCGCGATGAGGAAATGGAATATTTGCAGATGGCTAATGACTCGGCTCTGCATTTATTTGACATTGTTAATGATATCTTAGATATTGCCTTGATTGAGGAAGGTCAACTATCTTTGTTTTTGGAACCGACGGATTTGGGGGTGATTCTCCAAGAGGCGATCGCCTTACAAACTCTGGATATTCAGCAGAAAGGTTTAGATTTAAACTTAGTGTTATCCGCTGAACCTCTGGAAGTACAAGCAGACCGAGATAAACTTAAACAGGTTTTTCTCAATATTATTAATAATGCGGTCAAGTTCACCCAAGCTGGTAGTATCACGATTACTAGCCAACTTGAGCGCTTCCCAAATGCGGCGGGGAATGCGATCGCTTCTAATTCTAATTCCAGTCAGATTATCAAAGCATCTGAACAGGTAATTGTAACTATTGTCGATACAGGAATTGGGGTAATCCGAGAAAAGCAAAGCCAACTATTTCAGCCCTTCGTGATGGTCGATGGTTCCACCACTAGGGAGTCGGGAGGGGTGGGTTTAGGATTAGCGATCGCTCGTCGTCTAATGGAAATGATGGGTGGCGGTATTCAACTTGACAGCGCCGGACACGACCAAGGTACTACAGTTACCATCGCCATGCCAACTTTACAAGCAGCAACACCACCTTCTCAACATCAGAAGACTACCAGAAAATCTAAAAAGAAAGTTAAAAGTTGACTCATAATTTTGTCTGGCACAGATCATTGGTTATCCTAGAGAAAGAAATAGCCCTGATTATAGATAGTCTGTTCAGATTTCGCGCCAGGAGTATGTCAAAGCCAAATTTCTGAGTCTCATCATGGATAAAATTAAGTTTCGCAGATACAAAAGAACAGCAGTTATCACCCTAGTCCTGATAGCATCAGTCGGTCTGGAAGCCTGCGCTTCTTACCACAAAAGACGAGAAGTATATAGAAATCTTCAGGACTGCCATCAACAATGGGGTGAAGCTAATCTATGTGAACCAATTACCGATGGTTCCTACCCCGTAGGCTACCATTATGGTCCCTATTATAAACATCGCGGGGGTCGCTACTATTACTATCGTACCTTCAATTCAAGCCCTCGTGCTGTTCCCTCTAGTGCAGGTATCACTAATACCACTCGTGGAGGTAGGAGTCCCTCTGTTGGTGGTGTGAGACGAGGTGGTTTTGGTTCCGGTGGTCGCAGCGCTACATTTAGAGGTACAGGAGGGAGTCGAGGGGGTTGATGAAAGTTAAATTTAGCCAGCCTATTGTCGGCGAACTCGGCGGTTGTAATGACTGTCTGCTTCTTGGATATCTAAGTAAGAACTAGGGTCTTCGGCAACCCATCCTAAATTGGAGTTATAGCGGACTTCAAAATGGAGGTGGGGGCGATCGCTACTTGGTCGGCCGGTCTGACCCACTAATCCTAAAGTTTCCCCTAATGCTACTTGCTGTCCGGTGTCAACCACAGTTTCCAAAAGGTGAGCGTAGCGGGTTTGTTTTCCCTGGGCGTGATTAACTACCACCAGATTACCATAGCCCTCTCGATATCCAGCAAAAGCTACCACACCTTTACCCACAGCTAAAACAGGAGTTCCGGTGGGTGCGGATAAATCAATACCTCCATGAAATACTACTTGACCACTAACCGGGTCTAACTGCCACCCATAGCGCAACAGTACCTCAGCCATAATTGGTAATGGATAGCCAGATAACAGGTTAGGGGAGGGAGTAACTGGCGGCGCAGGTGCCCAGTTGACTCCGGGAATAAATACTACCCTGGGTTCAGCTTGACAGCCATTGACTTCAAAAATTACATCGGCTCTGGTATTATGGGCACGCGCTACATCCACCCAGGTCTGACCGGGTTCTACTTCTATCTGAATGCCATTGTAGGGGGGAATCAGGATCTCTTGTCCGACGGAGACTACACCATCACGTAAACTGGGATTCATACCCATGAGGGTAGCAGGAATTAAATTGTACTGTCGCGCAATGGTTGCTAGGGTTTCGCCTGGGGCGACACGATGACGTTGCAGACGGGATAAAGCCGGAGTTGGACAAACTTCTCGGGCTTCCTGGGAAAATACGTTAGCTAGTCCCACAGGGGCGATCGCACCTAGGAAGATAACAGAGATCAAGGCTGACTTGCAGATCATATTCAGTCCGTATTAACTTCGTTAATTAGTTACAGCAGGGCAATATTGGCTTTAATATAGCCGAGGCTCGGATACAATTGCTAAAATTGAGGCAAGGAACTTAGCTTCATCGCTGGGGTTCATTTGATTTAGAGATATCGATCCGGTCGGAATATTTAAACATGGATTTATCTTTTAGGCAGTTAACCGTGTATCTGGCCCTACTTTCGATCGGGGGCGGTACTGGTTTAATCGGTGGTCGCTATTTATATGCTAATCATCTGGTGACTAATTCTCCCGCCGTCCCCGTGGTTCGAGAAGTGTCCCCGGAAACGCCACCCTACTACCGTCAGAGTCCTATTGCTGCACGCAATAACTCCAATTTTATCGCTGAAGCTGTCCAAAAGGTGGGACATTCGGTGATTCGTATTGATGCTGTGCGGACTGCTTCTAAAAATTTACCAGATGCTTTGAATCATCCCCTGTTTAAGCGGTTTTTTGGCGATCGCATTCCCCAGGAGCATGAACGGTTACAGCGGGGAACAGGTTCGGGATTTATTATCAGTTCTGATGGTCGTCTGATTACTAACGCTCATGTGGTCGATGGGGCTAATATAGTCCGTGTCACTCTTAACGATGGTCGCGTGTTTCAAGGTCAGGTGAGGGGGGTTGATGACTTAACTGATATTGCTGTGGTCAAAATTGAAGCCCAGGATTTACCTACAGCTCCTATTGGTGTTTCTGAGGGGTTGATTCCCGGTCAGTGGGCGATCGCTATTGGTAATCCCCTCGGTTTGGATAATACCGTAACTGTGGGAATTATTAGTGCCATTGGGCGATCGAGTTCTCAGGTCGGTATCCCTAATAAACGGGTGCGCTTTATTCAAACTGATGCTGCTATTAACCCTGGTAACTCAGGAGGTCCCCTGTTAAATGATCGGGGTCAAGTTATTGGCATTAATACCGCTATTCGTTCTAATGCTCAAGGTTTGGGCTTTGCTATCCCTATTGAAACCGCCCTGCGAATTGCTAATCAATTATTTGACCACGGGAGAGCAGACCATTCCTTCCTAGGGGTGAAAATGGTTGCCCTTAACCCCACCATTAAGGAGGAGATCGATCAGCAACTCAATCTTAAACTGACTAAGGATAGGGGAGTGTTAGTGGTTCGGGTGGTCGAAGGCTCTCCCGCTGCTAATGCTGGTATTCAACGGGGAGATATCATTAATCGAGTCGCCGGCAGCCCGGTTATCACTCCCACCCAAGTCCAAGAGCAAATCCAATTTACCCTGGTGGGACAAGAGTTGGAAATTGAGATTGACCGTCTGGGAAAAACCGAAACCATTAAAGTGCAGATGGCTGCGGCTCCAGACTCCGCTTTGTCAGGGGTTGACTGACTTTGAGGTAAATTACTATTACCCCTTAATCCGGTTAATCCGGTTAATCCCGTTCTGGTTTAGTTGATTGGGAACGGGAAGACGGGGTGCTGGAAATATTTTCCTCTAGGTGCATACGCTGCTCCATCTGACGGAGAAAATACCCGGTCATCATGGCTGAAGCTAGTAAGCCAGCCAGGTTGTCTCTATTGGTTGTGATTTGTACGTCGAAGTCATCTGAGGGTAAAACGCCTACCAGACCTTGGACATTGCGGGAAATTATTTCTTTGATCTCTGGACTGGCTGATTGAGCAACGTGGGCTAAAACATCGGGATGTTGATGTTGTAGATAGTGCAACAGGGGGTTCTCAGAGATTTCTTGGTCATTAGACGAATGAAAGTCGGAGTTAAAAACCATGAGGTGACTTGTTAGTGTCTGCTCTACTTTAGTTCTACTTTAATTCCAGTTTAGTCGATTTAACTAGATGCTGTGCTATCTTCTGGCAAATTTGTCTTTAAATTTAGCGACAGTTGCTGGGGAAGTTGGTCTAGTTGAAAGTATTGATGGAATTTTTTGCTGACCTGTAACCAATAGGAACGGGCTTGGGGTTGTCGTCGTTTGGTGACGAATTCTAATTCTACCAGTTCCTGAACGTGCTGATAAGCACCACTACCTCGTAATTCTACCAGATCGGTTTGGGTAATGCCACCATTAAGGGCGATCGCTGCCAAAGTCCGTAAAGCCCCCACACCTAATTCTGGTGGTACTAGGGTGTGCATTAGTTCCCCGTAGGCTTGGCGCAGTTGCAGGCTGTAACCTTTCTTGGTTTCCACAATTTCTAAGGCCGTATCCCGGTGGGCATAATCTGACATTAGTTGAATTATGGCTTCTTCTGCTTGGGGGCGATCGCATTGAGCTAATTGTACAATCTCGGACAAGGACAAGGCTTGACCTTTCAGGTACAAAATTGCTTCAATCTTAGCTAGGAGACTAATGGCCATAAAACTGTCGGTAATTTATAACATTTCCCATTGATAGGGGAACTATGCCACAATTATAACCACATTATAGCATCAATTATCCCCCTTGGGCAATTTCGGTTAACAAATAACCATTATTTACTGGCTCTAGGAAGGTTAAATTAGTTGAATATTGGGCGGCTATGATACCATATAATATTACCCACCTCTCCTGGGGCTCTAACTGCTGCCTGGCTGGGTCTCAGGTTGGAGTTGATCCGCCAACCATATACAATCCGAATAGCTGAAATATACTATATTTGGAGGCGATAACTTACGGATTTTTATGAAAAAATTATGGGCTAATTATTGCCAATACATGGGATTATTAATCGCCACGGCTGTTATGGTAGCAGTCAGTGGTTGGGCTATTGATCAAATCCCAGATTCCCATTTAATATCGGATTTACCCGCACCTCAAACTACCGAAAATATGGCTATGAATGACCAAGTAGTGGCGGCTTACACGGGTTTTGCGTTTCGGCTGTTTTCTCGTGTTTATCAGCATCAAAATCAGGAAAATATTTTTATTTCTCCGGCGAGTATTACTAATGCTCTGGCTATGACCTATAATGGGGCGGCGGGAACTACTAAAGAGGCGATCGCTCAAACGTTGCAAGTTCAGGATATCAGTTTAGCAGAACTAAATCAGGCTAATTTGGCTCTCAATCAGTCAATTTCAGCCCTTGATGAAGATGTGCAAATTAATATTGCTAATTCTCTTTGGTTGCATCAGTCGGCTTTTTTCTTACCCGATTTTCTCGACCGGATCAATCAGTTTTATCAGGCTAAACTCACAGCAGTTGATTTTAGTAGTCCTGATACCCCATCCCAAATTAATGATTGGGTTAAACAGGAAACTAATGGCAAAATTACTCAGATTGTCGAAACTATCCCTAATCAAACTATTCTGTATCTAATTAATGCCATATATTTTAAGGGTATGTGGTCGGAACCATTTGACAAAGAACTCACCCAAGAACAGCCTTTTACCCTGATTGATGGTAGCACAAAACTCCATCCCCTCATGTTTCAATTTGGCAATTATCTGTATCTGGAAAACTCCGATTTTCAAGGCATTAGCCTTCCCTACGCTGATGATGCTAGATTTAGTTTATATGTATTTCTTCCCCGCGAAAATGTCAGCCTCGATCGCTTTTATACCCAGTTGAATGCTACCCAGTGGGAAGAATGGATTAAGCAAATGCGATCGCGACCAGGTTCTATCCAACTACCCCGTTTTCAACTTGAGTATGAAGTCGGTTTAAACGATAGTTTGAAATCCATGGGGATGGATATAGCTTTTGACCCTAATCAAGCTGATTTTTCTAATCTGACTCCAGATAATAATGTACGCATCTCTGAGGTTAAACATAAGACTTTTGTAGAGGTTAACGAGGAGGGAACCGAAGCGGCGGCGGTAACTTCAGTTACCGTATTTACCGAAAGTACCCCCTCCATACCTGAACCATTTTCAATGGTGGTAAATCGTCCATTTTTTCTGGCTATTCGCGATAATCAAACCCGCACCATTTTATTTATGGGTTCTATTGTAGACCCAGGGTTATAGGTGCGTCAGTTTTTAACCATCCGGTGATAATTGGGATTTAGGGGTTATATGGTAGACCCAGGTTATCGGTGCGTCAGTTTTTAAGAATCGGGTAATGATTAGGATTGAACTATTCTGACGCACCCTACTAAATGTCATTGATGGTAGTTATCGGTGCGTCAGTTTTTAAACCCAGGTTATCGGTGCGTCAGTTTTTAAGAATCGGGTAATGATTAGGATTGACCTATTCTGACGCACCCTACTAAATGTCATTGATGGTAGTTATCGGTGCGTCAGTTTTTAAGAATTGGGTAATGATTAGGATTGAACTATTCTGACGCACCCTACTAAATGTCATTGATGGTAGTTATCGGTGCGTCAGTTTTTAAGAATTGGGTAATGATTAGGATTGACCTATTCTGACGCACCCTACTAAATGTCATTGATGGTAGTTATCGGTGCGTCAGTTTTTAAGAATTGGGTAATGATTAGGATTGAACTATTCTGACGCACCCTACTAAATGTCATTGATGGTAGTTATCGGTGCGTCAGTTTTTAAGAATTGGGTAATGATTAGGATTGACCTATTCTGACGCACCCTACTAAATGTCATTGATGGTAGTTATCGGTGCGTCAGTTTTTAAGAATTGGGTAATGATTAGGATTGACCTATTCTGACGCACCCTACTAAATGTCATTGATGGTAGTTATCGGTGCGTCAGTTTTTAAGAATTGGGTAATGATTAGGATTGACCTATTCTGACGCACCCTACTAAATGTCATTGATGGTAGTTATCGGTGCGTCAGTTTTTAAGAATTGGGTAATGATTAGGATTGACCTATTCTGACGCACCCTACTAAATGTCATTGATGGTAGTTATCGGTGCGTCAGTTTTTAAGAATTGGGTAATGATTAGGATTGACCTATTCTGACGCACCCTACTAAATGTCATTGATGGTAGTTATCGGTGCGTCAGTTTTTAAGAATTGGGTAATGATTAGGATTCACCTATTCTGACGCACCCTACTAAATGTCATTGATGGTAGTTATCGGTGCGTCAGTTTTTAAGAATTGGGTAATGATTAGGATTGACCTATTCTGACGCACCCTACTAAATGTCATTGATGGTAGTTATCGGTGCGTCAGTTTTTAAGAATTGGGTAATGATTAGGATTGACCTATTCTGACGCACCCTACTAAATGTCATTGATGGTAGTTATCGGTGCGTCAGTTTTTAAGAATTGGGTAATGATTAGGATTGACCTATTCTGACGCACCCTACTAAATGTCATTGATGGTAGTTATCGGTGCGTCAGTTTTTAAGAATTGGGTAATGATTAGGATTGACCTATTCTGACGCACCCTACTAAATGTCATTGATGGTAGTTATCGGTGCGTCAGTTTTTAAGAATCGGGTGATGATGGGGATTGACCTATTCTGACACACCCGAAAAAGCTGCTTTTTTTAGGAATTACCAAAATTCCGGGAACCAGTGTAACCACTTAATTGTGCTAAACGTTCTAAAGAGATTAACCCCGGATGTAATTCACCGTTAATTTCCCAAGCTGGATATCCGGGAATACCCTTAGCTTGACACACATCCGGTTGCGGATTTTCTCCACCGGGGTCGCATTCAATATAGGTAAGATAATTGATGGCTTGTTGACCAAATAACTGTTTTTGTTGTTCACAGAAATTACACCAGTAAGCACCATACATCACAGCACCTACATTAGTTAAATGTTGAGCCAGGGAGATATTATCTGGATTAGAAGCTGAGGTGATATTATAAGAATTTTGACTCCCATCACTGAGGGATGGATTCTTAATGGGAGCATAAATAGCTAGAGTGCTAATTATAGTCACCATAGCCACAATGACACCTAAAAAAACCAGTTGACCGATATCATCCCAATTACGGCCAATGATAGTTAATACCAATAGACTGAAAGAGGCGATCGCCGAACCTATACAAAACCAGCAAATCGATTGGATTTCAAAAGCCATGATATACATCAGATAGCTACTGAAAATCGCCATAGAACAGGCTCCTACAAACATCAGTAACCAGGTGTAATTTTCGACTTTAGTCCGCAAAGTTTTCTGAGTTTCTGAACTAATAAATAGTGGCACAACCGCCATAGCAATCATATAGACATAAGCCAGAAAGCCAAACAAAGCCAGAGGTAAGCCAAAAACTTCCGCATAGGGACTATCTAGGACACTCTCACAGCCTTCTGTAGGACAGCTAGTGGGTCCTTCCTGTAGTGCTTGTATGGTTAGATACGAAGTAATAGCAGCCCCAAAAGCACCAATTCCAGCAATAATCAAACGTGACTTTTGTTGAATCCACGGAGTTGAACGCTGACGCATCTGAATCATCTGTAATTTCTCCTAATTAGAGGTTCCAGGGAATGATGGCGGTATGGTAAACCACAAGAGATATAATTGTAACAATTTAGATTGTAATCTGGTATGGCGACTCCTATAACTATAACAGTGGGGGTTGAGCCACGGGGTCTCATCTCTAACAGAAACCCCCTCCCGGTTGTCTGTGGCTGGCTGGTAAATTACTCCCCAAGGATTTATGAATGATGGCAGTTTATTATATATTGGTGTATAATGAAAGTTTGATTTCCTGAATTATATGCCGGCTATGTCTGCCCTATCTCCTGAATTAAAAGAACGGCTATCTTCACCCCTAAAGATTGGCAAATTTGAGGTAAACAGTAGGGTGTTACAATCGCCTCTGTCAGGGGTGACTGATTTGGTATTTCGGCGCTTGGTGAGGCGCTATGCTCCCAATTCGATGATGTATACAGAGATGGTACACGCTTCCCAAATTATTCATGTGCGGAAGTTACCAATTCTGATGGAAATTGACCCGGGAGAACGTCCGATTAGTATTCAATTATTTGATTGTCGCCCGGATTTTTTGGTGGAGGCGGCGCGAAAAGCTGTGGAAGAAGGGGCGGATACTATTGATGTGAATATGGGTTGTCCGGTGAATAAAATTACTAAAAATGGCGGCGGTTCTTCGCTGTTACGACAACCGGAAATCGCTGAGAAAATAGTGCGATCGCTTAACGAGGCTGTATCAGTTCCCATCACTGTCAAAACTCGCTTGGGTTGGGATGATGACGAAATCAATATCTTAGATTTTAGCAAACGCATGGAGGATGCGGGGGCGCAAATGTTGACTATTCACGGACGCACTCGCGCTCAGGGCTATACAGGGAAAGCTAACTGGGAATGGATCGCTAGGGTGAAGCAGAGTTTATCAATTCCAGTAATTGCTAATGGGGATATTGTCTCGGTGTCCTCGGCGGTTCAGTGTTTACAGGAAACTGGCGCTGATGGGGTTATGTGTTCTCGGGGAACTCTGGGTTATCCGTTTTTGGTGGGGGAAATTGATTATTTCCTGAAAACTGGCCAGATGAAGACAGCGCCCACAGTGGTTGAACGTTTAGAATGTGCGAAGGAACATTTACAAGCACTTTGGGTGTACAAAGGTCAGCGTGGTATTTATCAGTCTCGTAAACACATGACTTGGTATGCTAAAGGTTTCCCAGGAGCAAATGAACTGCGGGAACAACTGGCTAAAGTTGAGACGGTTGAGCAGGGATGTGATTTGCTTGATGGGGCGATCGCCATATTCAAATAATTAGGAGCAATTATGGAATCATTAAAAGGACGAGATTTGCTGAGTTTGGCTGATTTGACTGTGGCTGAATTGCACTCGGTGTTATCTTTGGGAATTCAGTTAAAGTCGGGAATGCGGAAACTACAACGACGGAAGGTTTTGGGGTTGATGTTTTCTAAGGCTTCGACTCGTACCCGTGTCAGTTTCTCGGTGGCTATGTATCAATTGGGGGGACATATAATTGATTTAAATCCTAGCGTTACTCAGGTGAGTCGGGGGGAACCTTTGGTTGATACGGCGCGGGTATTGGGTAGATATTTAGATGCGATCGCTATTCGGACTTTTGCACAAAAGGATTTGGAAACTTTTGCTAGTTATGCGGAAATTCCGGTAATTAATGCTCTCACAGATCGGGAGCATCCTTGTCAAGTTTTGGCGGATTTGATGACGGTTCAGGAATGTTTTAATCGCATGGCTGGACTGACTTTAACTTATTTTGGGGATGGGGCTAATAATATGGCTCATTCCCTGCTCTTGGGTTGTGCTATGGTGGGGATGAATATTAGAATTGCTACCCCCTCTCAGTATCCCCCAAATCCCGAAATTGTCGAACAGGCTAAGGCGATCGCTGCTGGTAAAACTGAGGTGATTATTACTGATGATCCGGCTGAAGCTGCCAAGGGATCTCATGTCTTATATACTGATGTTTGGGCGAGTATGGGTCAGGAGAGTGAGGCGGATGATCGTATTCCTTTATTTATGCCTTTTCAGGTCAATGAAAGTCTATTAGCTAAGGCTGATGATGATGCGATCGTTCTCCATTGTTTACCTGCTCATCGAGATGAGGAAATTACTGATGGGGTAATTGAAGGAGTGCGATCGCGGGTTTGGGACCAGGCGGAAAACCGAATGCACGCCCAAAAAGCATTATTAGCTAGTTTACTTTCTGATGATTAATTAACCCATACCTTCACATTAACCCGGTTTTTGGATGCACCCAATACCTGATTAACCGGGTTAATTATCTCAATAATTATGGGTAATTTTAGTGATGCTTAATGCAGCGCCATCAAGCTGATTTATCCCTGAACAAAATCAAAATATCTGAGAGTTTATCTGGTCTGATTACTCATGATTCACTGAGTATAATCAACTGGTGATTAAATCCTAATCATCATCTGGGTCGCCCCAGTTTTCCGGGAATTTACCTTTAGTGGTAACCCTTTTGAGAATTTTTTTATCAACATAAAATCGCTTGGGAGGCGGTGGTTTTTTGGCTGGAGCGGGTTCGGTTCGCCATATTAATCCTAGTAGGATAACACCAATCAGAACAGCTTCCATATCTTGAAATTCCTCACAAAATGACGATGGAGAGTACCTGCTACCCACAGGCTATGCGATCACTGGTAACCAAAGCCCCTGTAGGGTGACGCACCCCTCAGACTGCTATGGTTTTTCTGGATTTAACACCAGTCTAATCATCGATTTAGGCAATGTCAATAAAAAGTCCCACTTTTTAGGAAAAAGTTACCCAATTCCCTACCTGGTGCTGATTTAGCTATTGCTGCTACGGTTTAACCTGGTTGTGTGCTATGGTTAACATGAGTTTAAATTATATTAACAACTGTATAATCATGGCTGTAACAATTAATTGAAGGTCAGCGATAGTAGCAATTATATCTGAGGTGATCATCATTCTCAAGGTAGATGTTTTTCGGGCCCTTATGGTGCTACACTCTATAGTGTGTAAATTAGATTATGAGGATAACTTAACACCACTGACAAAAATATTAAGTACATATACCATTTAGCTCAGGTGTAAATTAGATTGATATGGATCTCTATAGATATCTCCAACCATCTATAATTGATTTTTATATCAATAAAATTGATGATATGATCGCCTCAGATATGTTTTATAAATACAAATAATCCCAGAAATTGAGGGTGGTATATATGTCCAAATTAGCAACTTTTCAAATTCCTGAATATTCAGTAGAACCTACATGGGGGAGTGGCTTAACAGTGGTGAACCAGGAACAGTTAACCTGCTTGAGACGAGGAGTTGCCGTTTGGAATAAATGGCGAGAAGATTACCCAGAAGTGGACCCAGATATGATGAATGCTAACCTCAAAGGAATGTATCTCAAAGGGGTTGATTTTAGTGGTGCTAACCTGACAGATACGGATTTAAAAGGAGCCTATTGTTTAAGGGGAAGTTTCCCAAAGGTTGAGGGAGATCAAGCTCAGTTTGATGGGGCTTATTTGAAAGAGGCTGATTTTTCTGGAGCTTATTTACAGGGGTCGAGTTTTAAAGGTGCTGATTTGCGAAATGTAAATTTTACTAATGCTCATTTGGTGGGTGTAGATTTCCGAGGTGCGGATCTCCGGGGTGCTAATTTCAGTGGCGCAAACCTTTACCGATCGCAATTAATGGGAGCGATCGCCAGTGAAACTAAATGGTGTAAAGCTAATCTATTAACAGCTAATTTATTAGGTGCAGATTTACGGTCGGCTAACCTGGAAAATGCTAATTTAACTCGCGCCAACCTCGAAGAAGTAAATTTGTCCAATGCTTTAGCCTTCCATGCAAATTTTGAGCAGGCTACACTGACGGGAGTATGTATAGACCAATTAAAGATTAATAATCAGACTAATTTCCGGCGGGCTGTCTGTGATTTTGTTTATCTGAAGCCTGATAGACAGGGGCGTTATCCTTTCCCTTCTAATTATCAGTCTTTAGAAGAAGATGCGATCGCACTAATTTCTCGGATTTCCTCCAAGTTGATACCAATGCGATCGCCTAGTTCTTCCCCCGTTTAATAGTGGCTAAGTAGCTGCTTAAACTTTTTTCCTAGCCCAAGCAGTTCCTCTCCAAATAGTCACAAATAAGACACCGGAAACCAAAGCCCCTATATTCCACTTAACCGAATTTTTTAACAGGGTAATTCTGCGGTTTCTGCGGGTTTGTTCTGCTTCAATTTGAGTCCTTTGCGCCGTAGTAGACAGAAAACCAGAAAGCTCCTGTTTAATTTGGTTCACCTGTTCGCGGTTTTGAATCTCAGGAGAGCGTCCTTGGGTATCCAGACGGCTGAGAAGTTCCCGCATTTGGTCTTCTGATGTCGTCTGTTCTAACTGCTCCTGAACCGTTTGAATATCGGTGATGCGTTGTTCCACTTGACTATCAATTTGCTCACTGCTTTGTTGCTCAATTCTGAGAGTGTTGAAAATTCCTAGGGGAACCATTAAAATAAATAGTACACCTAACAGTAAAGAAAACCAAGAAATGAACATTAACAAAGGTTCTTCAAAGCGACCTCGTAAATTGCGTTCACCAAAGAAAATAAACACCAGAGAAATGAGAGGAACAGCAGACCTTTCCACAATCCCACCCATAGTTTGAAACTCCCAAACCGGGTTCATCAATTGAGGAGGAAGTATAATTGTCAGCAAATCTAACATTGATAAAAATAATAACCCGTAGCCCACCGATCGCAGGGGAGGAATGGTTTTTAACAGGTTAGAACTAAACTTCCAAAGTACCTCTACTTTATCATTCAGAGGCTGTTCAGATTGAGTCATAGGTTTAAAAGTTGTAAATTGAGAAGGGGTATAATCAGCGCTCAAGTTGAGGGAATCGAGGATGCCACCACTGATACCAAACTTGCCAAACTTCCTCTAAAATTGGGTAAGTTTCCTCAAAATAATTATCGGACATTGGCAGTGATAAATGAGACCACAAACAGCGGTGATCTCTGAGGGGTTCTTCTCCCATCAAAACTGGTATAATTCTGGACAACTGTAAGTCATAGGTATAGCGGTTTTGAATGAACTGTTCATAGGTGATAGCACTGGGACCTCTTGGATTAATACAAGAGCGAAGGTAGACACGGGAATTGTCAACCGAAAGGCTATAGGAACCTGTACTATTGGTGCGAGTTAGTGTCGGAAATTGTGCCGTAACAGAAGCATCCCTTGGATCGTACTGGCGAAACAGTTTCTCATTGGGATGGGGATGATCAACATATCGCATTTCTATCTGTAGAATTTTATCATTCTGCTGATAACGATAAATATTTCCCCAGGGTTCTGTCAGTGCTTCACTTTCCTGATGCTGCCATCCTGGTAAAGGGACGATCGCCGGAAAGGTAAAGAGTTCGACAACTTGCTCAGTAGTTTTCTGGGGTTCTAGGATTGATTTTCCTAGAACTATAACTACTCCCCCAAATGTTAGCACAAGTAATGAAATTCGCACATTTTCCCAGATTTTCATAATTTATTGGCTGGGGGTATCTTGATTAGTTGGTGGTGTATCCTGTTTAATCATAAACCAACAAAAACAGCCAAACAATGCCACGGAAATCATCGAAAATATCAGAGAACCTTCTCCGACGTGCCAGTAATAAACTGCTGCGGGTTTGTGGGCATTAGCCAGCACAGCTAATAAGACAATCCGAAATCCATTGACTACAAAACTAATTAATACTGCTACCACCGGAATAATAATTTTTTTCCAGAGTCCTTCTAAGGGAAACATCACCATAAATAGCACTGATAATCCTAACAGGTAAAACATTCCTTCTAACCCGGAACATCCCATATTGACACTCACCCCTCCATCGGGCAGCATGACGTTAAATTGATCCAGAGAAACATCAGCCCCAGAGTACCATAAAATTAAGGTGGCAAATTTAGCAGTAATGCCTGAAATATCTACCAACGGCCAAATAAATACTTTGGGAACACCTAGAAAAAACAAGATTGTTAGTTCCCGCCAGTATTCCCGAAAGCCACTGAAACCGGAAGCTATTAAACTCCAGCCAATGGCTGATATAAATGGCGAAACTCCTAACCAGTTGGAAGTGGGACGGGTGGCACTTTTTAGCAAAACCATGGCAATTATTAGCATCCCTAATAAGGTGGCTAAGGGGCTGCTGGTTTGCTTGGCGAGTTCCTGGCGTTTATCCCATACTAAAGAAAAGGCAGATAACCAAAACATGAGACTTAATGCCAAAAAGCTGACGTTATTACGATGATAAATTAGGGTCAGGTGAATTGACATTAGACCTCCGGCGATCGCCATCAGCCAAAATTCTGACTGTTTCCAGGATTGAATTGACAAAAAATTAGGTGTGTTCATCATCAATTTTTTCCCAAATATTACTATGGTGAAATACTCTAGCCATTATCTATCGGATACTAGGACATTCATCAATGGGGGTAATTTCCTACAGATGTAGGTGTCTGGGTTGTCAATAATAGCCTAGCTAGATTATAGCTGGAAGGGGGGATTTATATAGCGATCGCCTGGAGAATATAATCTCTCAACAGATAACTATATGGCTGTAAGTCTCAAATACTAAATATTATTATAATTTTCTGATAATGTTGGTGCGAGACGTTCAGGCATGAAATAGGGTTGAGATACCCGAAATAACCTCCTGGTAGGAATTTCAGCCCCTTGGTTGAATATAAGGAGCTCGCTCCTGACCATCCCCATAACTGTTTATATGTCCCAACGTTTGGAAAGACAACCTTCCAAACAAGGCAGGGGACTCAAGGTCATAAACAAACTGTTTTGATTGGAGAGTGTAGACTCCATGATATAGCAGGGAGTAGAGAGTAACGGCGTTAGCCACCCCCAGTTTTGGAAATCATAACTCCAGGATTGAAGCGGGGAACGGAAGGCGTGAGGTAGAACTCACTACCAAGATGCGACCACTGCCAACCATCCATGATTAGGGAAACCGAATGTCTGGCTTGAACCACCGTCATCAGTAAGCAGCGAAATAGGTTGATACGCTGCGTTCAAAAGAACAAGGGGAAAAGAAGAGGTTTCGACACACCATCTTCACAGACTTTTAAAAGTACCCCGGTGGATAGGACAAATCTAACGATGGAATGCCCGTATAAACGGAACGTTGTAACCCCTCTAATGCTCTGCCCATAAATAAGTGAGCAATATTACTCACAGGCAGTAGTGAAAAATGTAAGCGTATGGTGCGAGACGTTCGGGTATGAAATAGGGCTGAAATGCCCGAAATCACTACCCGGTGAGGATTACAGCCCCGAATTTTGATATAAGGAGCGCACTCCTGACCATCCTCATAACTGTTTACATGTCCCGACGCTTAGGGAACTAAGCAAGGCAGGGAACCCAAGGTCCTAAGCGAACCGAGAAATCACAGAGCAGAGGGTAACGGCGATAGCCACCCCCAGTTTTGGGAATCATAACCCCCCCAGGATTGAAGTGGGGAACGGAAGGCGTGTGGAGGAGCCTACCTCCTACTCGACCACTGCCAACCATCTATGATTAAGGAAACTGAATGTCCGACTGAACCATGGTAATATAGCACTAGTCAATACGGTTAGGACGCAGTCTTGAGAACAGAATCCATGGCCTCATCGAGAGAATCAAACTGCTCACGTGCAATGGCGAATGCGGGCTTTCAACCACGACCAACATTTCTCTATCTTGTTGAGGTCTGGCGAATAAGGCCGAAGATAGAGTAAACGGCATTGAGCTGCCTCCACCAGTTCAGCCTGCCGCCCCCCTTTATGAAACGTTGCATTGTCCAATACTAGAGTCTGACCTGGCTTCAATGTTGGAATTAAGATGAACTCCAACCACAACTCAAACACTGTCCGATTACAACAACCCTCAAAGGTAAAGGGAGTTAAGAGTTGTTGATAACACCATGCGGCCATATAGCTCACCCTGCCCTGCCTCTTCCCTGATTTGAGGGTATGGAAGCGTTGTCCTTCCTGGCAGTAACCATAAGGATAATCCGAGTCTTGACTATTCATGCCAGCTTCATCGAGGTAAACCAACCCTTCCGGCTCCATATGTTGAATCTGAGCAATAAACGCCTCTCGCTGTTGCTGATCACGTTCTTGGTAGCCGTAAGTTTTTTTTCTGGTGAAGCCAATTTTCTTCAAGGCTCTGGATATGGTGCGAGGAGAGATGTCGTCATCCCAAAGTTGAGCCATTTGAGCGGAGGTTTTGTGGCCATGCTCTTGGGCAAAAGCCTTGAATTTATGCCAGTCGGTAATTTGGTGGTTATTGCCAGGTGGGCGATTAGGTTTAGGGAGGAAGTCTCCGGTCTGTGCTTTTCTTTGCAGTCAGAGATTGATAGTGTTCCTGCTGACATGGAAAACTTGACTGGCTTCGGTTTTGGGTATACCGTCTAGTTCAATTGCATTAATAACTTTTTGTCTAAGGTCGTAACTGTAGGGGGCTGGCCTTTTGGGTCTTCTGTAGATATCCTTGCCATTATACGTCCTAACTTTTCTGTCTTGTGCTATAGATCTAAAAGTTGAAGTCACAAAGCAGGAAGTTGTTACCCTGTTCCCGATGTCAAAAGGGGTATCCACATCAGGATCCGTGTGATGTGAAAGTATCAAGCACGGTTTGGAATTGGAGTTGGGGAAGGCGACTTCCCTTTCGACCATAACGCCACAAAATAGTTGGATGGCTGACGCACCAGAATAATTAACACCCTTGGTGGGTCAGACGACCACAGTAATCATGATTAGACATGGGTAGGGGGTAGGGTGCGTCAGATAGAATCATCATGATGGCCACAAATAGTTGGATGGCTGACGCACCAGAATAATTAACTAGGGGTGTTGTATTTGATAATACATAGCCCAAATTGCCATAGCGCGGAGATAGTGACTAGCGCGGAAAGTTCCGGCGGCGGTAATAGCTTCTGGGGTGCGGAACTGGAGGCCGTTTTGATATACTTGAGTGATAACGGCTTCGGCGAGTTGAAAAGCCTCTTCTTTCATCCCCATTTGAATAAGGAAAGCACCTAGACCGAAATTAATGCCGGTCCATACCTCTAGGGGGTGGGTATCTTGAGGATTAATGGGTTCTCCGGTAGTTCTGACACCGTTAGCGGCTCCAAACTTGCCATTATGAAAATTCTGGAAGCAGGCTTGATAAATGGTTTGTAGCGCCACTCGTGCGCGATGGTGGGGGACAATATCGGGCAAACCTAATAAGGCGGCATAAAACTGACCACAAAGTTGATCGGCCATGACGACATCAGATCCACTCTGACTGTCAAGATTGTAGTAGCTACCATTCCAGAGAGTTTGGTCATAAAGAGGTTTAGCGGTCTCTAACCAATTAGTCCAGGTAGCGATCGCCTTAGTTGTATCTGGGGTGATATCACTATGATGGGAAAGTAGGATATTTGCGATGGCAATAGCGGCTTCCAATGCGGCTAACCATAAGCCCCCACAATAGGCGCTAATCCCCATCATTCGCCAATCATCAAAAGTCTGATCTGGTGCGCCGCCATTTTCTGGGATACAATCACGATCGCGATCGAAGGTTTTGAGATAATCGAGAGTTTGGACGATCGCCGGCCAACATTCTACCAAAAACTGAATATCATCGGCCCCTGTTAGCAGATAATCGCGATATACCTGCAAGACAAAATCACAGGGTAAATCTTTCCACAAATTGCAATCCTGATAACTGGTGTAGTTAGTCTTTTCCCAAGGATGTTCATTAGGAGCCCCCAAGTCATGGGGAGTCGCCCCAGCAGCTTTCCGAATAGCTGAGGCTTGATTGTAACCAATAATTCTGGGGGTATCATCATCAGTAGCGATCGCCTTAGCAAAAGCCCGCATCACGGATTTTTCCAATTCTGGCCACCACATCAACAAACCAAAGGACCCATATAGGCGCACATCGAGACTTTCATACCACCGATAATCCAAGCATTCAAGGACAGCAAACCGTCCCCAAGGCTCATCCTCATCAATAGCAGTCCATAGACTCCCCCCGTCCGTCAGTAGATAAAGTTCATTAAACAAAGCCATTTTGAACCAAGGGGGTAAATCTTGGCGATTGAGAATTGGATTTTGCCATGCTTCGATATTCTCGCGCCAGGTATCGGAATGCTTCATAGCTGTCCGAATCATTGACCAAGCGTTACGACCATTGCGCCCAAAAAAATCGGTATAGTGGCGGTAGTAAGTAACTCCCGCCTCAAACTCAGTCACAGGTAAATCCCAGGCGATAAAAAAGGGAATTTTGCGAGTTTTTCCGGGTCTGAGGATACAACGGACGGCCAAAGCCGCGCCAATTCTTTCACCTTCAAGGGCGGGCCCGTCATCGTGTATATCAATCAGGGACCCATCCTGAGAAAAATATTCCCAAATATCGTAACCATTACCGGAGGGCCTCCAACGGTTGTGACAATATACCTCAACGACAGGGTTAGTAATAGTGGCGATCGCCATTTGACCGTCCCCTTCTCCGAGTTGGTCATTAATATTCAAGCGAGTCATCACACAACCAACACGGTGGAAGTCTTCCACAAAGTGATTACAATTATCCTGGCTATCTCCCCAGCGCGGCTGATATTCGTAAACGGGACTACCATCATCGCGCACTTTCACGGCGGGAGTGTCTAAACGATTAGTAAACCAGCCGATGGTATTTTCCCAGGTTAATAAAATACTGAGGATAATTAGTTTATCGGTGGGGTTGTGGGCTATCCACTCAAACACCGCCACAGGATAACTGGTTTCCTGGTAATTTCCGCCCCACACCGGGGAAAACTGTTCACAGGTTAATTGAGTTTGAAAGACATTTTCATAAACAAACCAACTGCGGGGGTAAAGGGCGTGATAGGTTCCGGTTTGGGTATGCTGATCGGAACTAGGATACCAATTCCATGTTGATAAGCTACCATCTTCGGGAGGTTGGGTAGATAGGGCGTAGGCTTGTCGTTTACCGTCGATTTCCTCAAAAACGCTAAATTGACAGCCAGGAAGGGGGCGAAAGATATGTTCCCCACCATCAAGATGCCATAGATTAAAGTCTCCCCGATGAGACCGACCAATGCAACCAGCGCCAAAACCCCCTAAAGGCATTCCATGAAAGGGACCATCATCTAAATTACTAGGGTAGCGTACTGTATAGGGTTTTTCCCATCCTAAGCCTATGGGACGGTTCCAAGTATAGGGGGGAATATTTAGGGTTGGGGATGGATATTGCATGGTATTTAATCACAAGGGGTAGGGGCGGGTTCTGGGAGAATCCTGGGCGGCGGAACCCTCACCGTAAGCGCGTTTCATGCGGATAAAGGTACAGGGATAGCCAGAAACAGTATTTTCAAAGGTTTCGACTTTGACAAATCCGGCTTTTTCATAAAATCGAATCGCGTTTTGATTTCCCGCCATTACAATAGTCCAAGCTGGGGAACCGATTAAATTAATCGCTAAACGCAAAAGGCGGCACCCGATACCTTGGTGTTGATAATCTGGATCGATGTACAACAGGATAATATAGCCTTGGTAGATTGCCATAATCCCAATGACTTTTTTGCCGTCACAGGCGACAAACTTGCGACAGAGGGGGAAAATACGGGCAATATAGGGATTTTCCGAGAGGGGTCGCATCCCTTTTAAATCACAAGATCCGGCAAATTCGGCGGGTTGGGCGCGATCGTGAACTTGACAGACTTCTTCCCAGTCGCGATCGCGGTAGGGACGAATGGTAATCTGGGAGGTAACTAAATTGGGAGTTGTGGTCATTGATTAATTATTCGGCACTGCGGTACAACAAAAAGCCAGATACTCCTAAACCCAACATTGTTGGTAGCCAAGCTGCCATAAATGGGCTAATAATTCCTTTTTGGCCTATTGCACCAGTAATAAAAGATAGTAAATAATAGGCAAATATAATCATAACGCTGATCCCGAAACTGGTGGCGCGGTTGGTGCGTCCTGGACGAGAACCGAGGGAAGACCCCAGCAGTCCAAACACTACACAGACAAAGGGAAGGGCGTATTTTTGTTGAATGCGTACTTTGGTTTTCAGGATTTTTGCCTGATCGCCACTGAGTTTCATCAATTCTAGGTATTCTTTGGTTTGGGCGATATTCATTTCCCCATAGTCGCGGTCTTGGCTGGCTAGGTCTAGGGGAACACGGGAAAGGTGTAATTGTTTATGGTCGAACCGGGCAATATTACGATAAGAACCATCTGGGTCTACAATATAAACGGTGCCGTTATAGAAATCCCAGGTGCTTTCTTGGGGGTTCCAAATGGCGGTTCTTGATGAAATAATTTGGGTGATTCCGGCGCGGGAACGATCTAAAATTGTGACTCCTGACATTTTGCCATCGGCAAATTCTTCGGCATAAAAAAGCCGCCTTAAAACATTAACGCGGCGGTTAGTACCCTCGACGCTAACTCGTTCATACTCGGGGAAAAATATGTTAGTTGAACTGATATTGAGTGCGTCTTCATTCAAGGCTTTTTGTAGGGTCATTGTCGCCTGAAAGTTGGCTGCTGGCACGATAATTTCATTAAAGGCGAAGGTCATTCCGGTGACAACAAAACTAAAAATAATTGCGGGAATTACTAGGCGATAAAGACTGATTCCACAACTACGAATGGCAATTAATTCACTATCGCTAGACAGTCGCCCATATACCATCAATGTGGTTAAAATCATTGACATGGGAAAAGCCAAGACCATAAAATCGGGCATTTTTAACAGGAATACCTGAAAAGCCACACTGACTGGTAGTCCTGATTCGGCGACGCGGCGGACTAATTCAAAGACAGTCCCAACAGTGACAGCAACTGAGGTAAATAATCCTACTCCAAAGATAAAGGGAGGTATTAATTCTTGGATTATGTACCGATCTAACACCGATAGGCTGGGTAGTAGCCATGGACTTGAAGATGTAGATTTGCTAATGGTTAATTTCATAATTGGAAACTATCGCCAAGATAATACTGTCGCACTAGGGGATTGTTGTAAAGTTCTTCTGCTACCCCTGATGCGAAAATCTGTCCGTCTCTCATGATATAAGCGCGATCGGTAATGGCGAGGGTTTCGCGAACATTATGATCGGTAATTAAAATGCCCATATTACGATCGCGTAAATTGGCAACAATAGCTTGCATCTCTGATACGGCGATCGGATCAACGCCCGCAAAGGGTTCGTCCAATAGCAAAAAGTGGGGCGGTAATGGCCCTGATGCTAGGGCGCGGGCTAATTCTGTCCTGCGTCTTTCACCCCCGGAAACTTGCACGCCTAAGTTGTTGGCGACTTTTTCTAACCGAAAATCCTGCAACAGACTATTAAGCCTATGTTCCCATAGACGGCGAGGGACACGGGTTTGTTGGAGAATTAACAGAATATTGTCACGGACACTTAGATGTCGGAAAATACTGGCCTCTTGGGCTAAATAGCCGATACCTAGTCTGGCCCGTTTGTGTATCGGTAGGTGGGTAATATTGCGATCGTCAAGATAAATGCGCCCCTGGGTCGGCTTTTCTAATCCAGTGGCTATATAAAAGGTGGTGGTTTTTCCGGCACCATTGGGACCGAGTAAACCGACAATTTCTCCCTGGGAGATAGATAGATTCACGCGACTAACAATAGTGCGCTTTCCATAGGACTTATGGATGTTTTCCAGCACGATTTTCATTGCTGTTTGACAAAATTTGAGTATAGCGCCACAGGCTGTTAACGGTGATATAGATAGTTATAGCAGGCAACGGGGAACAGGGATTACACAGGTGACAATACAACAGAAATATATTCCTGATTACCCATCAAGTTGAATTCTATGGGGAACCTAAAGGGGTTTGAAAGGGGGGGGCGGGGTTAAATGGTTGAGCGGCAGCGTTGTTTTGGTTGTCGGGAAGCAAATAAATTGACTCGACCTGTCCGCCTTGGCGGGGAGTGGCGATAAATCGCCCTTCATCAATTAGATAGGTGACGGTTTCTCCTCGGATAGTGTTACCATTTTGTAAAACTAAAACATTCCCGCTCAGGATGATGCGACGTTCCTGGCTGAAATATTGGGCTTGGGCGGCGGTGGCTTGAATTTGACGGGCGGGGTAGTCTATTTGTACGTTTCCCCTAGCGGTGACAATTCCGGTGTTAGCATCGGCTTCCTGTATATCGGAACGGACGGTCATGGCTTGACCAGAACCTCTGGGATTTTGGGCGTTCCCTGGATAGGGGCTGAAGATACCCCCGATAGATAAAAATGGAAGGATGGCGATCGCTATGATAACTCCCGCTAGATGGGTAATTTTTCGGCTACCAGAACTACAGCCAGACGCGGACTGTTTCCACAATAGCAGTTGTGGGTGTTTGGGTAATCTATTCATCAGCATGATCATGTGTGAGGACGACGATAGGAGTATTGAACCCTGATAACGGCGGGCGGTTCCATTATGGCACTAACAATAGCTACATTGGAAACTTGGCGAGATTCGGGATCTCAGATCGGCTCAGTTTCTCCAGAGTGTCAAGAATTGGTAAGAACCCAGCGAGGCGATCGCTAATCTTGATATACATGGAAACAGATCTGCATTGATTGGTGCAGTAAGTTTTCTCAAAGAAATGCTCATGACTACACTAAATACTCAATATATTTTAGCCCTGGATTTAGGCACAACAGGCAATCGGGCGATTTTGTTTAATGCTGAAGGTTCCATCGCAGGTCAGGCTTATAAAGAACTTACACAACATTATCCTCAACCGGGTTGGTTGGAACATGACCCGGAACAGATTTGGGAAGATACCTATGAGATGATGCAACGGGTATTTCGGGATACGGGGATTTCTCCTACCCAAGTGCAAGCTATTGGTTTGACGGTGCAGCGCGAAACCTGTATGTTGTGGGATAAGACGACGGGAGAGCCTCTTCATAATGCGATCGTTTGGCAGGATCGCCGCACGGCTGCTAAATGCCGAGAATTAGCCGAGCAAGGAAAGGCTCAGGAAATTCAAGAACGCACAGGATTGGTGGTTGATGCCTATTTTTCGGCAACTAAATTGGCTTGGTTACTTGACTGGGTAAAACGAGAAAAGCCCCAGGTCAATTTGGATAATGTCTTAGCCGGAACTGTTGATACCTGGGCGCTATGGAAACTTACGGGGGGAAAGGTTCACGCTACAGACCACAGCAACGCCAGCCGTACTATGTTAATGAATTTGGATCGGGGTGATTGGGGTCCGCTTTTGCTGGATTTGTTTGGCATTCCTCCCCATATCATGCCGGAAATTAAACCCAGTATCGGCTTTTTTGGTAAAACTGACCCGAATCTATTGGGGGTGGAAATTCCGATTACGGCTATTTTGGGAGACCAGCAGGCTGCTTTATTTGCTCACGGTTGCGACCAGCCGGGGATGTTGAAATGTACCTATGGGACGGGATGTTTTCTGATTTCTCAGACTGGGGAGATTTTGACGCGATCGCATAATCAACTTTTGTCTACTATGGCATGGACTCAACAGCAGGGAGACCGCCCGATTTCGGCAAATTATGCTCTGGAGGGGGCGATGTTCACCACCGGCGCTTGTATTCAATGGCTGCGAGATGGGATTAAATTGATTGATTCGGCGGCGGAAACTGAGGGACTGTGTCGCGAGGTTCATGATACTAATGGGGTTTATTTTGTGCCAGCCCTCAGCGGGTTGGGAGCTCCTCACTGGGATATGAGCGCTAGGGGGGCTTTTATGGGTATTACTGGCGGTGTACAGCGACAGCATTTGGTGCGATCGGTTTTGGAGTCGATCGCTTATCAAGTCGGTGAGGTGGTCGAAGCTATGAATAAGGATTGTCAAACTTCTATTTCTCTGCTGAAGGTTGATGGCGGCGCTTCCCGAAATAATTTTTTGATGCAGTTTCAAGCCGATTTGTTGGGTATTCCTGTCGAACGTCCCGCCATTTTGGATGCTACCGCCCAAGGGGCCGCTTTTGGTGCGGGTTTGGCGATCGGTTTTTGGGATAGTTATCAGGATTTGATTTCTCGCCGCCAAGTCGATCGCATATTTGAACCCGGAGGAGGCTCCGCACAGGCGCGCGATAATTTTATTATGTGGACACGCGCCATCAGTAGGGCTAAAAATTGGGTTGATTAAAAATCCCTTTTCATATCATAAATATCCGATTTTGTCAACCTCCTATAGGATTAATTTTGACTAGATGGCGGTTGACTTTCTGCTTTTATTCAATCTTAGGAACCTGGGTATTTTCAGCCCGAAAAAACGGCTTTTCCTCAAAATTAAAAATATTACCAACTATGGAGTTAGGAAAACGTCGGAGGTATTGATTATATTCTTGGACAGTTTGGTTATATCTTTGTCTTTCAGTAGCTATGCGGTTTTCTGTCCCAGCTAATTCATACATAAG
This sequence comes from Limnospira platensis NIES-39, assembly GCF_026000695.1. Lineage (GTDB taxonomy): Bacteria > Cyanobacteriota > Cyanobacteriia > Cyanobacteriales > Microcoleaceae > Limnospira > Limnospira platensis. The sequence continues at coordinate 3,309,093 of NZ_AP026945.1, forward strand.
ACCGATAAAAGCCGGGGAATAACCCAGTTGGGGCTGGCTGACTACATACTGATTAAATTGCCTAATAGCTAAATTCATTTCATCATTAGCTACTAATTTTTCCGATGCAGAATTGGCTTGTACAAACTGTTCCCTCGATTCAATTAACAGGTTAATAATTTGCTGTTCGTGTTGTGCTTGCGCTTGAGTTACAGCTAATAAATTCGGAATTAAATCAGCCCGCCGCTGGAGTTGGTTTTCTACTTGACTCCAGGATGCTTGGGTTTGCTGATACCTGGCTGAAATTGAATTATAAGTAACAATAGTCCATAATACTGTTACTATGGCGAAAACTGTGCCCCCTAATGTTAACCCAGATTTGAGTTGGGTGGCTTTTTGTTGGGCGATCGCTTCTAGTTGGCGCTGTTGTTGAATTTCGGCGATCGCTTTTTCGATAAATTCTGGCGGAATAGAAACCTCCGCACCTGCTTCCTGAAGTTCGGCGATCGAATAACTATCAATAGCTTCCTGATACAACCGAGAAGCCACTTCTAACACTTCTGGCGCGAGTCGGTCGGGAATATTGCTATCAGCATCATTCATCAATCTTCCTCCCCCAAAAATTAAGTTTTCTTAAAGAATTGCTCCTCTGCTGATTGTATGTCCTTATAATATAACATAACTTGCTGATGAGTTAACCTGGAATTATGAAAATTAACAGTATCCAGCGCTACGGTCGCATTTTAGGAGTATGGTGCTTAGGAATTCTCTGTTTTAGCATCATCGTTATATCACAGCCTTCCGTCAGTTATAGTCTCACTCCCTCAGAAGTTCCTAATCCTCAAGAAGTATATGGGGGATGGGTGACAGATATGGCGAATGTTCTCAGCAATGAAACAGAAGACCGATTAAATCAGATGATTTTTGAACTCGAAGAAAAAAACGGGACAGAAATTGCTGTAGTGACAGTTCCTGAAACCGGGTCTTATCCTTCCCCTAAAGCCTTTACCACTGCACTATTTAATCATTGGGGAATTGGTAAACAGGGTCAAGATAACGGTCTTTTATTTTTAACATCTGTAGGCGATCGCCGTGTAGAAATTGAGACCGGATACGGTATTGAGAGAGTTTTACCTGATGCGAGAGTCGGGCGAATTCTTGATAATCATGTAGTGCCTTATTTGAGGAATGATAATTTTAATGATGGCATTTTAGCCGGAACTCAAGCCTTAATTCAAGCCGTAGAATACCAGGTTTTTGATGCCAGCCTTCAACCTCCTATAGATATCCCTAATTTAGTTTGGTTGTTGACAGGTTCAGCCGGGTTATTATCATATGGTTTTTATAATTTAGCCAGCCGTGAAGCCCAAAAACCTATTTTGGTTAAGCCTGGAGACTATCAGCGGATTACAACATTTGACCCCTGTGAAACTGGCGCTTATACTTATGTCCGCTTAGGTATATTTTGTGTATTATTTGCCTTAACTGCTATCCCCGTATTATGGATGTTGTATCTAACCCCACAATTAGCTCCATTTTCAGTGGTGGCTCTGATAGCTATATTGTTTATAATCCTGGTGGATAAAGCGTATAAAAAAGCGTATAAAACTATCTTAGTATCAATGACCAAAATTAATCAGCCCACCAAAATTAATCAGCCCACCAAAATTAATCAGCTCATCATTATGGTATTCTGTGTAGGTATTTTGTCCATAGGTTTCTTTTTTTGGTTAATAGGGTGGTTATTTTTTTGGTTAATAGGGTGGTTAATATACTATCAAGAATCAGGGATTGGCATAATTAAATCGGGAATAATTATAACATCTCTAATTAGTTTGATTGGCTGTTTTACCATCAGTTCTCAACTCATTGAATGGCGTTTTAAGAAAAACAAAAATCAGCGTTCATTCCGTCCTGTTTATAATACTGATTCACAAGTTTTCCTAGACCCCTTAGAACCCGCAGAACTCCAACCCCTATTAACAGACCATGAACAGGTAGCCGCCAAACTCGGAAATGTTAGTTTTGAGGCGTGGTGGAGTCCTGAAGTAGGCGCACTGAGTCGCGATACTATCTATCTAAAAGCCTACGTTAACAAGCCCAGCCATTCAGAATGTCCTGTTGGTAAAGAATTAACCGTAACCAGCACATCACAAACCGTCGTCTCACCCACTCAATATAGTACAGGACTCCTACGGACTACCTATCAATGTAAATGTTGCAACTACAATAAAAAAACCGACCACACAATTCCCAGCTTATCATCATCCTCCAGTAGTGGTGGAAGTAGCGGTAGTAGTGGTGGGAGTTTTGGTGGGGGTAGTAGTAGTGGTGGGAGTTTTGGTGGGGGTAGTAGTGGTGGGGGTGGGGGTGGTAGTGGCTTTTAGAGGCTTTTAATTAATTTATGATGCTTCTCCTCCCACAACCACATTACGGATACGCAAACTAGGGCCACCACAGCCTACAGGTAGCCCATTTTGACCTCCTTTTCCGCAACCTCCTGACTCATCCCAATAGAAATCATCACCAATTCCCTCAATATCCGCTAAAGTCGTAAACACATTACCAGATAGGGTAACATCCCGGACAGGTTCGGCTAATTTACCATTCCGAATCATACAGGCTTCCCCAGCACTAAAAGTAAACATTTCGCCGTTAGTCATTCCCCCTAACCAATTCCGTGCATAAACCCCCAATTTAATCTCACTAAACAAATCCTCGACGGGAGTATTTCCCTGTTCAATCCAAGTGTTAGTCATCCGTACTAAAGGGGGATAATGGTAATTTAAACAGCGAGCATTTCCTGTGGGATTTTCCCCTAATTTACCAGCAGTTTCGCGGGAGTGTAGCCGTCCGACTAATCGCCCATCTTTGATTAATTGAGTCTTAGTAGCGGGGGCTCCTTCATCATCATAAAAATAACTACCGCGATGTCCGGATGGAGATGCACCATCAAAAATTTGGAGGTTTTGCGGACCAAATTCTCGCCCTAAAGTCATGACTTCCAACAGGTCAGGATTTTCATAAGCCATATCTGCTTCGGAAAGATGCCCAAAGGCTTCATGAACGAATAAACCGGACAGAATTGGGTCAATAACTACGGTGTAAATATTTCCCCGGACGGGAGGTAAATTAAGAGAATTAACAGCACGTTTGGCGGCGCTGCGAACCTGATTATCAAGTTGGGTGAGGTCTTCATAGGCTGTTCTGGAACCGGTGGTTTCTCGTCCGGTTTGGACGGTTTCCCCGTGGCGGGCTGTGGCGGCAAAACGCATCTCCATATCTACCCAACCTTGTTCTAGTAAAGTCCCCTCAGACGTAGCGAGGAGCATCCGTTGAGTGCTATCATTATAGCTAACAGAAATGGTGGTAATTTTGTCATCAACACTGCGGAGAATTTCTCCATAGCGATCGCACAGTGTCTTTTTTTCGGATAGGGGAATTTGACGAGGATCGGAACCAGTCAGCGGTAAAATATAGCTATCTTGGATAATCGGAATGGGCGCGAGTATAGTTTCTTCAGTACCAATTAATCGCGCGGCTATAATTGATTCTTGAATCCGGTCTTCTAGCTTAGATAAATCATTAAAACTAGCAAAACCCCAACCGCCTCGATAACAAGCGCGTACCTGTCCCCCTAAAGACAAACCCTCACTCAAAGTTTCAATGCGATCGCCCCTTAATAAAATATTAGTTTCCTCTGATTCCTCAATTCGGATCGCTAAATAATCCACCCGATGACGATAGCGGGTAATTAAATCCTGGAGTATAGTTTTGACATCCGCAAAGGTAGTGTTCATAATAGATGACAATATTGATGAATCAGTAGGATTTTACTATAGCATTATTAGAGTCATATCAACCCATTTTCCAGGGTTCAATGAATTTCCGATCACCAATCTCATCATAAGCCAGTGAAAACCGATAGCATATTTTACCGCATCTTCCAACAATACCCGCGCAGCTTCTTTGAACTGCTGAACCTTCCTCCCACAGAAGCTGATCAATATCAATTCACCAACCTAGAAGTCAAACAACTCGCCTTTCGCTTAGATGGGTTATTCTTCCCCAGTACCGACAACCCTAACCAACCCTTTTATCTGACGGAAGTACAATTTCAACCGGACGATGACCTGTACTATCGGATTTTTGCGGAACTTTTCCTATATTTGCGACAGTATCAACCCCCTTACCCCTGGAGAGTTGTAGTTATTTACCCTAACCGTAACACAGAGCGCGAAAAGTCTCAACACTTTAGCCAAATTCTCAACTCCGAAGCAGTGACCCGCATTTACCTAGACGAGTTGGAAGGCGAAAACGGCTTAGGGGTAGGTATCATTAAGTTAGTAGTCGCATCGGAGTCTGTAGCTATAGCATCAGCCCAACAACTGATTGAACAAGCTCAACAAATACTCCCACCAGCCCCCCTGAGACGCGATATCATTGATTTAATCGAAACTATTGTAGTCTATAAACTACCCCAAGCTAGTCGCGAGGAGATTGCTAGAATGTTAGGATTAACTGATTTAAAACAAACTCGTTTCTATCAAGAAGCCTTTACGGAAGGTCTCCAGGAAGGTCGCCTAGAAGGTCGCCAGGAAGGTCGCCAGGAAGGTCGCCAGGAAGGTCGCGAAGAAATCACGCGAAACATTGTCCTACGTTTGAATAACCTGGGTTATGCTTCGGAAGCGATCGCCGAAATCTTAGGCTTACCTGTTGATGAAGTTCTGCCGATTTTAGAAGATTCTAATGATGGATAAATTGGCAAAATTGCCGTTAATTAACCAGGTTTTGATGTGCAAATAGGGAACTTTAGACTATCAAATAAATCTCTCTAAAACCTGTTGGTTAGGTAGAACCGGGTAAGACTTGGCAAGCGATCGCCGCCATCTTACCCTTAGTTATGATTGCATCGTAAGCAGCAAAACATCACCCTAAAGTAAGGAGGTATCCTTGATTTATTGTAGTCTATAAACTACCCCAAGCTAGTCGCGAGGAGATTGCTAGAATGTTCGGATTAACTGATTTAAAACAAACTCGTTTCTATCAATCAGTAGGTGCTACTATAGCATTATTAGAGTCATATCAACCCATTTTCCAGGGTTCAATGAATTTCCGATCACCAATCTCATCATAAGCCAGTGAAAACCGATAGCATATTTTACCGCATCTTCCAACAATACCCGCGCAGCTTCTTTGAACTGCTGAACCTTCCTCCCACAGAAGCTGATCAATATCAATTCACCAACCTAGAAGTCAAACAACTCGCCTTTCGCTTAGATGGGTTATTCTTCCCCAGTACCGACAACCCTAACCAACCCTTTTATCTGACGGAAGTACAATTTCAACCGGACGATGACCTGTACTATCGGATTTTTGCGGAACTTTTCCTATATTTGCGACAGTATCAACCCCCTTACCCCTGGAGAGTTGTAGTTATTTACCCTAACCGTAACACAGAGCGCGAAAAGTCTCAACACTTTAGCCAAATTCTCAACTCCGAAGCAGTGACCCGCATTTACCTAGACGAGTTGGAAGGCGAAAACGGCTTAGGGGTAGGTATCATTAAGTTAGTAGTCGCATCGGAGTCTGTAGCTATAGCATCAGCCCAACAACTGATTGAACAAGCTCAACAAATACTCCCACCAGCCCCCCTGAGACGCGATATCATTGATTTAATCGAAACTATTGTAGTCTATAAACTACCCCAAGCTAGTCGCGAGGAGATTGCTAGAATGTTAGGATTAACTGATTTAAAACAAACTCGTTTCTATCAAGAAGCCTTTACGGAAGGTCTCCAGGAAGGTCTCCAGGAAGGTCGCCAGGAAGGTCGCGAAGAAATCACGCGAAACATTGTCCTACGTTTGAATAACCTGGGTTATGCTTCGGAAGCGATCGCCGAAATCTTAGGCTTACCTGTTGATGAAGTTCTGCCGATTTTAGAAGATTCTAATGATGGATAAATTGGCAAAATTGCCGTTAATTAACCAGGTTTTGATGTGCAAATAGGGAACTTTAGACTATCAAATAAATCTCTCTAAAACCTGTTGGTTAGGTAGAACCGGGTAAGACTTGGCAAGCGATCGCCGCCATCTTACCCTTAGTTATGATTGCATCGTAAGCAGCAAAACATCACCCTAAAGTAAGGAGGTATCCTTGATTTATTGTAGTCTATAAACCACCCCAAGCTAGTCGCGAGGAGATTGCTAGAATGTTCGGATTAACTGATTTAAAACAAACTCGTTTCTATCAATCAGTAGGTGCTACTATAGCATTATTAGAGTCATATCAACCCATTTTCCAGGGTTCAATGAATTTCCGATCACCAATCTCATCATAAGCCAGTGAAAACCGATAGCATATTTTACCGCATCTTCCAACAATACCCGCGCAGCTTCTTTGAACTGCTGAACCTTCCTCCCACAGAAGCTGATCAATATCAATTCACCAACCTAGAAGTCAAACAACTCGCCTTTCGCTTAGATGGGTTATTCTTCCCCAGTACCGACAACCCTAACCAACCCTTTTATCTGACGGAAGTACAATTTCAACCGGACGATGACCTGTACTATCGGATTTTTGCGGAACTTTTCCTATATTTGCGACAGTATCAACCCCCTTACCCCTGGAGAGTTGTAGTTATTTACCCTAACCGTAACACAGAGCGCGAAAAGTCTCAACACTTTAGCCAAATTCTCAACTCGGAAGCAGTGACCCGCATTTACCTAGACGAGTTGGAAGGCGAAAACGGCTTAGGGGTAGGTATCATTAAGTTAGTAGTCGCATCGGAGTCTGTAGCTATAGCATCAGCCCAACAACTGATTGAACAAGCTCAACAAATACTCCCACCAGCCCCCCTGAGACGCGATATCATTGATTTAATCGAAACTATTGTAGTCTATAAACTACCCCAAGCTAGTCGCGAGGAGATTGCTAGAATGTTAGGATTAACTGATTTAAAACAAACTCGTTTCTATCAAGAAGCCTTTACGGAAGGTCGCCAGGAAGGTCGCCAGGAAGGTCGCCAGGAAGGTCGCCTAGAAGGTCGCCAGGAAGGTCGCCTAGAAGGTCGCCTAGAAGGTCGCCTAGAAGGTCGCCAGGAAGGTCGCGAAGAAATCACGCGAAACATTGTCCTACGTTTGAATAACCTGGGTTATGCTTCGGAAGCGATCGCCGAAATCTTGGGCTTACCTGTTGATGAAATTCTGCCGATTTTAGAAGATTCTAATGATGGATAAATTGGCAAAATTGCCGTTAATTAACCAGGTTTTGATGTGCAAATAGGGAACTTTAGACTATCAAATAAATCTCTCTAAAACCTGTTGGTTAGGTAGAGCTGGGTAAGACTTGGCAAGCGATCGCCGCCATCTTACCCTTAGTTATGATTGCATCGTAAGCAGCAAAACATCACCCTAAAGTAAGGAGGTATCCTTGATTTATTGTAGTCTATAAACTACCCCAAGCTAGTCGCGAGGAGATTGCTAGAATGTTCGGATTAACTGATTTAAAACAAACTCGTTTCTATCAATCAGTAGGTGCTACTATAGCATTATTAGAGTCATATCAACCCATTTTCCAGGGTTCAATGAATTTCCGATCACCAATCTCATCATAAGCCAGTGAAAACCGATAGCATATTTTACCGCATCTTCCAACAATACCCGCGCAGCTTCTTTGAACTGCTGAACCTTCCTCCCACAGAAGCTGATCAATATCAATTCACCAACCTAGAAGTCAAACAACTCGCCTTTCGCTTAGATGGGTTATTCTTCCCCAGTACCGACAACCCTAACCAACCCTTTTATCTGACGGAAGTACAATTTCAACCGGACGATGACCTGTACTATCGGATTTTTGCGGAACTTTTCCTATATTTGCGACAGTATCAACCCCCTTACCCCTGGAGAGTTGTAGTTATTTACCCTAACCGTAACACAGAGCGCGAAAAGTCTCAACACTTTAGCCAAATTCTCAACTCCGAAGCAGTGACCCGCATTTACCTAGACGAGTTGGAAGGCGAAAACGGCTTAGGGGTAGGTATCATTAAGTTAGTAGTCGCATCGGAGTCTGTAGCTATAGCATCAGCCCAACAACTGATTGAACAAGCTCAACAAATACTCCCACCAGCCCCCCTGAGACGCGATATCATTGATTTAATCGAAACTATTGTAGTCTATAAACTACCCCAAGCTAGTCGCGAGGAGATTGCTAGAATGTTAGGATTAACTGATTTAAAACAAACTCGTTTCTATCAAGAAGCCTTTACGGAAGGTCTCCAGGAAGGTCTCCAGGAAGGTCGCCAGGAAGGTCGCCTAGAAGGTCGCCAGGAAGGTCGCCTAGAAGGTCGCCAGGAAGGTCGCCAGGAAGGTCGCGAAGAAATCACGCGAAACATTGTCCTACGTTTGAATAACCTGGGTTATGCTTCGGAAGCGATCGCCGAAATCTTAGGCTTACCTGTTGATGAAGTTCTGCCGATTTTAGAAGATTCTAATGATGGATAAATTGGCAAAATTGCCGTTAATTAACCAGGTTTTGATGTGCAAATAGGGAACTTTAGACTATCAAATAAATCTCTCTAAAACCTGTTGGTTAGGTAGAACCGGGTAAGACTTGGCAAGCGATCGCCTAAATCTTACCCTTAGCTGTGGCTGAAATTCAATAGACTTTTAAATTGAATCATACTGAGAATTACTAATATCCGTCGTGGTGGGTAAATTTTAGTCAAAATTGATAGAAGTGTAATTGTTGGTAGAGTGAATCAGTGTAGTGGTAGGTTCTGGCTGAGGGGAATAGGAGAACGAACGGTTTCTACCGCCTGACAGGTTCGGTTCTACGAATCTACTGGAGCATAATAGCAGATATGCTGAAAATAGGATAAGTTAACCCATATAACCTATATTCAGTATTTCATTTTCAAGAGTCAGGGTAATTATATGAATGGCGCTAATCAATCGGAAACGATGGAGAGAAAGCTATGAGTGATTTTAGTGTAGCAACTTTAAGCGAAATTTTAGCTAGTGAAGCCCTAATAGGCGATCGCAGCCGTTATTCACACCAGAAAGCCGAAGCCGACTGGTATGGGGCTATTCGTAGCTTAAATCAATTCCTAGAATTGAACCCCCCCAGATATCCGAGAATTTCATCAACCAATGACAATCAACTGATCAGCGATATTCCCCCCCCTTATTCCCATCGTGGTTATGTCATCTCTGGTCCGTCTCCCGTATTAATGAATCCCCGTCTAGCCAGTGATTTCACCACCCTAATTTTGACCTGTGAATCCCAATTCGGGTCTGTAGGATCAGTATGGGGAAAACAACGGGGATTTAGGTTATTACCCGCATCCCACAACGGGGATATTCCCGTTTGTGCAGAAAAAATTAATCAGTTACCCTTTCAGTCAGCTTTTCCCTTATCTGGAGACGATCCACTTATGGGGGAGAGATTTTGTTTAGTCTTGACCGCCGAATTTAGCCTAGTGATGGTGTTGGGGGTTAATCCTGCTAACGATCCGGCGTTTTTGTTTTCCTTTGATCCAGATCTAGTCAAGCGATCGCTGTTGCTGTTGCGCCAACGCATGGTTAAACAGTCCTCAACCGTCCCCAGTCACGATCACCATTATATTACTCAACTAGATGCGATCGCCTCACAATTTCCCCCAGTCGCACCCCATTATCAAACTGTCATGCAGTTTAGCCGTTTGCTGCTGCAAAACTCCGCCCTACCATGCGATCGCCCAACCCAGCCAAAAACTAACCCCTCCGAAACCGTAGTTGTTCCCCAATCATCTGAAAACCTATTAACAGTTGGGTCATCAGTCGGGACAGACTACACTATTAGACAATCCCAGGCAGAATTATTACAGGCGATCGCCCATGAAGTTCGCACCCCCTTAACCACAATTCTGACCTTAACTCGGCTACTGTTGAAGCGTCCGAATTTCGACCCAGACGTAGTCCGTAAGCGCTTAGAGTCCATTGATCGCGAATGTAGCATCCAAATCGATCGCTTTAACCTAATTTTTCGGGCGGTAGAATTGGAAATGTCCCCAAATCCCCCCCAATCGTGCGAAATTCCTACCACTGCTGGAGTTGAGTTAACCACCATGTGTTTAGCAGATGTGTTCCAAAACGGACTACCACGATGGCAAAAACAAGCCAGCGGGCGCAATCATACCCTAGAGGTGATTTTACCCAAACAATTACCCTCTGTAGTTAGTGATCCGACCTTATTAGACCAAATGCTAACCGGGGCGATCGAAAACTTTACCCGCAGTCTACCATCTGGTAGCCATATTAAAGTCGGTGTACGACTCGCCGGACAGTTGTTGAAATTGCAGCTAGAGTCCCATTCTCACAACGACACTCATTCCCCCTTTACAGTTGCGCCTAAGTCTCCCCTAAAATCTATCGGACCTGTATTGATGGTGCAGCCAGAAACCGGTAGTCTAAGTTTAAATATAAATGTCACTAAAAATCTGTTCCAAGCCCTTGGGGGGAAATTAGTTGTCCGACAGCGACCCCAGCAAGGGAAGGTCATGACTATTTTCTTACCTGTACAAGTCCGATGATTAAGTGTTTGAGTCTGACTGGATTAATTCTGATCGCCCTTGAAGGAATCACTACTGGGGCTATTCTTGCCCAAAATCGCGATAATTATGGCGCGATCGCTACTTCAACCACTAACCCCGCTCAATGGGGTTACTCCCACGACTACCCCACACTCGCCCAAGCCCAACGTTACGCCCTAGAATACTGCGGACAGGCTGATTGTCAGATACGGGTATGGTTTAAAAATGGTTGTGGTGCGATCGCCACTAATGGCTCTAATATTGGATCAGCTTGGTCTGTAAATAGGGCTGAAGCTGAGGCGCGTTCAATTGTCGCCTGTGGTCAAGGAGACTGTAAAATTCAGGTCTGGGCTTGTACAACCCATTTTGACCCTTAATTATTGTTCCACAGCTTTGGGAGTGAATCGAATTTCGATCCGGCGGCGACTGGGGTCAGAGGTGCGGTTAATAGCAGCATAATTTCCCGAAGCCTCATATAATTGCGCCGCCGAATACGCTTTAAACGTTAATCCTAATGACTGCAATTCTTCATTTTCCTGTAATCTTTGCACCACTGCTAAAGCCCGCATTAAGCCTAAGTCCGCATTAGAACCAGGAACTAAGCTAGTAACCGCTTGGTTATTGCGTGCAACTTCTTCTAATACTTGGTCTAGGTTGCTGTAACCGCCCCCTGTAATTTGTCCATCAGTATGACCGATTACTTCTACCACATATCCCTCGTAATCTTTCGCAAAATCCTTAATTTGTGCTACTAATTGATTATCGATAAACTCAGTTAATTCTAACGAAATAGCCGCACTACCAGAGTCAAATGTTCGTGATGATGAATCTCGCAATACAATCACTGGTGGAGATTTTAGGCGTTCCACTTCTCCCTGTAATTGCATAATGCGATCGCCTCTATTTCTCAGTTCAGTTTGTAGCCTAGCCACCTCTCCTTGCAGTCCCGTTACCTGAGTAGTTTGCTGTTGTAGTCTACTTTGTAATTCCGACATTTGTATTTGTAATTCTTCCGAACGGGAAGCCGTCGCATCAGAAACCGTTTGAATAAATATCGATTTGATAATTGCTAACAACAGAAATAGGCTCAAAATCATAAACGAATTAGCCATTAAATCCGTAAAAGACGGCCACAAGTTAAACTCTTCTGATGTTTGATGAGAACGGGAATAACGCATATTTTTCACCTCTTAAATCTTATTATTTACCGATTAAAAAAAACTTGACATTATTGCCTTTCTATGGTATGCCTGAGTCGATAAAGTTCATTTTTAGTGTCCTGTAGATGACCCACACATTCCTGTAACCCAGAAATCACTGGTTGTAACTCCATTGCATTAATCGAATTCCCTTGATAATTAGCAGCCACTCCGCCACTGATTGCTGTATTGACTCCCTGGGTGTAGGTTTGCATAGCCACCACCAACTTCGATAATTCCCCCTGAATTTCCTCCAAATTATCAGTTTTATTCACCATGCGCCGTTGTAGGCTATCCAGATTATTCACAGCCAATTGAAACCCTTGGGAAGCAGTTTGCACCTGTTCAATAATATGATTAAACGATTGTTGATTATGATTATGGGTTTCTAATAAATTTAATGCCGTTTGATTAGTTTGTTGGATTTGTTCACTAAATTTAATCAGCCGTTTGCTATAGTTTTGGAGTTCAATAACCGCTAAATCTACCGATTGTACTGAAGTAGACAACCCGGAAGCTGATTGAGCAAAACCCCGTTGCGTATTGGCTAAGTTGATAGTAGCATTAGAAAGTTGTTGGGGGAACTCGCTTTGCTCAAAAGCACGGGCTACTTCCAAAAAGCGATCGCCCGCAATTTGAAAATCCTTAGCACTTTGCGTCACAGTCACCGAAGCATCAATTAATCTACTATAAACCTGTTCAGCCAGTTGATTAGCTTTCAGATTAGTTGCATAAATTTCATCAATTTTTTGTCGAAATGCTGTCTCTATCGAAGTTTGGATACCTTGACCAAAACGGATTAAAAACTGGTCAAATACCTGCACCATCTCTTGAACAATTTTATCCGTTTTCGTTTGACCTTTCAGAGTCGGTTGATAAATATTATCAAGATAGTCCTCTAAAGCACTCATCCAGCGATATTTAGCCAGATTAGTATTAAACATAAAGTTAATCACCACCAGAAAGGCGCTAAATAAAATCGCCGCCAAACTCGTAGTAAAAGCAATTCCCATCCCCTGTAAAGGTGTTTGAATATCCTGGAGTAAACTACTAATATCAGTCACATTGGTGGTGCTGACCGTTTGACTCAGGGAATATAAGTTAATCGTAATCCCAATAAAAGTTCCCAGTAAACCAAAGGACAGCAATAAATTCGGCAGAATGCGCCCCAATTGTTCAATTTGTTCGCAGGAAATCAACAAGACTCGCTGCTGGCTATAAACCTGATCAATAATCGCTGGAGTGTTGACTTGTTCTAATTGTTGGCTGGCTTCAGCTAATCGAGTTTCTAAATAATTGACTATTTTAGGTGGTTTCTTGAGAGGCTGTCCGTGAATGAGTCGAATTACTTGGTTTCCTTGGTCAATCAAATAATAGTGTAGCGCCATTCGTAGGAGGACCGCTATCACCGATGGTACAATGACCAGGACAACAATCAGAATAATCAGGTAACTAGGAATAGCCATAAAATAACCGTTAGATTGCGGGGTGTTAATTCTGCTACAGTTTAGTTTTCCCCAATTCCGGTTGGGGTATTCACCCAAATTGAGGTAAATTCAGCCAAATCTCAGTCAACTTTAACCACCACCATGATCATCATAGCTAATTTTCCCCGGCTTGCGGGGACTCAATGGGTTTTACCTCCCCACAATTTTGAGACCTTCCCGAAAATGTGCCGTAGCGGTTATCGCCGCCACCGAGAAATAAAATAATCTGATTCCCCAGAAGCAAATTCCCATTAACCAATTAACTATGGTCGGGGGAATACCGCTGACTTTGACAAATTTTGAGTTAACTTGTTTTTCCAGTCTATCTAAATCCTGCATTTGTGACTGTCTGGTGGGAATCATCGGAAATTGACCTGTATATAAATAAAAGCCAAACACTCCCTGATGTCCAATGCGACGTTCTAAAAATGAGTCAGCAATGGTCATGGCTTGACTGTTACTAATTTGGTCTTGCTTGGAGATGTCTTGAATCCATAGATCGTATTTAATATATTGGGGAATGGCTAAAATCACTGGGACTAAAATGATTAAAAATATGGTGCTGATTTGGCGACTGTCTCTGGTGGGAAGCAAACCCGTTGCTAATCCCAATCCCATCCCCAGTATGGCAAAAACCAGTAAATTTAATAACTCGATAATTTCTAGCCCTCTTAATAAGTCACCAAACACAAAAATCGGATAAACAAATCTATGGGCTAACTGGAGGGCGGTGACTTTAATTGAAATAGCGATCGCCACTAAAATCACCCCGCAGGTCACATAAGCCAAAGCACAGATCAGATATCTCGCACCTCGCTTGATGGGTGAAATCGGTGGTTTTGAACGTTGGGATAATCTAGTTTTTTCCTTGACCATTTTTGAATTGAATTTGAGTGAATTCAGTCATTTTGGCGATCGCATCTAAACTGGGGATAGCTTCACCTTCATCAGATAACCATAACAGATATTCAATATTACCAGCCGGACCCTGAATCGGCGATGCTGTTAACCCCCTATACTTCCATCCTATACTTTCAGCCTTCGACCCGACCCCCAAAATTGCCTCGGCTTGATCAAGCGGCGATCGCACCACCCCTTTTTTACCAACCCGACCCTTCCCCACCTCAAATTGAGGTTTAACCAACAATACCACCTCTCGTGGAGGTTGTAGTAGTTCCCACAGGGCGGGTAGAATCTTGGTTAGGGAGATGAAAGATACATCCACCACCCCCAAATCAGCAAAACTGTTTTTAGTATAATCCTCTTGGTGATATAATTGCTCCCGAGTCAGATAGCGGAAGTTGGTGCGTTCCCGTAAAATCACCCGGCTGTCATTGCGAAGTCGCCAATCTACCTGTCCGTAACCTACGTCAATACCATAAACCTGTTTAGCCCCACGTTGTAGCAGACAGTCCGTAAATCCACCCGTCGAAATACCGCCATCAATACAGATTCTATCAGTAACATTAATCGCGAATTTATCCAGAGCTTCGGCTAGTTTTTCCCCCCCACGAGATACATAAGGCGATCGCACTTTCACATCTATAGTCGCCGAAATATCTACTTCCGTACCTGGTTTATCAACTACTTGGCGATTTACCATTACCTCCCCCGCCCTAATCAAACGTTGGGCTTGTTGTCGTGACTCTGACAAATGGCGATCGACTAGCAATGTATCAAGACGTTGTTTCATATAATCAATACTTTTTAGATTAACTCTTGTTGGCAATAATAAATTATTTTATCTTAATCGTTTTCTCTTAGGTATCACATAGTCAGGGATTCCCCAATAAGTAGATGCCTGAGAGATATTATATGATAACAAATTTCTCTGCACTTGTGCCAAAGTTGTTGATTTTAAATCATTAACATCTATCCCCAGGGCATCAATTACCGACCCGCCAAGCTGTTTAGCCAGAATCGGAATCACCGCATTTCCAATTTCCCGAAATCCATGCCATATAGTGCGATGAAATTGAAACCAATCCGGGAAAGTGTGAAGTCTAGCCGCCTCCCTAATAGTGATACATCGAGGGATAGAGTAGTGAATAGGTCGGGGTGCTGTATAGGCTCCTTTATCGCTATTAGTACCCGCTCTCAGAGTATTACATAACCCCGTAGGTGAGAGTTTAAAAAATCGGCTTTTCGGTTCAATCGTACCCGGTGGAGTCTTAGCAAATCTAGCGATCGACAGGGGAGTGTGAACCGACCCAACATGACCATAAACAGTAGGTTCAATACTACGTTTATGGCAGAGCGAAAAACTATCACTGGGCACCAATGAATATTTTTTGCGATCGCCTTCATATTCTAGGAAAGCCGGAGAAATTCCTGGATCATAATTAGTAAAATGATCTATTTTTTCTAGGTCAGATATTGCCTGATAGACCGTGACAATTTCCGAGTTATTTGTGGCAGGATATTCAGCCATCTTCACATCGAATCGACTGCCGATTAATATTAGTCTTTTTCGTTTTTGAGGAGCCCCGTATTCACTAGCATCAAGAATTTTAATCGGCTTTTTAACCTGATAGCCAATCCCTTCAAATTCAGTAATTATTTCATCTAAAAAACGTTTATGTTTGCCAGTAGCGATACCCGGTACATTTTCAAAAATAAAGTATTTAGGCTGAATTTCCGCAATCATTCTGAGATATTCAAAAACCAGCGAATTTCTCGGGTCATCAAGTTGACGTTTACCTATATGGGAAAATCCCTGACAGGGAGGCCCCCCTGCAATTAAGTCAACTTCCGTATGTCCATATTTTAATTGTAATTGATCCAGAATTTCCGCGCTTTTAACTTGTGATATATCTCCGCATATCGTATGACAGTAGGGAAAGTTAAAATGATGTACCAAACAATGAACAGCATCAAACTCTACCGCCACAGCCACATCAAACCCCGCCGCCTCCAAGCCTAGAGACATTCCACCACAGCCCGCAAATAAATCAATAGCAATTGGTCTTTTTGTCACCGTTTAATTTTCCCCGAAAAAACAAGAGGCGAACATATACTATTAATGTCGCCCCTTTTTATCTTAAATTTTCCCAATCTGGAAAATGATGTTAAACGTCAGTTTCGCTTAATTCACTAATCAAATGGTCAAAGGGCTGTTCCAAATATGCGCCCACTTCAATACCCGCAGCTTGAACCTTCTCAGTCGCCAAGTCTTTCAGGATACCGATACCAACAACAGTTGGACCAATGGGAACCCCAAGAGAATTATAAGTTTCGCGCAAGCCTTGCAGCACACGCTCATCCAGAACATCTGTATCCCCTGCTACCAAAGCATAAGTTGCATAGCGCAGATAATAATCCATGTCCCGCAGACAGGCTGCATACCGACGGGTTGTATAGGCATTTCCACCCGGGCGAATTAGCTCAGGTAGGTCGCCGAACAATTGAGAAGCAGCCTGCTTAACCAACTCTGCCGCATTAGCAGTGATAGTTGCTGCCGCTTGAACCCGTGCCGTGCCGGTGACAAAGTAGGATTTTAAGCTATCAATGGCATCTCGGTCTAAGTACCGCCCGGTAATGTCGTAATTTTTAATCAGGCTCGTTACTGCGTCCCGCATCAAGTCGATCTCCCTATGATATCTTTATCTTTCAATTATTTTGATCCAGGTTGCGTCATAGTGTAGCACTCAATACAAAACTTAATCAATTGAAGTCACTATGATCAGCCAGATGTGCTTGGTCAGAAAATCTGGTAAGCTCCTCAAATAGTGGAAATTCTAAGGAGAGATATATGCCCACGACAGCCCAAGAAGTCTTGAGTATGATTCAAGACCAAGATATTAAAGTTATCGACCTGAAATTTATCGATATGCCAGGAACCTGGCAGCATTTGACCGTATACTACGATCAGATTGATGAAACTTCCTTCACCGATGGGGTGGCTTTTGACGGTTCCAGTATTCGGGGTTGGAAAGCCATCAACGAATCCGATATGATGATGGTGCTAGACCCGACAACAGCCTGGTTTGACCCCTTCATGGCGGAACCGACCCTGAGCGTGATTTGTAGCATCAAAGAGCCTCGGACGGGGGAATGGTATAGTCGCTGTCCCAGGGTGATTGCTCAAAAAGCGGTTAACTATTTGAAGGAAACAGGTATTGCCGATACAGCCTTTTTAGGTCCAGAAGCTGAGTTTTTTGTGTTTGATGATGTCCGCTTTGACCAAAATCAACACTCTGGTTACTACTTTTTAGACTCCATTGAGGGCCGTTGGAATTCTGGTCGGGAAGAACCAGGAGGTAACTTAGGCTATAAACCCCGTTATAAAGAGGGTTACTTCCCTGTGTCCCCCACAGATACTATGCAAGACTTGCGGACTGAGATGCTGCTAACCATGGCTCAGTGTGGGGTTCCCATTGAAAAGCATCACCACGAAGTAGCCACAGGCGGACAAAATGAACTGGGTATTAAGTTCGGAACCCTGGTAGAAGCTGCTGATAACTTGATGGTTTACAAATATGTCATCAAGAACGTTGCTAAAAAGTACGGCAAAACCGTCACCTTCATGCCTAAACCAGTTTTTAACGATAATGGTTCTGGTATGCACACTCACCAGTCACTCTGGAAAGATGGTCAGCCTTTGTTTGCAGGAGATGGCTATGCTGGATTGAGCCAAATGGCTTTGCACTATATCGGTGGTATTCTCAAACACGCTCCGGCTTTGTTGGCTCTGACTAACCCAACCACTAACTCCTATAAGCGTCTGGTTCCTGGTTTTGAAGCTCCGGTTAACTTGGCTTATTCCCAAGGAAACCGCTCGGCTTCGGTTCGGATTCCTCTGGCTGGAGATAGCCCTAAAGCCAAGCGTTTTGAGTTCCGCTGTCCTGATGCTACTGCTAACCCCTACCTCGCCTTTGCAGCTATGCTCTGTGCGGGTATTGATGGCATTAAGAACGAAATTGACCCCGGCGAACCTCTGGATGTGGATATCTATGATCTCACTCCTGAAGAACTCCGCAAGATTCCTTCAACTCCTGGTTCTTTGGAATTGGCTCTCGAAGCTCTGGAAAATGATCATGCCTTCCTCACCGATTGTGGGGTGTTTACGGAAGACTTTATCACTAACTGGATTTCCTACAAACTCGATAATGAGGTTAACCCCATGCGGTTACGTCCTCACCCGTTTGAGTTTTCTCTCTACTACGATTGCTAATCTTCAGAACTTCTATTCTGAGACTTAGCCAGTCACCCCCCTCTGGGGGTGATTTTTTGTTTAACCCCCCCGATTCGATAAAATTGTTAAAATCAATTACAATTCTTAACATTTCGAGATTTTTCACTGGTCATGTCAGATCCCTTAACTCAATTAACTTATCAGGCGTTTCAGTACAGCAAGAGCGTTTTAAGTTTGGCTCATAAAACTTTGAGCAATCAAGTGCTGGAGATGGTAGCACCACCGACCCCAGAGCGTAAACCTCAACCTCTGAAACCAGAGGTGATTAACCAAATTCGGGCATCGTTGGAGCAAATATATCAAACCGATTGGCAGGAAGCGCAAACAGGGTTGTATCCTACCTCGATTTTGTTTGATACCCCCATAGAAGATATATTGCGCTACTATCCCCTGTTATGGTGGGATATGCTGCAAATGCAAGAACGCGCTAATCAGAAGCGATATCAAGAATTTTCGCCGGAAATTGATACGGTGGGCTATCCTCGTTACTACCTCCAGAATTTCCATCATCAGACTGATGGCTATTTGAGTGATTGGTCGGCGAATTTGTATGATCTGGGAGTTGATATCCTGTTTAATGGTGGCGCAGATGCGATGAGGCGGCGGGTATTAGGGCCTCTAAAAGCTGGTTTACAGGCTTTTGAGGGTGTTTCGGCTAGGGGATTACGGGTGCTAGATGTGGCTTGTGGTACGGGGCGCACTTTAAAGTTTATCCGAGCTACTTTTCCCAAGGCTAGTTTATACGGGGTAGATTTGTCGGCGGCTTATTTACGCAAGGCTAATCAATTGTTATCGCCAATTCCCGGAGAACTACCTCAATTAATCCAAGCCAATGGGGAGGCTTTACCCTATCAGGATAACTATTTTCATGGTATTACTTCTGTGTTTTTGTTTCACGAACTGCCCCCAGTAGCGCGTCAGAAGGTGATTGAGGAGGCTTATCGGGTACTGCAACCGGGAGGGGTATTTGTTATTTGTGATTCGATTCAGGCTATTGATTCTCCTGAGTTTAAGGAGATGATGGAGAATTTTTCGGTGATGTTCCATGAGCCTTATTATCGCCATTATATTACGGATGACTTGAGCGATCGCCTCTCTCAGGTAGGATTTGAAGGAATCAGCACCGAACAGCACTTTGTGAGTAAATACTGGATCGCTCACAAGAAGCACACTCTAGCAGGTGATACTGTTAAATAGAGTAAATAGAGGCTCAAGAACACTTAATAAACAGATTTGCTATGACATCGACAAATCAGACTAACCTGGACACTATGCCTGAACATATGACTGACGACATCAGTATTGACGATCGCTCTAGTATTGGCTACACTGAAGAAATTGAAACCGTGATTGCGGGTTTAGCCCAAGACCAGAAAGTGATGGTTGGTCAGAGTGACGCAGGCCATCTCTGGAAATTTCAGTATGGTAGTGTCACAGTGTTTGTACAACTGACGGGAGAAACGGAAGATGATACGCTAACAGTGTGGTCTCCTATTCTGCAATTCCCAGTCAAAAATGAGGAGCAGCTGATGAAGAGGCTGCTGGAAATGAATTGGCTTTCGACGTTTGAATCCCATTTTGCCATCACTAATAATCAAGTTGTGGTTCTGACTACCCGCACTTTAGCTGGCATTACGCCAGGGGAAATATCACGAGTCATTACCATTGTTGCCACGATCGCCGATGATAATGACGATATCCTCATAGAGGAATTTGGCATTCCTGTGACTTGACATGAGAGAGGCCATCAAATAGACTGGGATGCCCAAATCACGATTTGGGTTTCTGCAACATCCCCCTAAGCGAAGTCGAAGGGGGTTTTTTTTGCACATACTACCCAATCAATTCTAGGGTAACTCTGAGATGGGCACAGCATCAATCTGTCAAAGGGGGTCTAGTTATGTCTACTGATAATTCTGTCTGGCGTTTAATTCCTCTGACTGAGGCTTCGGGGCGGCTACAAATGGCGATAGATAGCTGGTTACTATCACAACATGAACAGGGGTGTCATCCCTCGACATTGCGGTTTTATACTTGGCAACCTGTAGCTATTTCTCTGGGTTATCATCAACGGCGCTGGCCGGAATTTTGGCAGAATTTGCAATGGCACAATCAGCCTATTGAATTGGTGCGCCGCCCTAGTGGAGGACGGGGAGTGCTGCATCAAGGGGATCTGACTTATGCGGTGGTGACTTCGGGTTTGTCTGGGTCACGATCGCAAATTTACCGACACATTAGCGAGTTTTTAATCACTGGATGGCGATCGCTAGGATTTAATCTCGATTATGGTTCTGCGGGACGGGGCTATATTCATCATCCTAACTGTTTTGGGACGGCAACCGGAGCGGATTTAGTCCTAGAGACGGGTTATAAACTCATTGGTAGCGCTCAACTGTGTCGAGGTCGGGCGGTGCTTCAACATGGCTCTATGCGTTTAACTCCTGACCCAGATCTACAATCCCATGTCTTTGGGACTCATCCGGCATCCCCACCATTGTTATCTATGGGATTACAGGATGTCATAGAGGCTTTAATTATGGCGGCTACCGATCGCTTTGGCATCCAATTAGACACCCAACCCTTAACTGAGGCTGAATGGGAGCAGATCGCCAAATTTGTGCCTCAATTCTCGGTGTAGGAGGCGGCGGTTTTAGCGATCGCATCTAGGGGAAGTCCAGGGGGATAACTACCATCTTCTTTGATCCGTTTAATATTAGCTTCGGGAATAGGAACTTTTAGATATTTAGCCACAGCCCTAACGACATCCCCACGATCTATTATGCCTGATACAGCTCCGGCCGGGGATAAAACTGTGATTCGAGGAAGTCCTTGGGATTCCATTTTATTAATTACTTCCACCAGTAGGGCTTTTTCTGGGACTGCAATTAACTGATCTAGGGGTGTGACAATATCATTCAAGGTCTGTGTTTCCCATTGACTACGTTCGATCATTCGCAACTTGTCCACAGATACGAATCCCCGATAGCGACCCGACGAGGCGGCAAAAAATACTGGAATGGACGAGGCACAAATCAAATAATCATCGGCAAATTGTCGCAGGGTCATCTCAGCATCAATGACTCGAAATTCACGGCTCATCACATCACTAGCTTGAATTTTGAGCAAGGTTTCCTGCAAATCGCTCATTCGCGAGTATGAACTAGCGTTACGGATAACGAACAAACCAATTAAGGCAATCCACAGACCGCTATAGTTACTGGCGGCGAATAGGGCAAATAGACCTAGGAAAATTGCCCCCCAACCTAGAAATTGTCCGCTTCTGGCTGCCCAACGTACTCCAGCAAACCGACTTCCGGTAATCTGCCAAACTGTGGCTTTGAGTACCTGTCCACCGTCTAGGGGTAAACCGGGTATTAAATTAAATATGGCTAGGACGAGGTTAATTTCCCCGATGCGTTGGGCTATTTCTCGCACTAGGTTGGGTTCTGGTAAACTTTGGGCTAATGCGGTGAGTACAAAAAATAGGGCTAAACTGACTAAGGGACCGGCGATCGCTACTTGGAAAGCCTGACCGGGTGTTTTTGATTCTTTCTCAATGGAAGCAATGCCTCCAAATAAAAATAGGGTGATGGAATTGACCTGAATGCCTTGAGATTTGGCAATCAAGCTGTGTCCTAACTCGTGGAGAAGAACAGAACCAAACAGCAGCAGCGCCACTGCTAAACCTGCGCCCCAGGATAATAGTTCTCCCCATTGCACATATTCCTGACTATTGAGTAATGTCACCAATACGACGATGACAAACCATGAGGAGTCGATATACAGTGGAATACCAAATATCGATCCTATCCGCCAACCTGCCTGCATGAACGCCTCCCTTGAATCCCTTGCTGTAACTACACACAAGGCATACGTTATCTTTACCGGGGGGTTAATCACTTTCCCCCTGTTCTATTGTAACAACTACAGTTAACAGTTAACACTGGCCATAGTTACCAGTTATGGCCTCACCCCTGCTGCACAAGCCATGGGGAGTCAATAGGGTTAATTGAGCAATTAAGGCTACAGGAAGATGCGGTGAATGTTTAGGCGATCGCTTTCCTTGAGTTAAGTAAGGTTGGGAAAGGGTTAATTTTAATAATATTTACCGACACTTAACGGCTAATTAACCCTAGCTATCACATCAGGAAATTAGGGAGCATTTTGCTCCCATTACTGTTTATTTGAGGGTGACTATGGCTGCTACAGCACTCCGGCATTAGCCAAGCCGAGGATGACACCTGCACCGATGAGATGACCTAAGCTGGCGGTGGCGAGGAGTTCGGGAAAACCAAACCCAGTAAAAATGCGGGGCAAGGAAACGGGAAGGGCAGGACCTTGGCCACGATTTTCTTTAGAGATGCCATAATAACCAATAACAATGGCAAATACATTGCACAAAATCATGATAATTGCCACGCTAAAAGACCACTCAACAGTCTGACCCGCTGTACTTTGCACGCCCAAAAACAGGTTTAAATTGCTCATTTTTTGCTCCCAAATCTGAGATTTTTAGTAAACAGCATTTTAATATGTAATTGGTAAAATCGGCAAGCCCCAATTCCCAAAAGTCTCTGAGTAAGGCTAATTATGGGAACTGGTCTTGATAGTAATCCCATCAAAAAACGGAGGGCATTATATCTCAATATTGCCCAAGCACAAGGTTTTGTTTTAAAAATTAACAAACCTGGCGATGAGACCAGGTAGTTAATTGGTAATTAAGGTGAATTTATGATGCCATTAGGTATGTTGAATTAGAGTTAATTAGCACCAGGGAATTACTTACCATGAAAAACTATAAATTGTTTGCAACTCCAGGCGATCGCATAAGGAACCGGGAAGGGTTGATAAGGGGAAAGCCTGACGTTTTAATTGACCCTTGAGACTGGTTAAAGGGTCATGACCGGAAGCAATGAGAAACTCCAACCGTTGCAAATCTGATAAAGCCACAATATGATCAAGTATCTGTTGGATAGCATTGACATAGGGATGGTCAGGATATTGATACCAGTCGGGTGATGCTAATAATGGTTGATCTAGACCGAGATGAAAAACTAGGTCTGCTTGACCAAATAAAGCCACGGCGACGGGACGAGTTTCTTCCTGAAGTAGCAGGTCATAAGTATGGGCGATACTCTGTAATTTTTCGATGCGATCGCCATAGGAATAAAGTTCCGCCGCCGACTTGAGGACGGACATAGTAGAAGGGATAAAAGTTTCCCCCATTTCCTCTGCGGCTTCCCAGGTGGCTTGGGGTGAATGATGCCATTTAACCGCCACTGTGACCAAATAGGTTTGCAGTAAAAGATGACCTAATTTTTGTGCCTTGGTTGCCAGATAAACGGAATTATAATCGGTCGCCTCAATCAATAATGGGACGCGATCGACAATCTCAATACCATAACCCTTGAGTCCCGCAATTTTACGAGGATTATTAGTGACTAGGCGGATCTGTCGGACACCAATATCATTAAGAATTTGCGCCCCCATGCCATAATTGCGTAGGTCAGGAGGAAAGCCGAGGCGTTCGTTAGCCTCGACGGTATCAAGCCCCATATCTTGCAGAGAATAGGCTTTAAGTTTATTGATTAAACCAATACCGCGCCCTTCTTGTTTGAGATAAACTACCACCCCAGCCCCAGCATGATTAATCATTTTTAAGGCCGTTTGTAGTTGCATCCTACAGTCGCAGCGTAGGGAACCGAAAGCATCCCCCGTTAAACATTCAGAGTGAACCCTAACCATGACGGGAATATCACCAAATGTAGCCGGATCTCCTTTCACTAGGGCGACGTGCTCGCTATTATCCTGGGTGTTACGGTAGGCATAAATGAGAAAATCCCCGAATTGGGTGGGAAGTTTGGCGACGGCTTCGCGAATAATAAAGCGATCGTGCTGTAGCCGATAGCTAATTAGGTCAGCAATGCTGATCAACTTGAGATTATGGGTTTTAGCATATTCGATCAATTGTGGCAGTCGCGCCATTGACCCGTCGGGGTTTTGAATTTCGCAAATCACCCCACCCGGATATAAACCCGCCAGTCGCGCTAGGTCTACGGCTGCTTCTGTATGACCAGCCCTTTCTAGCACTCCCCCTTCTTTAGCCCGCAGGGGGAAAATATGACCCGGACGACGCAGATCCTCTGGTTTAGTCTGCGGTTGGATCGCCACTTGAATAGTCCGGGCGCGATCTTCGGCGGAAATTCCGGTGCTGACTCCCATTTGGGGGGAAGCGTCGATGCTGACCGTGAAGGCGGTTTGGTTGCTATCGGTGTTTTTTGTCACCATCAGCGGAAGATCTAGTTGGTCGAGGCGATCGCCTGTTAGGGCTAAACATATTAATCCTCTGGCTTCCACCGCCATAAAATTAATCAGGTTGGGCGTAGCAAAATTAGCCGCACAGATGAGATCACCTTCATTTTCCCGGTGTTCATCGTCCACAACCACGATACAGCGTCCGGCTTTCAAGTCGGCTAAAGCATCTTCAACGGGATCGAATTTAAAAGGGGGGGTGGAAGTTGGTTCGGTCACGGAATCCTAAAATTAGCTATAAGTCTTGGAACAAGCTGATTAACCATTCTAACTGTTTTTCTATCCTACACTCTAACTTTCAACAGTAAAAAGCCCCGCTTGACCAACAAATCAGCGGGGCCTTTATAAGCCAACCTTTAAAGTAGGATTATCGCATATCCCACAGAGCCTTAAACAAAGTCTCAGCCAGCTTTCTGGATGTGGCATTCCTGGCAGCCTTGAGCGCCGCCCCAGATACTTTGTTCCCTTTGTGGTACGCTCTAGTAATCCGTGCGAGACGTTTAGGCATCAAATAGAGCTGCAATGAATGCTTGAAATAACAGCAAGCGTGAGGGTTCCAGCCCCTTGGTTGGATATAAGGGAGTCTCCCCTGAGCGACCTCATAACTGTTTATATGTCCCGACTTTTTGTATCATTTTGATACCAAAACCAGGCAAGGAACCCAGGGTCAACATACGTTGTTACAATTCTTAACAGTTTTGTAACAAACGTTGAGGGTAACGGCGATAGCCACCCCCGGTTTGAGAACTCATAACTCTAGGACTAAAGCGGGGAACGGAAGGCGTGAGATCAAACCTACTATCAAGACGCGACCACTGCCAACCATCCATGATTAAGGAAATCTGAATGTCTGACTTGAACCATCGCAATGAGCAGGTAGCGAAATAGGTTGAAACGCTACGCCCAAAAGGGCAAGGGGAAAAGTAGGGGTTTGGATGAGGCACCTACATAGACCTTTAAAAGTACCGCGGTGGATAGGAAAAATCTAAAGATGGAATGCCCATATAAACAGAACGTTTTAACCCCTCTAAGGCTCTGGGTATCTGGTCGAGGTATTCATGGTAGTACTAAAGAGGTAATGATGCGTTGTAGTGATGGATAAAATACCAAATGCCACCAATGTGATTCTGCAAACACTTGGAAAAGGACAAGGTCTTGGGTACTAAGCGAGACACTCGTTGTCTCAAGGTATTGTTAAACCTTTCGATGTAGCTGGTCAAACCTGTATCCTTCCCAACCCCTTGATGACGTTTACTCGGTAGAACAGCCTCATAGGCTCCCCAGAAATCGGTATAAGCCACCGCACATTGGCGATATGGAGGCAATGACTCCCACAATTGGCGGGCTGCGGCTTCATCCCGTGCACCAATGTAAACACCGACAATCTCACGGATTTTTACGTCGAGAGCTAACCAAATCCACTGTTTGTTTCCTCAGGGTACGAAAAGACCACAATTCATCACATTGATATCGTTAACCTCCCCTTTTTTTTGCGCCTCACCTGGACTTGGCGGGGCACAGAGGCATATTTCTGATTGACGTAGTTTGGCAGCCAGGGCTCAGACACTTGGACCGCCCGTGCTATTCCGGCAAGAGGAATTCTCTCGAGCTGCAAACGGTCAATCAGAGACCGTGTTTCTTGGTCAATCACCTTTTGGGTGGGGGTGTTCAACAAACTGTCGTCCACAATCACGACACTTGAACCGTTGTTTGCCGTTGTGAATCCGTCCATTTTTGACGGTGTGGGTAGATGTACAAGTTGGGCGGGCAGGTATGGAAATTGAACCCGAGTCGGTTTTGTTATGGTCGAAAGGGAAGTCGCCTTCCCCAACTCCAATTCCAAACCGTACTTGAGACTTTCACCTCATACGGCTCCTGATGTGGATACCCCTTTGTCATTGGGAACAGGGCTACAACCCCCTGCTTTATGACCTCAACTTTCGGAGCTATATACAACCACGTAGTCATTAACTCGCTCTGGTCATAAACACTCTTAGTTGTCGCGGTCTCTATATCCACACCGTGACTAGTGGGCATATCCTAACCATTACAGTTAGGCATTGGCTTTCAGTCACATCCTTTCCCCTTAAAGGCTTACGCTTACACTTATCGCTACTGCTTGTGAGTAGTATTGCTCACTTGTTTATTAGCAGAGCCTAAGAGGGGTTTAAACGTTCCGTTTATATGGGCATTCCATCTTTAGATTTGTCCTATCCACCGGGGTATTTTCAAGGTCTGTGTAGGTAGTGTAAGTAAACTCCTACTTTTCCCCTTGCTCTTTTGAGCGCAGCGTTTCAACCTGTTTCGCTACTATAAATTGACGATGGTTCAAGCCGGACATTCGGTTTCCCTAATCATAGATGATTGGCAGTGGTCGGGTTATTGGGAACAGGTTTCCCTCACGCCTTCCGTTCCCCGCTTCAATCTGACGGGTTGTGAGTCCTGAAACTGGGGGTGGCTATCGCCTTTACTCTCAACTTCCTGCTGTACATAACACCAGCGTTCAGTCTTGACCTTGAGTTCCCTGCCTTGTTTGGATTCCCCCAAACGTCGGGACATATAAACAGTTATGGGGATGCTCAGAAACGAGATACGAGTTTCTTGTATTCAACCAAGGGGTTGAAGTCCCCACTAGGAGGTTATTTCGAGCATCTCAGCCCTATTTCATTCCTAAACATCTCGCACACTCACTTATTTATTAGCAGAGCCAATGAGGGGTTTAAACGTTCCATCTATGCGGGCATTCCATCTTTAGATTTGTCCTATCCACCGGGGTACTTTTAAAGGTCTGTGTAGGTAGTTATAACAGCCTCCTACTTTTCCCCTCGCCCTTTTGAGCGCAGCGTATCAACCTATTTCGCTACTGACGCATTACAATGGTTCAAGCCGGACATTCGGTTTCCCTAATCATGGATGGTTGGCAGTGGTCGAGTGAGAGGTAGGTTCCTCTATTATGCCTTCCGTTCCCCGCTTCAACCCGTTGAGTGTGAATCCTCAAATTGGGGGTGGCTACCGCCGTTACTCTCAACCTTACGTTATACTCAAGGGGTTCGTGCGAAACGTTTAGGAGTGAAATAGGGCTGCAATGCCCGAAATAACCTCTTAGTGGGACTTTCACCCCTTGGTGAAATATAGGGAGACGCACTCTCATTCTTATCCCTAGACCATCCCATAACTGTTTATATGTCCCGACGCTTGGAGAAATCTAAGCAAGGCAGGGAACTCAGGGTCAAGACAGAACGTTAGAACAGAGGAAGTTGTGAGCCTCCTATTATAGCGCGAAGTTGAGAGTAACGGCGGTAGCCACCCCCAGTTTGAGGAATCATAACCCGTCAGATTGAAGCGGGGAACGGAAGGCGTGAAGTAGAACCTACTACCATATGCGACCACTGCCAACCATCCATGACTAAGGAAATTTGAATGTTCCGACTTGAACCATCGTAATGAGTAAGTAGCGAAATAGGTTGACACGCTGCGCTCAAAAGAGTAAGGGGAAAAGTAGGAGTCTCAACTCACTACCTACACAGACCTTTAAAGTGTACCCCGGTGGATAGGACAAGTCTAAAGATGGAATGCCCGTATAAACGGAACGTTTAAACCCCTTTTAGGCTCTCAAGTGGCAGGATGTACCTGCACAGTAGTGAAAAGTGTAAGCGTATACCTTTAAGGGGAAAGGATGTGACTGAAAGCCAATGCCTAACTGTAATGGTTAGGATATGCCCACTAGTCACGGTGTGGATATAGAGACCGCGACAAGTAAGAGTTTTTATGACGAAAGCGAGTTTAAAGACTACGTGTTGTATTTAGCTCCCAAAGTTGAGGTTACAAAGCGGGGGGTTGTAGCCCTGTTCCTACTGACAATAGGGTATCTACATCAGGAGCCGTGTGCAGGGAAACTCGCAAGCACGGTTTGGAATTGGAGTTGGGGAAGGTGACTTCTCTTTCGACCATAACACAACTCCCCTCTTTTTTTCGCTCAGTCTTGACCTTGAGTCTCTCTGCCTTATCTGGTTGTCGAAGCCAGATGTTGAGACACATAGATAGTTATGGGATGGTCAGGGGTGCGAATCCCTTATATTCCACCAAGGAGTGGAAGTCCCACTAGGAGGTTGTTTCAGCCATTGCAGCCCTATTTGACTCCTAAACGTTTCGCACGCTATATGTTAGGGGTCGAGAATGGAGTCACCACCATCCCCTCCCATTCAGAACCATACGTGAAAGTTTCCCTTCATACGGCTCCTGGTGTGGATACCCTGTTTTGTCAAAGGAGCAGAATCAACAGACCTGCTTTTTACTTCGATGTTCAGAGCTATATGCAGCACGTAGCCTTTAAACTCGTCCTCGCCATTATACTCTTACTGACCGCAGTATCTATATCCACACCGTGACAATTGGGCATATCCCAACCATGACAATTGGGCTTTAGCTTCTGGTCACATCCTTAGCCCTCTAAGCATGCGCTTACATTTTTCACTACTGCCTTGTGAATTGCATTACTCACTTGTTTATGGGCAGAGCATTAGAGGGGTTACAACGTTCCGATTATATGGGCATTCCATCGTTAGATTTGTCCTATCGACCGGGGTACTTCTAAAGGTCTGTGTGGGTAGAATGCAGAATCCCCCACTTTTCCCCTTGCCCTTTTGGGCGCAGCGTGTCAACCTATTTCGCTGCTCGTGCTTTACGATGGTTCAAGTCGGACATTCGGTCTTCCTAATCATAGATGGTTGGCAGTGGTCGCGTCTTGGTAGTAGGTTCTACCTCACGCCTTCCGTTCCCCGCTTCTATCCTGGAGTTATGATTTCCAAAACTGGGGGTGGCTATCGCCGTTACTCTCTACTCCCTGATTTCTCAGTTCGTTTATGACCTTGAGTTCCCTGCCTTGCTTAGTTACCTAAGCGTCGGGACATATAATCAGTTATGAGGATGCTCAGGAGAGGTCTCCTTATATCCAGATTCGGAGCTGGAATCCTCACCGGGTAGTTATTTCGGGCATTTCAGCCCTATTTCATACCCGAACGTCTCGCACCTGCGTCCAACACATAATAACTACTATGCTTAATACATAGATAGATTCGTGCTATTGCATCTTGGGCTGACCGTCCGGGACGGAACCCATAGCTTGTGCCTTCAAATCTCGATTCCCATTCAGGTTCGAGAGCCGATTTAACCAAGGCTTGCCTTGCTCTATCTTGGATTGTAGGAATGCCTATTCCAGCTTTTTTCATCCCTACCAGGTTTTGGTATCCATACTCTCCTAAGTGCTTTTACTTTGAGTTTTCCTTTAATGCTCTCAGCTAATTCAAACCTTTGTTTTGGAGATATTACTATCCTTCCATCGACACCGGCTGTCTTTTTGCCTTGACCCGCTTGGGGGGCGGGTTTATTAAGCTGACTGTTGGGAAGCATGGCTGACCGTGGAACCCGCCCCTACAGCCGCACTGCTAAGAGTCGGGCATAATATGATTTCACCAGTAGACGTTGCCACCTTCTAACCTTTGCATCTTGTCCCGATTTAGCTGCTTGAAATATCCTCTTTTGGAGTTGGAAAACTTTCCGTTGAACTTTCGCCCATGGGATAGCCTTCCATGGGTTTTTCGTAGTCTTGATTGGTTTGGTTTTGCCAAAACCTTTCTTTAAACTCGCCTGCGCCATATAAGCTCCTACTTGGCTCTATTCTTGGCAATCAAACCGTAACCTGTCAGCATATCCCTACCATTACAGTCGGGCGTTGGCTTCTGGTCACATCTCACATCCTCTAGGACTTGCGGTTACACTTATCCCTACTGACATCTCGACCAGATAATCAGAGTCCAGAAGGACTTAAAACGTTCCGTTTATATGGGCATTCCATCTTTAGATTTGTCCTATCCACCAGGGTACTTTTAAAAGTCTGTGTAGGTAGTGTGTAAAGGCTCCTACTTTTCCCCTTGCCCTTTTGAGCGCAGCGTATCAACCTATTTCGCTACTTAATATTTACGATGGTTCAAGCCAGACATTCGGTTTCCCTAATCATGGATGGTTGGCAGTGGTCGCCTCTGGTAGTAGGTTCTACTTCACGCCTTCCGTTCCCCGCTTCAGTCTGACGGGTGTGAATCTTGAAACTGGGGGTGGCTGTTATGGTCGAAAGGGAAGTCACCTTCCCCAACTCCACTTCCAAACCGTACTTGAGACTTTCACCTCATACGGCTCCTGATGTGGATACCCCTTTGTCATTAGGAACAGGGTTACAACCCCCTGCTTTCGTACTTCAACTTTCAAAGCTATATGCCTGCGTTAGTCTTTAAACTCGCTGCCATTAAACTCCTACTTATCGCAGTATCTATATCCACACCGTGACTAGTGGGCATATCCTAACCATTACAGTTAGGCATTAGCTTTCAGTCACATCCCTTCCCCTTAAAGGCATACGCTTACACTTTTCACGCTCTGCCGTGAGGCAGAGCCAATGAGGGGTTTAAACGTTCCATCTATGGGGGCATTCCATCTTTAGATTCGTCCTATCCACCGGGGTACTTTAAAGGTCTGTGAAGGTGGTGGTGATATACCCCTTCTTTTCCCCGTACTCTTTTGAGCGCAGCGTATCAACCTATTTCGCTACTAGAGTATTACGATGGTTCAAGCCGGACATTCGGTTTCCCTAATCATGGATGGTTGGCAGTGGTCGCCTCTGGTAGTAGGTTCTACTTCACGCCTTCCGTTCCCCGCTTCAGTCTGACGGGTGTGAACCTTGAAACTGGGGGTGGCTACCGCCGTTACTCTCAACTTCCTGCTGTACATAACACCAGCGTTCAGCCTTGACCTTGAGTCTCTTGGCCTTTATCTGATTCTAAATCCAATTTAGCCCAGATAATTGGAACACATAGATAGTTATGGGATGGTCAGGTACGCTCACCTTATATTCTACCAAGGGGTAGAAGTCCCACTAGGAGATGATTTCAGGCATTGCAGCCCTATTTCACTCCTAAACGTCTCGCACATCGCCGTTACTCTCAACTTCCTGCTGTACATAACACCAGCGTTCAGCCTTGACCTTGAGTCTCTTGGCCTTTATCTGATTCTAAATCCAATTTAGCCCAGATAATTGGAACACATAGATAGTTATGGGATGGTCAGGTACGCTCACCTTATATTCTACCAAGGGGTAGAAGTCCCACTAGGAGATGATTTCAGGCATTGCAGCCCTATTTCACTCCTAAACGTCTCGCACATCGCCGTTACTCTTTACGCAATTGTTAAGGAGTCATTAAGATTTCCGATTTTGCGTTTTGACTTTGAGTTCCCTGCCTTGTTTTGTATATTTCTATACAAAACTTTGGGACATATAAACAGTTGTAGGGATGGTCATAAGCGAGCTTCTTATATTCAACCAAGGGGTTGAAATCCCCACCAGGCGGTTATTTCCGGCATTGCAGCCCTATTTCATGCCTGAACGTATCGCACTTACACCTCTATCATTACATATTAGGCACTACCGTTACGAGCAATGACTAACATTTGTTGGTTATCTCCTCTAAAGAATCCTCGTGGCTTTAGCCCGATGGAGTGTCAACAGACTTATAAACTAGGAGCCATCCACCCCCGTAGAAAGTAATAAAAAGTAGCGAGATATTCATCAACGACACGGGTACTGAGAACCAAAGCATCAGCATTAGGGGCGAAATCTTGGAAAGAAACCCTATCTTTACGTTTGCCATAGGGAATAAAAGTCGAAAAATTAGTGGGAGCCGGAATTACTTTTAAACCCACTTGAGTAAATGCGAGGGCGGCGCGCCGCATTTCTAAGGCTGAAGTCACTAAAATTATAGTTCTTCCTAACCGCCTTTTCTCCATGATGTCTTTGACTTCTAGGGCTTCTTCCCGGATTGTATGGCTTTCAGTTGCCAGAAGAATATCACGAGGCAAAACTCCCATATAAATCAATAACTGTTGAATATCTTTGGCTTCATTAGTGGGATGAATTAACTCATGGCGATCGCCTGCTGCGATAATCACCAAACGAGCTAAACGTTCCCGATAAAGTTCTGCGGTATAGGGAATGCGATCGCCTGTAGCCGTGAGTTGAATCTGAGTTCTGTAGGGCAATTTAGGCTGTGTTGTCCCCCGTCCTAACAAAACAATTGCCCCGGCTCTTTCCCCACAACATAAATCAGTTTGAACTGTTTGCACAGCCACCCTTTCCACTTGCAAAGCCAACCATTGAGCTAAAACGGGGGTACTCGATAAAATCAGAATTAATAATGCAGTTAAAATTAAATTAGGAGCCGGATTTTTAATCCCGCCATTGGTAATCAAAGCCGAAGCAATGGTTAATAGTAAAATTGATAAACCCAGGGGCCTTAGAAAAATCGCTAAAAGCTGAATAACAGATCTACCAACCTGGCTATCAGGAGCGATAAAAGTGACTATAAGTAAAGTGAGAGTTAGTAAAAAAAACAGCCGACTAACTAAGCTATTTTCTTTGCCTGCTAACAGTTTCCAAATTCTAAAAGAAATGGTAATCAGTAGCAGTAAAACCAGAACTTGGGTGAGTAATACAAACATCATTTTTTCCCTTCATGGTTGACGGTGGAGAATCCCACATCATATCACCCCTTGATTTTTCCTGATCTACCCCAAATCAAATATCACTGAGTGCTTTAGGGACTGAGGAAAACGAGAGCCGTATAACTAACAAATAGCATACGGCTCAAGTTTATACTAAAAATGGGCTCCCTTGGCAATAGTTTCGCCAAATTGCCTACTAACTATACAGTTTGAGCGATCGCATCAGCCACCGTTTGCGCCACCTGCACCCGCGCATAAAACTTATCATTACCGGAAACCAAAGTCCAAGGAGCCCTAGGGGTATTAGTCCGATGCACCATTTGGTTGACGGCTACCTCATAACAAGACCATTTTTCCCGGTTCCGCCAGTCCTCATCTGTGAGTTTATATTGCTTAAACGGATTATTCTCGCGTTCAGTAAACCTTTCAAGTTGGGTATCCGGGTCAATATGTAACCAAAACTTCAGCAAAATATAACCCGCCGTAGTCAGTTGTTCCTCAAACTCATTAATTTCTCGATAGGCGCGTCGCCATTGTCTTTCGGAAGCAAATCCCTCAATTCGTTCGACTAAGACCCGACCATACCAACTGCGGTCAAAAACACCAATTTTTCCGGCCGGCGGGAGTTTACGCCAGAACCGCCACAGATAATGATGTACCTTTTCTTCATCAGTGGGAGCAGCAAAAGGATGCACTTCATAGCTGCGCGGATCAAGAATATCGGTTAAACGCTTAATCGCTCCCCCTTTTCCCGCCGCGTCCCATCCCTCAAATATGGCTAAAACCGGGATTTGCTTTTCAAAAATCATTTGCTGCATCTTACCTAAGCGAACCTGTTGTTCCCGCAACTGTTCCTTATAGTCATCCTCTGACAAGGACAAACTCAGATCCACAGCAGCCAGGGGTTGCGGATCGGTAGGTTCTAGGTGTTCTTGGGGAGGAGTAAAAATAGGCGGCGGTTGCACTTCCAGCCGCCCTAGGGTCTCTTTGATGGTAGACACCATTTTAGATAGTACCTTGACCCTACACCACCGTTTATCATCCCCTTCTACTAAGGTCCAGGGAACTACGCCGGTGCTAGTGTGAATTACCATCTCTTCGGCATAGGAACTATAAGTATCATAGTTTTTCGCCTGCTCCCAGTCTTCGGGACGCACCCGCCATGCTTCTAGTTCATCGTTGGTGGCTTTTTTTAGGCGACGCTTGAGTTCTTTTTTGCTCAAGTGAATCCAAAATTTGGCGATCGCCGCCCCATCGTCAATCATTTGACGCTCAAAAGCATTAATTTGACGCATTGCCATCGCTACATTAGCAGATGGCAGTCTCTCAAATAGACGATCTTCCAGAACATGGGTATACCAACTGTGGTAAAAAATCCCGATTTTCCCATAACCTGGGAACTCTTGCCAAAATCTCCACATGAATGGATACAACCGCTCCTGTTCGGTCGGGGGCCACACCGGAATCACTTTGAACCCACGAGGGTCCATATAGCTAACCATTTTTTTGACTAGAGAACCCTTACCCGCCGCCGCCCAACCCTCCAGGACGATAATCACAGGTAGTTTTTTTTCCCAGCAGATTTGCTGTAGCGATCGCAGCTCCCGCATCAGTCCTTCCGTCTGAGTCTTATAGCTTTCTTTATCTAGCGAAAGCTCCAGGTTTAGTGTGTTGAGCATGAATATGAATCAATATCCGTCTAACTTACATCCAGTCTAGCAGGATCAGGAGTCCGGGAACACCCACTACACAGAACCGCCAGTCCCATTCCTTTTTAGATTATGGTTTGATGATTTTGTGATCCAAACCCGCTTCATTGCTTTTGTTAAAAAAACATTAGATTTTCACCAGAATAGCTCTGGTAACGGCTATGATAAATTTTCCCCCAAAAAAAAGTTCCGTCTGCCCAATTAACTCCCCCGGCACCTATACAGCTCAAACATAATTAGTGACCCAGATCACTTAAATTTCACAAAGAAATCACAATGTTCGGGTGTAATATATCACTGAACTTAGTTAGATAGAAGATAATATAGATACTATAGGAATTCAGACCCGACTTAGTTATCTAATCCGACATCCAACAGTTCCCAACTTTTTTACGTTCATGCAGGAAAAAAATGATGATCTCAACCAAGCAAGCCCAGTTAATTCAA
Source organism: Limnospira platensis NIES-39 (assembly GCF_026000695.1). Lineage (GTDB taxonomy): Bacteria > Cyanobacteriota > Cyanobacteriia > Cyanobacteriales > Microcoleaceae > Limnospira > Limnospira platensis. The sequence goes on from NZ_AP026945.1 coordinate 3,344,537, forward strand.
TTTTTACGTTGGGAATTAGCGATCCCTGCCTCTTCCATCGCCATGGCCCTCCGACATCCTGAGCAAGAATCAGGTCAACTTCCCATGATTTTATGGCAATACGGGCTAGTCACCCTAGAACAGCTTGACCGGATTTTTGATTGGCTTGAAAAGTTCGGAACCTCTCCAGATATCACCTCCCGGTCTTATTCAGACAAAAAAGCTGGTTGAGAATCAATGGACTTAGATAGCATCTCAATTACAGATGCGTCTTAGGTTCCTTGGTTTATGCCGAATTTACACACTAATAGCCAATTTATCTCAAGACTAAAATCTACCTGCATGACCTAAAAGTTTCAACTGCGAATGTTGAAAAATGATTAGATGATCACTATATATGTCGCCTCAAAGATGTTGGGGGTGAAAAAATTTTTGTATGGAGGTTTGACCAACCTTTTCTACCCTTAAAGGCTAAAACGAAAATTATAGCAACCGGTTGCTCACGATAAATCAACTATTACCGCCCAGATGATAAACATGGCTCATAGACAACAGCCTGGGACAAAAATTCAGCTATTGACCAGGTGCGTCAGTTGTCGATGCTCCGGGTAGTATCCCTATTTACCGGCTCTGACGCACCCTACGAGGTCGGTTCTCTATTGTGGGGTGACCAGGTGCGTCAGTTGTCGATGCTCCGGGTAGTATTGCTATTTACCGGCTCTGACGCACCCTACGAGGTCGGTTCTCTATTGTGGGGTGACCAGGTGCGTCAGTTGTCGATGCTCCGGGTAGTATTGCTATTTACCGGCTCTGACGCACCCTACGAGGTCGGTTCTCTATTGTGGGGTGACCAGGTGCGTCAGTTGTCGATGCTCCGGGTAGTATCCCTATTTACCGGCTCTGACGCACCCTACGAGGTCGGTTCTCTATTGTGGGGTGACCAGGTGCGTCAGTTGTCGATGCTCCGGGTAGTATTGCTATTTACCGGCTCTGACGCACCCTACGAGGTCGGTTCTCTATTGTGGGGTGACCAGGTGCGTCAGTTGTCGATGCTCCGGGTAGTATTGCTATTTACCGGCTCTGACGCACCCTACGAGGTCGGTTCTCTATTGTGGGGTGACCAGGTGCGTCAGTTGTCGATGCTCCGGGTAGTATCTCTATTTACCGGCTCTGACGCACCCTACGAGGTCGGTTCTCTATTGTGGGGTGACCAGGTGCGTCAGTTGTCGATGCTCCGGGTAGTATCCCTATTTACCGGCTCTGACGCACCCTACGAGGTCGGTTCTCTATTGTGGGGTGACCAGGTGCGTCAGTTGTCGATGCTCCGGGTAGTATTGCTATTTACCGGCTCTGACGCACCCTACGAGGTCGGTTCTCTATTGTGGGGTGACCAGGTGCGTCAGTTGTCGATGCTCCGGGTAGTATCTCTATTTACCGGCTCTGACGCACCCTACGAGGTCGGTTCTCTATTGTGGGGTGACCAGGTGCGTCAGTTGTCGATGCTCCGGGTAGTATCTCTATTTACCGGGTCTGACGCACCCTACGAGGTCGGTTCTCTATTGTGGGGTGACCAGGTGCGTCAGTTGTCGATGCTCCGGGTAGTATCTCTATTTACCGGCTCTGACGCACCCTACGAGGTCGGTTCTCTATTGTGGGGTGACCAGGTGCGTCAGTTGTCGATGCTCCGGGTAGTATCTCTATTTACCGGCTCTGACGCACCCTACGAGGTCGGTTCTCTATTGTGGGGTGACCAGGTGCGTCAGTTGTCGATGCTCCGGGTAGTATCTCTATTTACCGGCTCTGACGCACCCTACGAGGTCGGTTCTCTATTGTGGGGTGACCAGGTGCGTCAGTTGTCGATGCTCCGGGTAGTATCTCTATTTACCGGCTCTGACGCACCCTACGAGGTGAAGGCTGACGATCGCCTCCCCGTAACCAGATAATTGATAACTATTTCAGCAGAGTTGATATGATATAACAACTTGTCCTATGGTGGCAGCTTCTGGCTAACTTCGGAACTTTAATTTCATGTTTACCATCGAAAACCTGCGAGTAGCTTATCCCAGTCAGAATAAATCACCCTCTTGGGTCGTAGATGATGTTTCCCTAACCCTCAAACCGGGGGAACGTTTGGGACTTGTCGGTGAGTCTGGCTGCGGTAAGTCTACTTTGGGACGCGCTGCTATGCGCTTACTTCCAGAGTCGAGTCTTATTCAAGGTCAAGTCACATTTGGCGGACAATCGGTTTTTGACCTTAACGACAAGGAATTGCGACAGTTTCGGGGGGAGGCGATCGCCTTAGTGTTTCAAGACCCCATGACCCGCCTTGATCCGTTGATGACTATTGGGGAACATTGTATTGAAACTTTAAAGGCTCATGAACTAGAATTGTCCCGGTCTCAGGCGAAAGAAAGGGCGATCGCTACTTTGGAAGCTGTCCAAATTCAACCCCAACGCTGGTCTCAATATCCCCATGAGTTTAGTGGCGGAATGCGTCAACGGGTGGCGATCGCATTAGCCCTATTGTTAAACCCAAAGTTAATTGTAGCTGATGAACCTACCACCAGTTTAGATGTCACAGTATCAGCACAGATTTTACAGGAACTCACCCGGTTATGTCGTGAACGCGGAACCGCTATCCTATTAATTTCCCATGATTTAGCCATGGTGGGAGAGTATTGCGATCGCATTGCGGTTATGTATCAAGGTAAAATTGTCGAAGTCGGAGATAGCCGCACCGTTCTACAATACCCCCAACATCAATATACGCGATCGCTCCTAGAATCTGCTCTCCACGTTCATGGAACTTCTCAACAGCCACCAGAACCCAATACTCCCGAACAACAGACACAGACTAACCCATCACAGCCACTTCTGCAAATTGAAAATCTCCAACAGCATTATAGTTTAGAATCCGGCATTATTGAACAAATATTCACTAAAAACAAGCAATTAATCAAAGCCGTTGATGGCGTGAGTTTCGAGTTGTCTCCTGGTGAAATTTTCGGTTTAGTTGGAGAGTCCGGCTGCGGTAAAAGTACCCTCTCGCGTACCATTTTACAGTTAGTTCGCGCCACCGCTGGTACAGTCAAATTTGAGGGTCAAGATTTAACCGCTATGTCAGTGCGACAAGTGCGCTCACAGCGTCGCGATATCCAAATGATATTTCAAGATCCTAATGCTTGTTTAAATCCCATGATGACCATTGGTCGAGCTATTGCTGACCCACTGTTAATTCATAAAATGGCAAAACCACCCCAAGCCAAACGCTGGGTATTAGAAATGCTCGATCGCGTGGGTTTGACTCCCGTAGAGGAGTTTTATAACCGCTATCCTAAACAACTGTCAGGAGGACAACAGCAACGGGTAGCCATTGCTCGTGCTTTAATTACTCGCCCGAAACTGGTAATCTGTGATGAGCCTGTTAGTATGCTTGATGCTAGTGTTCAGGCTCAAGTATTACAGTTAATGTTGGAACTCAAGCGAGACTTTAATCTCACCTATTTATTTATTACCCATGATTTATGGGTCGCTAGATTTTTGTGCGATCGCATTGCCGTTATGAACGCTGGTAAAATTGTCGAAATAGGAAACACTGAGCAGATTTTTAAACATCCTCAGCATCCCTACACCCAAACCCTTCTCAGCGCCGCTCCTTTGCTCACCAAAATGGTAATTTAGTTCTAATATTAACCATCCATCTATTTGACTATCTTCTCCGCTGCGTCTAACTCTTGCGAAATTAGCTTTAACGCCGTCATAGGGTTATTCGCCTCAGTAATAGGTCGTCCAATTACTAAATAATTAGCACCCGCTTTTAAAGCCTCAGAAGGAGTAAGCGATCGCTTTTGATCCCCCTTAGATGCCCAACTCGGACGCACCCCAGGACACACCAACAGAAAATCATCCCCACAAGTCCGCCGTAGTTGTGCCACCTCCTGCGGCGAACACACCGCCCCCGCCAAACCACACTCTTGCCCTAATAATGCCATCTGTAACGCATACTCTGGCAGTTCTAGGGGAATTTTGAGGTCTAAGGCTAATTCCCTGGCGTTAAGGCTCGTTAACAGGCTAATCGCGATTAATTTAGGCACGGGTACACCCGCCTCATTAGCTCCCATTTCCGCCGCCGACTGAGCAGCTTTTAGGGCGACTTTTCCAGCCGTCGCGTGAATCGTAATTAAGTCTACACCATAGCGAGCGGCGGCGCGACAGGCTCCGGCTACCGTATTCGGTATATCATGGAATTTCAGATCTAAAAATATCCGCTTATTGCGCTGTTTGAGTTGTTTTAAAATTTGCGGACCACAACTGACAAACAGTTCTAAACCCACTTTCCAAAAGGTTACTTGTGGCAGGGTTTCAATTAATGCGATCGCATCAGCTTGACTGGAAACATCTAGGGGAACAATAACTTTATCTATCGTCATATTGGGTATATTTTGGGGTAGTAAATTAGCAAACTTTACAGTTAATATCAGTCCGATAAAATCGGCACTTTCTTGATTAGACATTATCCCGATTTCACATCAGGATAATTAACAATTAATCAATCATGGGAAAACCCATTTACACCAGCCGGATAAATTTCTTTTTGCCTACTTGTAAAACTCGTCCTTTCACCTCTTCAGCAGAAGCCACAACTAAATTATCATCCTCAATGCGATCGCCATCTATTTTCACAGCACCTCCCGCAATTTGTCGCCTCGCCTCGCTGCCACTTTTACACAGTCCACTAGCCGAAAGAATATAGAATAACTTAGCCGGAAACTCCACCTCTGACAGAGAAAATTCCGGTACAGCCTCCGCCCTAGTTGCATCTCCTTGTACCAAATTTAAAGCCGCATTTTGAGCCGCCAAAGCCGCCGCTTCTCCGTGGTATTGAGTTACTATATCTAGGGCGAGTAACTTTTGGCGATCGCGAGGATTTTCCGGCAATTCAGCCAACGGGTAATCAGTTAGCAACTCAAAATATTGCTCAATCAAACTATCAGGAACCTTCTCCAATTTTGAGTACATAGTCAAAGCATCCTCCGACAGTCCCACATAATTACCCAGAGACTTAGACATTTTCTGCACCCCATCAGTCCCAATCAAAATAGGCATTAGTAAACCGAACTGAGGTGTCTGTCCAAAATAGCGCTGTAAATCCCTTCCCACAGCCAGATTAAACTTTTGATCCGTTCCTCCTAACTCCACGTCAGCCTGAACCGCCACCGAATCATAACCCTGCATTAACGGATAGAGAAACTCATGCAAATAAATAGGATTTTCCTGCTCAAAGCGCAGCGAAAAACCCTCCTTAGCCAACATTTGTCCCACCGTCATCCGAGACAGCAAATCCAAAGTTTTAGCCAGATCCAACTTAGATAACCATTCAGAATTACGACGAATTTCCAAACGTCCAGGCGTATCAAAATCTAAAATCGGGCGCAGTTGGTCGAGATATGTTTGGGCATTTTTTTCAACTTGCTCAGGAGTTAGCTGACGACGAACCTCAGATTTCCCAGTAGGATCACCAATGCGCGCCGTAAAATCTCCAATAATTAGAACCGCCGTATGTCCCGCGTCTTGGAAAGCCCGCAACTTCCTAAAAATGATACTATGTCCCAGGTGAATATCCGACCCAGTCGGGTCGATACCTAACTTAATCCTAAGTGGGCCGCTACTGAGAGCCAACCGCCGACCCAAATTCTCCTCTGGGTTGTCAGAATTAGCCAATTCCGGGAAAATATCAGTAACCCCCCGGCGCAGTCTAGGAAAATTTTGTAAAGAAACTCCCGCAGAAGTCTCTAGGGCTGGTTGACTCACAATCATAAAAAATCGAAACCTGAGCAGATGTTAGGTTAGCATACCTCAAACCATCCTATCATTTTCCGGTTCAGTTTCAACAGAACATCGATAATCCCCTCCGCGTGGGTTCTCCTGTCAACCCTCAATTCCCAAGCATCAGGCGATCGAAGTCCTAACTCCGTCAAATAATGAATTTCCCTCTCTTCTCAACTGCAACTGCGGTTAAGCCTGTGCCACAATGATCAACAGATACCAACCCAGGAAAACTCACCTTATGACTAATTCAACTCAGTCACCATCTTCTCAAAATCTTCCCCCAAGGAAGACCGTAGCCTCCCGTTCCAAACAGCCACAATCAACCACCACTGTTTCCCCCAGTAACTCTATTAAGGATATGGTTAAGGATGCCTTTGTCAAAAAAGCCTCCGATATTCATATTCGAGTTGGACATACTACCCGATATAGGATTCAGGGGGAAATGGTAAGAATCAAAGATCAAGTCAAAGTCACCCCAGAAATATTTGAGCAGTATCTCAGTGAGATTCTTACCCCCCACCAAAGGCAACAATTTGCCGAAATGAAAGAACTAGATACAGCTATTTTTTATCCTGGTATAGTCCGGTGTCGCGTTAACTGCTTTGACTCTCTGACCGGGGGAGCCATGGTACTGCGACTAATTAACTTAAAAATTCCTAGTATTGATGAATTGAGATTACCAGAAGTTCTCAAAAACATTATTAGCTATCCCCAGGGGTTAATTTTAGTCACAGGTCCAACGGGTTCTGGTAAATCCACCACCCTCGCTGCCATGTTACGTTATCTCAATGAAACCGCTCGCAAGCACATTGTCACCATTGAAGACCCCATTGAATTTGTCCATGCTTCCCGACAATGCTTAATCTCTCAAAGGGAAGTCGGATTACATACCCTAGAATTTCATCATGCCCTCCGTGCTGTTTTGCGGGAAGACCCAGATGTGATTCTGATTGGGGAAATGCGCGATCGCACCACAGTTAATACTGCCCTCCAAGCATCCCAAACCGGTCACCTAGTCCTGGGAACCCTCCACACTCGCAACGCCATCAACTCAGTCAACCGACTCTTAAACCTCTACAACGTAGACGAACAGCCAGCCGTCAGGATTCAGATCTGTGATTCCCTAGTCGCCATAATTGCTCAATTATTAATTCCCACAGTCGATAACAAAAGGACGGCAGTTCACGATATCCTAGTTAATACCCCCGCCATGAAAGACTATCTGCTTAAAGGGGACGAGGAAAGTGCAACTCACCTCATGGAAAATGACACCTATGAAGGAATGCAACTCATTAACCAGGCTATTTTCGAGCAAGTCACCCTAGGACGCATTACCATGGAAGAAGCCGAAAAATCCTCCCCCGATTCTGCCGATTTAGATCGCCGGTTCCGTATGGCTGGCCTTGACTCCTCTGGGGTAGCCCGGGAATTCCGTCAGGGAAAAAGTTTGTTTTAACCATCAAACAGTTTAAGGTAATCTCTGGTAAAACTTCAAGATAACTATAATCTATTGTGATTGCTATATATCCAGGCAGTTTTGACCCAGTTACCTTTGGACATATTGATATAATTGAGCGAGGTTCCCATCTGTTTGAATGGGTGATTGTCGCCGTCCTACGCAACCCCAGCAAGACTCCTCTGTTTACAGTCGAACAACGCCTGATTCAAATTCGGCAATCTATCTCCCATTTGGATAATGTCGAGGTTGCCAGTTTTGAGGGTCTCACCGTAGACTATGCCAAACAGAGAAAGGCACAGGTCCTATTGCGAGGCTTGCGGGTTCTGTCCGATTTTGAGATGGAACTGCAAATGGCTCACACTAATAAAACCCTGTCTGATACAATCGAGACAGTTTTCTTGGCAACCTCCAACGAATATAGCTTTTTATCAAGCAGTGTCGTTAAGGAGATCGCCAAGTTTGGCGGTTCAGTCGATCATCTTGTTCCCAACCACGTCGCTATAGATATTAATAGATGTTACGCCAGGAATTAACCCCCAGAATTGAATCTAATCCTAACGGACTTGTCACTAACGGCGAACCGACTCCTAGCGCTTCGCCTGGTATAGATATTCAGCGGGAACTTAACCGACTCGAAGAAATGATTCTTGACAGTCCTCGCATTCCCCTGACTCGACGCACTCTTGTGGACGAGGAACAGTTGCTCGATCAACTGGATCTGATCCGCTTAAACCTTCCGAGTGCTTTTCAGGAAGCTGATATTATTGTTCGTCATAAAGATGAAATTCTCCAGGAAGCTGAAGAATATGCAGCCTCTATCCTACAGAATGCTGAACAAAGAGCTACTCAACTTTTTAATGAAACTGGTATTGTTCAACGAGCGACCGAAGAAGCCGATCGCCTTAGACAACAAGTCCAGATAGAGTGTGAAGCCTTACAGCAACAAACTCTCGCCGAAGTTGAACAAATTCGCTATCAGGCTCAACAGGAACTTGATGCTATGCGAAATCGGATCTTAACTGAGTGTAATGATATCCAAACCGGAGCCGACGAGTACGCTGATCATGTCCTAGCTAAAATTGAGCATGAACTGAGCGACATGGTAAGGATTATCCGCAATGGTCGCGAACAGTTGCAAATTAACGAGTCTCAACGTCCCCCTCTTTACTAATGAAAAACCTTAAAGAGGCAACAACTCACACGAAAATAGCCCCTAACCCCAGAGACAAGCTACACCTTACATGAGGCCTCACTTGTCTCTACACTCTTCTTTCCGCTTCCCTACTCCTCCCCTCATTCGCTGCTTTTTTTCAACAGAGACAGTTGAGAATGTGGCATAAACCATTTTACCAACATCTGAACATCAAGCCAAACTGAACCTATCTGAACATAGGCTTTCAATCGATGATTTCAGAAAAGTTTCGTCGCCAATTACGACAGGAAGCTCGACTGTGGAAAGCAGAAGGCTTGGTTGATGATGAACTTTATCAACAGTTAGCCGATCGCTATCAGTTTAATAGCCTCGAAACCGCCGCCAGTAATCGGTTTGTGATCATTCTCATCCTAGGTGGTGGTATCCTCTTGGGATTAGGCGTGATTACCTTTGTCGCAGCTAACTGGCAACAATGGCCCCGATATATGCGGGTTTTGTTGCTCCTATCAGTCCTCATGGGATTTAATGCTGGCGGGTTTTACCTGTGGCAACATCCCACATCAGAATCTAAACAACGCCTCGGACAGGGACTCCTAATGGCTGGCGCATTGTCTTTGGGAGCAAATATAGCACTGCTGGCCCAGATGTTTCATATAGGCGGTTCCCCATACGGATTATATGTCGTTTGGGGGCTAGGTGTGCTGATTATGGCTTATAGCTTAAAATTGCGCTCTCTATCGGTTTTAGCCATAATTCTGTTGGGCTTAGGATACTTTCAGGGCATCGGTATAGCCCTATCAGCCAGGAATTTATCGGCCATTGATATTTTGCTCCAATATATGCCGATCGCATCTGCTATTTTATTTATACCCCTAGCCTATTGGTGTCAATCCCGTGTAGTTTTTATCATGGCGCTGTTGGCGATCGCTATCCCATTATTAGTCATTACCGAAAGATTGATTTCCTACGACTCCATAACCAGAATTTGGGTTGCTATCAGCTTAATTTTAATCCCCACTTGGTTATGGTCTTATCGAGATAGTCAATGGCCCCATGTCCATGGTCAGCCTTTTCAAGCGATCGCTCATAGTTTAGCCATTTTTTACTTAGGAGTTTTATGCTTCATATTTTCATTTTTCGACGTTTGGAATAACTTTGATTTCTGGACTTATCGAGATACTCCAGAAAACTCCAATATAATGCTAATTAATATCCTGGCTTTTGTTGTCATATCCCTCTGGCAATGGTTCCAGATAATTAAGCCTCATGGTAGCCAAAGATATTGGGGTGTAAATGCCTATACCACCGCCATTAGTGCCATGATTATCATCACTGGTCTAGTCACTTTTTGGCATATATCAATAGCGCAAATTTCCACCATAGCCACCTTAATTTTCAATCTACAAATGTTTCTATTGGGGGCGGTCACAGTTCGCTTAGGACTCCTCAAAGGCAATCGGAGTGCCTTTTGGTACGGTATGGTACTATTAGTCCTCCAAATTATCAGCCGAATGTTTGAATACGAAACAGAATTACTCCTGAAAGCCTTAGTTTTAGTCCTGTGTGGAATTGCTGTAATTATCGCTGGTTTATGGTTTGAAAAAAATCTATCTCGTTCAAATTTACCTAATTCCAGATCCTAATTTTACATCAAATCTCTAATAGTCAGGTAACAGTTATGGTTAACACTAACAAAATCCCATCCGCCCAACCCTCAGTTATCGTTCCGGCTTCCGTAAATAGCCGTCAACCTCGCTTACCCCTATGGCGATTTCTGGCTCCCCTATTGTGTCAGGTAGCATTGGTAACGTCAATTCCGGCTCAGGCTTTTTACACATATATTACTGGAACAACTGTAGTTTTGCAAACAGCTCCCGTTGACCCCTATGATTTCTTGCGAGGGTATTATCAAATTCTCAGTTATGAAATTTCTCAACCTAGTACCCTCCGAGACCTCCCCGGTTCCGGTATCAATTTGGAGAGGAATTATATCCTCGATGGTGATACCGTTTATGTAATCCTAGAAAAACCCCAAGAACAACCAGAAGGCGATCGCCCCCTTCCTTGGCGACCCGTAGCAGTTAGCCACCAGCGTCCTGATAATTTACCCGAAAATCAGATCGCCATTCGAGGTACAGGTGATGGCTGGGGTGTAAAATATGGCCTGGAAACCTACTATATGCCCGAAAATCAGCGCTTAGAGGTTAACGAGAACATTAACCGCGCTCAAAGTCCGGATCCTGAGTCTTTTGTGGTTGAAGTCAAAGTAGACTCCCGGGGAAATGCAATTCCCCTGCGTTTGTGGGTGAGCGATCGCAGCTATCAATTTTAACCCGGATGAATAGTGCCATCTGGTAAAATAGCTCCAGCCAAATTAGCCCCGGTTAGTTTCACCATTAAGCGATCGCTATATCCCACTTTCGCCCCCGTTAAATTAGCCCCTCGCAAATCAGCACCACTTAAATCAGCACCAATTAGGTTAGCCTCCTGAAGGTTAGCGTAACTCAGATTCGCCTGCAAAAAATTAGCCCTGAATAAATTAGCCCGATGTAAACAAGCCCCACTCAAGTTAACTTTATGTAAAAAACAATCAGTCAGATCAGCATAACTGAGATCTGCCCCACTCAAATTCCGCCCCGACAAATCTCTTTCCTTCAGGTTCGCCCCACGAAAATCAGCGTTAGTCAAATCAGAATAGGATGGACGCTGATAAGCTGGTGATGACTGATACTCCTGTTTGGGGGGACGGTGGGGGGGAGTGGCGGCGCGGTAGGTATAATATGAGTTCGTGTTGTGGCTGGTCTGGGTCTGACGTTTAGCCCCAGCATACTCAGGTCTGGGGGTCGCTTTCGGCGTTTTCGTTTTATTAGACCTCAACAGCGATCGCAACTTATCGCGCGCCTGGTTAATTTCCTTCAGTTTATCTTCGGCTAACTGTCGCAGCCGTTGGTTATCTTCTGGAATGCGATCGGGATGCCAGATAAATGCTAAATCTTTATAAGCCCTATCCACAACCTCCAGGGAAGCACCGGGTTGCAATTCAAGGACCCTATAACAGTGGTTCAACTCACTTGGTGTCATGGTCAAGGTTTACCCCCCCCTAGAAGGTCGTACCCTAGAAATGGGCGATCGCCATTTCCGGCTTAAATTATTCTAGCTCATGCGATCGCCTAACAGATATTGAGGAAAGTTGAAGGTTTTTGAGTCCCCAAACACAAATCACCCATTTATTCTGGCGATTGGGATGAAGCCTGTTTTTTCCCTTGCAGATTCCTAAACCACCGCGATCGCTTCATATTTTGAAACACCATTGTTAACCCCGTTATCAGCATCCACAGTAAACCTAAGCCATTTAATAGCACATACACCGGCTCTAAGGTTTGCCCTAAATATTCCCCTTCATGAATCACCATTAAAAAATGTACTTGGTCTCTTGATAACCCAAACCAACTTTTCCCCAATCGGTAAGCTACCCCCGTAAATACTGTGATAAATAGCGGTAGCATCACAATCGGAGCCATCGTGCTATGCAGTTTCCTAAAGTTCCCCAGATTCACAATATTGATAACCCACTCCCTATTAATAATCTATACTAAGCCCCATTCGGCATTATTTACCCACAGATACGCACCTATCAGCCTGTTCAGAAATCATCTGATCACCTCTCAAAGTCCCTCTCCCTCTCTGGGAAAGGGATTTAGGGTGAGGGCAATGTATTAAGCCACTGGTGAACAAGCTGTAATTTTACCACCATATTTCTCTCCCACACTCATATACACATAATGTCGATTTTGTCAATACCCTGGTTTTCCTCTCTGGCAAGGGCTGTAATAATTAACCGTTCACAGTTCCCATGAATATGTCAAACTGTTGTGGTCTAAGATTTGATCAAAAGAACTATGCCCACTCTCGGTGTAAATATTGACCACATTGCCACAATTAGACAAGCCCGCCGGACAGTGGAACCCGACCCAGTAGCAGCGGCCGCGATCGCAGAACTAGCCGGAGCCGACGGGATTACAGTACACTTGCGCGAAGATCGCCGTCATATCCAAGATAGAGATGTGCGACTGTTACGGGAAACCGTGAGAACTCACCTAAACCTGGAAATGGCTGCCACAGACGAAATGGTAGCGATCGCCCTAGATATTAAACCCGACTACATAACCCTAGTACCCGAACGCCGGGAAGAAGTCACCACCGAAGGAGGATTAGATATCCTGGGTCAACTACAGCGGATGTCAGAAGTAGTCAGCACCCTGCAAGATGCAGGAATCCCCGTAAGTTTATTTATCGATCCTAACCCCGCCCAAATCGAAGCCTCAGCCACAGTTAAAGCCCAATTCATCGAACTACATACAGGTTGTTACTGCGAAGCCAAGGGAGTCCAACAGCAAAAGGAACTCGATATTTTAGCCCAAGGATGTAAATTAGCCCTAGAAGCCGGACTGCGAGTTAATGCCGGTCACGGCTTAACTTATTGGAATGTGCAACCTGTAGCCAGGCTAGAAGGTATGGAAGAACTCAACATTGGTCATACAATAATAAGTCGGGCAGTTCTTGTCGGTTTAGATAAAGCCGTGCGGGAAATGAAACACGCTATCCTGAGTTAACCGGGAAGTTAGAACCAGCCCAGTTGTTCTGTAGTTAATTGTAGGTAACCCAAAAATGCCAACTTATCATTACGTCCTAGCTAGTAAAGACTTTGTGATCGAGGAACCTATTGAGGAAGTCCTCAAAGAACGTCGGCGCAATTATCAAGAACAGGAAAAAGAGATCGATTTTTGGTTAGTCATTGAGCCAGGATTTTTAGAAGCGCCGGAAATGGCCGAAGTGAAAGCTAAATGCCCTAAACCAGCGGCGGCGTTGGTTTCTACCAACCCTCAGTTTATTACTTGGCTGAAATTGCGACTTGAGCACGTGATTACCGGACAATTTGAAGCGCCTTCAGCTACTATCCCTGATGCGATCGCATCTCTGGCTACTGCTGGCTAAAAATCCTGATTATCGGTGTCGCTCCATATACTACTATTTCAGGCTGTACGGGCGGGTTCTCAGATAATCTGGTGAAAATACCGATTGACCAAAGAACTCGCCCCTAGGCTCAGAAAATTGCAATTCAGGTACAATAGCTGCAAAATCGATCGCAAAAGTTGTTAAAACTATGGTTAAAGTTAGGTTGAGGCGATGGTTAACTAGGATTAGTTCTGTAGGGGTGGTTCTGCTTACCATAGGTTTCAGTGCTAAACCCAGCTTTGGTCAAGCCTCCTGTGTTCCCCCTCGACCAGGTGAGTATTTGCTATTAATCATTAGCAACACCTCCGAGACACAAGCACTAGCCCGTCAAGTCCTACCTAGTAATATAGAAAGCCAGGTGTGTCGCTATCTCAATGATATTGTCACCAGAGTTGGCGGTTTTGATGACGTGCTAATTGCCGAAGACTGGGCGGCTTATTTCAAGGAAACAGCCGGTTTATCCACCCATGTAGTTAAATCTGATGTACCTAGTCAACGACCCGAACCACGTCCCCCTGTCGGTCCTTCTGGTCCTAGCAGTGATTTGGGTAGTCAACCCCTAGGCATGGGTTATGCGATCATGGTAGACTATTTCAATCAGCCAGAAATTGCGGCTAGACTTGAGGCAACTATGGGGAGAAGAATTCCCATAGTTTCCTATAATCGGCGTTTCTATTTACTGGTAGAACATACCGCCGAGCCTAATAGTGCCATGGAAGTTTTCCGCCGCCTTAATGATCAGGGATTTTGGTCAATCATGGTGGATAGCAGTCGGGTTAAAATCGAGCGACCTAACTTAGCTATTGGAGATTAAAGCACTCCCATAGGTAAACCAGTTAATAGGTAAGTTCTGCTAAAGCTGCGATCGCTATTCCCAAACTCAAGCCAACAATCACCTGAAAAGGGGTATGTCCGAGTAATTCCTTGAGGCGGTCCTCATTAAATTGGGGATGCTCTTGGAATAACTCGTCCATAATCTGATTAAGAATGCGGGCTTGTTTACCTGCCGCCTGGCGGACACCCGCCGCATCATACATAACAATAATAGCAAATACCACAGCGATCGCAAACTCCGGGCTACCCCACCCGATCACCTGACCGACGCTGGCGGCTAAAGCACCCACAAAGGCTGAGTGAGAACTAGGCATTCCCCCAGTAGTTACCAGAACCCGCAGATTAATTTTTCCATGCTGTATCAATTCGATCGCCAGTTTAGAGGCTTGGGCGAACAGACAAGCAAACAGTGCCACTAACAGCACCCGGTTGTCTAATATGTGACCAAATTCTTGCATGGGGTTGAACACCTCGCTTTAACAGTTAGTGACTGCGATAGGTAATAAAATCAGCGATCGCCGCCAGAGCTTTCCCACCGTATCCAAAAGCCGCTAATTCAGCCTTAGCTTCCTCCACCAGTTGTTCAGCTTTCGCCCGTGACTTTTCCAAGCCCCACAAACTAGGATAGGTAGCCTTTTGAGCTTCCAGATCCTTACCTGCGGTTTTACCCAACTGCTCAGAGGGTGCGGTAATATCGAGAATATCATCCACAATTTGAAACGCCAAGCCAATATTTTTAGCATAGCGAGACAGTCTTTCGAGATCAGTTTCATTAGCACCCGCCAAAATCGCACCACAGACCACACAGGCTTCTAATAAAGCCCCCGTCTTGTGGGTGTGGATAAAAGTTAGAGTTTCCTCAGATACATCTGATAAACCCTCCGATGCTATATCTACCACCTGACCTCCCACTAATCCAGTCGCCCCCACCGCACGACCCAGGCGACCGATTACCTGTAGGACTCTTTCTGGGGGTACACCTTGAGTTTGGGTAGCCACGAACTCAAAAGCATAACTGAGCAATCCATCTCCCGCTAAAATAGCAATATCATCGCCATAGACCTTATGGTTAGTCAATTTCCCACGCCGATAATCATCATTATCCATTGCTGGTAGATCATCGTGAATTAAAGACATCGTATGAATCATCTCTAAGGCGCAGGCTGTCGGCATTGCCATTTCCACTGTACCCCCAAGCAGTTCACAGGTAGCCAAACATAAAGTAGGTCGCAGCCGTTTTCCCCCAGCCATAAGGGAATAGCGCATCGACTCATAAATTTTTTCGGGGTAGGTGACAGTAATAGCAGCATCTAGGGCCGCTTCCACTAATTCCTTTTTTTGGCTAAGATAAGTCGATAGGTCAAATGGTGTGTCTGACCCGGATAAATCCATGTTTTCTGTGACTACCATACTGTCAGTGTTGATATCTGTCATAATTAGGGGCAAACCCCACAGCCCAACCAGCCACAGTCTGATAGCGGTTTATAGGGACAAGTAGGGTAGTAATGGGTGAACATCAGTTTTTATTGTACGGGTCTTTTGACACGATGCGCGATCGCGAATCCCGTTAATCAGATCATCGAGTCGATCAGATGCGTTTCTGATAACTGTCCACTGTATTCTGTAATAGCATAGCCACAGTCATCGGACCGATGCCACCCGGTACAGGGGTAATATATCCCGCTATGGGTTCAGCCGCCTGGAAGTCTACATCTCCTACTAACCGCGATTTTCCGTTAGCATCTTCTAAGCGGTTAATTCCCACATCGATAACTACTGCCCCCGGTTTGATATAATTGGCTTTGACCATCTCAGGACGACCTACCGCCGCTATCAGAATATCAGCTTCCGATGCGATCGCTTCTAGGTTTTCCGTCCGGGAATGGGCAACAGTTACCGTACAATTAGCCTCTAGTAGCATCAAAGCCATGGGTTTTCCCACTAAAATACTCCGTCCTAGCACTACCGCTCGTTTTCCCGCTAATGGGATTTGATATTCTTCCAATAGACGCATTACCCCCGCTGGAGTACAACTGCGTAACCCCTTTTCCCCTCTTGCTAATCTCCCTAAGTTCATCGGGTGCAACCCGTCCGCGTCCTTGTGCGGTGCTATCTCATACAGCAAACTTACAGCGTCTAAGTGGTCTGGTAAAGGCAATTGTACTAGAATACCATCAACCCGATCATCTTCGTTTAAATTGGCGATCGCTTCTGTAAGTTCTTCCTGGCTCGTATCAGCCGGGAAATGTTGACCAAACGATGCTATTCCTACCCGTTCACAGGATTTCTCTTTGTTGCGGACATAGACGGCGCTGGCGGGGTTATCTCCTACCATTAACACTGCTAAACCTGGAGGTCGTCCCCCTTGTGGTTTGCGGGACTTAATTATTTCCCTCAATTGCCATTGAATTTTTTGGGCTGTTGTCTTACCGTCTAATAAATTAGCCATCACAATATATCCACCAACTCAAAGCCTGTATATTTTCCCAGAAATCTGTCCCCATTTTTAGATAGTATGCCTAGATTTGCGATTCTCCTACCCCCACGCTTTGCTCACCACTTCCATATTCTCTTGATTCTACTATCGCTAACACCAGGGATCATCGGCTGTCGCCAAATTATTGAGTCTACCACTCAATTTACTCGCCAAACTACTAACATTGAGGCGATCGCACAACAGCGCCAAGTTGGCGCTAAAGTCTACACAGAGGGAACTGTAGCTAACCTCGCTCCCTTTGTCGGCGCTGGTGCATATCAGCTTCAAGACTCTACAGGGACTATCTGGGTTTTTACTACCCAACCTCTACCTTCTATCGGTCAACAAATGTTCATCCGGGGTCAGGTTAACTATGAACAAATTACTGTCGAAGGAGCCCCCGGTTTAGATATTGGTGATTTCTATATTCAAGAATTGGAAAGAATCACTGATCACGGATAATCGACAATCACACTCCCCCGACCCAGAGGAGTTGGTAAATTATGTTAAGTTTTGTAACAAAAAGTTAAGAATTGTTGCAAAAACGACCTGTTTTGGGGAGGGGGTAGCTTTTTGGGCGATCTTGTGATATCATTTTAGATAATGGAAATATATGCCTTTTTTTTGTTATTGCCAATGTTCCCATTATGAACAATATGTTATCAACAGTAGCATAAATTCCCGGAAGTTGTCAACCCCTCGGCGCGTTTCTGGGGGGACATTTTTTTAAAATTGACTAAAAAATCAACTTAATAGATAGAGAGATGGGGGGTGATAACCCCCCGTTAAAGATAGGTTATAGGTTAACGGGGGGAATAAGTTAAGGAACAACCAAGACAGGACAGGGAGAGAGATTAATCACACGGTTAGTGATACTGTCAGCAACACCTTCTTCTGTGAGTCCAGTGCCGCGACTACCCATCACAATCAGATCAGCATCAATCTCATCAGCCACATCACAGATAGTGAAAGCAGGTTTACCTTCACGTTCAATGAGTTTAGCATCAATCCCCAGCTCAGAGAAAATACCATGAGCCTCCTGTAAAAGTTGGCTCACCGTATCAGGGGAAGTCATCGGTTCAGAATGGGGAGGCTCCCCGTCTGGTTCTTTTGGTTCAACAACAGCGAGAAGATAGAGGTTAGACTGATAGGTTTGGACAATATTAATCACCCTTTCAGCCGCCTCGCGGGCTTCTCGACTTTGATCTATAGCAAATAAAACGGTCTTAAACATATCTCGCATCTCCAAGACGCGGACTTAGGTAGAATGTTTACAGTGAACGATTTGATGGCAGGTGGGCCACCTGGTTGGTAACAGCCTAGGGGCCATTAACCAATAACCCTCACCGTTCCCATTTAATTTCGATTAAAGCAGAATAAACGATCAAAGAGGTTAATCCTGTGGCTAAAAAAACTGTAGCAAATTTGTCAGCATCAGAACTATCTGGTAAGAAAGTGCTGGTGCGTGCTGACTTTAACGTACCCCTTGATAACGGCTCTATCAGTGATGATACCAGGATTCGGGCAGCTCTGCCTACCATTCAAGATCTGACCTCTAAAGGAGCAAAAGTGATTCTGACCAGTCACTTTGGCCGTCCCAAAGGTCAAGTAGTTGAATCAATGCGCTTAACCCCTGTGGCGGCGCGTTTGTCGGAACTTTTGGGCAAAACCGTTAATAAATGTGAAGATTGCATTGGGGAAGAAGTCGCCCTAGCAGTGGGGGCCATGAATGATGGTGATGTACTGTTACTGGAAAATGTCCGCTTCCATGCCGCTGAGGAGAAAAATGATCCTGAATTTGCCAAGCAGTTGGCTTCCGTAGCGGATCTGTATGTAAATGATGCCTTTGGTACTGCACACCGCGCCCATGCTTCCACTGAAGGTGTAACTCAATATCTGAGCCCCTGTGTGGCCGGTTATTTGATTGAGAAGGAATTGCAGTTCCTACAAGGGGCTATTGAAAGCCCTCAACGTCCCCTAGCTGCCATTATTGGTGGTTCTAAGGTCTCTAGCAAAATTGGTGTCATTGAAACGTTACTTGACAAATGCGATAAGTTGTTGTTGGGTGGCGGCATGATTTTCACGTTCTATAAAGCCAGGGGTCTGAGTGTGGGTAATTCCCTGGTGGAAGAAGATAAGCTGGAGTTGGCTAAGTCCCTGGAAGCGAAGGCGAAAGAAAAAGGGGTAACTATGTTGTTACCTACAGATGTGGTTCTCGCTGATAAGTTTGCAGCCGATGCTGATTCTCAAACTGTTAGCGTTGAAGCAATTCCTGATGGTTGGATGGGATTGGATATTGGCCCTGATTCTGTTAAGGTGTTCCAAGAAGCCTTGGGAGACTGCAAAACTGTCCTCTGGAATGGTCCGATGGGAGTTTTTGAGTTTGAGAAGTTTGCGGCGGGTACTCGGGCGATCGCTCAAACTTTGGCAGAACTCACTGGTACAGGTACAACTACAATTATCGGTGGCGGCGACTCGGTGGCGGCTGTGGAACAACTGAATTTGGGTGAGAAGATGAGCCACATTTCTACAGGTGGTGGGGCTAGTCTGGAACTCCTCGAAGGTAAGCAACTCCCTGGTATTGTGGCTTTAGATGATGCCTAATTGCCTTTGGTAAAACGATTTTGGGGTAAGTCGGTTAAGTGCGATCGCTTACCCCAACAGAATCGGCGACTATACTAAAGATATCCCTAATCTTAAACGAGGTGGGAAGTCGGTCTTAGGATACTGAGGCTAATTTCTTTGAGTGTGGGGGAGAAGCAACGGAGGGGATTAAAATGCTTCAGTTCCATAACATCCTCAGATCTAAACTGGCACGCTACCTAATTATCAATATGGTTGCGCTTCTGGTTTATCTGGGGTTAATCTGGATAACCATTGAGACTTTAATGCTCAATGCCATGGAAGCCATTTTCTGGCCGGCGGCGGGATGGTCTTTAGTGGTTTTCATCTGGTGGGGGGGTAAATGTTGGCCGGGAATTATCCTCGGTGCTTTGTTTTCTAACTATTGGCTGACCGGTCACTCCGGTTATCTGGGATTAATTTGGACTCTGGGAACCCTCCTAGAAGCTGGTGCGGGTTGGTTGATGTTAAAAAGGATCGGTTTCTCTCCGGCTTTAGCGCGCCTCAAGGATGTACTGGGACTAGCTATTCTAGCTGGAGCCCTCTCGAGTCTGATTAATTCTACTATTACTCCGATCGCATTATTAATCGCTGGAGAAATCAAATCCGATACATTCGCTGATATTTGGGTAACATGGTGGCTGGGAGATACCATTGGCGTTCTGCTATTAGCCCCGGTACTTCTGACTTGGGCTAATCGATTTAATATCAAATATCAACAGACCAGAGACTTGCAGGGGTCAACCGGGAATCATTGGAGTTGGCTATTACCTGAAAGCTGGGAAATTCTCAAAAACCCCAAAAAAAAGCTATGGCTGCCTAAATTATTCAGCTATCTCGAAATAGGAAGCTGGTTGGTACTATTTTCGGCTTTGAATTGGTTTGTATTCTGTTCGAGAACCCGCGTTCTCACTATTCACTACCCCCTAGAGTACCTGCCATTTCCACTGCTAGTCTGGGCTTCCCTACGTTTTGGTCAGCGAGGAACTGCGATCGCTCACTTATTAACAGCAACATTTGCCGTCTGGGGTGTCCTACGGGGTAGTGGCCCTTTTATGGACAACCTCAACGAAAATCCCCAGGTCTTTTCTCTACAAGCCTTTATTTTAGTGATGACTATCACGGGTTTATTTTTAGCTGGTGCGGTGGAAGAACGACAAACAGTAGAAGCATCTCTACGTTCGGGGGAAGCTAGTTTGGCTACCGCTCAACGTATTGCTAAGTTAGGACACTGGGAATTAGATATCCGACGACTAACCTGTTCTTGGTCTGATCAGCTTTACCGCATTTTTGGCGTTAACCCTGACCAGGTGACTCCCAGCATTGATAGTTTTATGCAATATATCCATCCTCTCGATCGCCTCCGGGTGGAAACTGCTATTTCTCAAGCTATCTCAGAGCAAATTCCCTATTCTATAGATTATCGGATTGCACGCCCTGACGGTCAAGAACGATTTGTGGTTGAACAGGCGATCGTTACCACCACCCATATTACTAGCACTGTTCAGGATATCACTGAGCGCAAACGCGCTGAAATTGCTTTAAGAGCTAGTGAGGAAAGGTTTTCCCGAGTGTTTAAAGCTAGTCCCATTGGCATTATTATTACTACTGCTCAAGAAGGGCGATTTGTGGATGTCAATGATAGTTTTCTTCGGCAATTGGGATGGAGTCGGGAACAGGTCATTGACCGCACTTTCGAGGATTTGCAAATGTGGGATCCTGACCAGATTAACCCCATCTTTAAAAGACTTACTAATGGCGATCGCCTCAGTAATTTAACCGTGGAAGTCCGCCATAAATCAGGCGCAATTCGAGATTGGTTAATCGCCATTGAACCTATCCAATTAGAAAATACCCCCTGTTTGCTTACCCTGGCTAGTGATATCACGGAACATAAACAGGCTGAGGAACTCCGTAGAGCTAAAGAAGCTGCCGAACAGGCTAACCAAGCTAAAAGCCTATTTTTAGCTAATATGAGTCATGAACTTCGCACTCCCCTAAATGCTATTCTCGGTTACAGTGAATTACTACAAGAAGACGCTCAAGATATCGGTCAGGATGACTTTGTGGCTGACTTGAAAAATATCCACGTTGCGGGTCAACATCTCCTCACCTTAATTAGTGATATTATCGATTTTTCTAAGATTGAAGCTGGCCGCATTAATTTTCACCTAGAAAAATGTCAAATTAATACCTTGCTTTGGGAAGTGGAAACCACTATAGCACCCTTGGCTGAAAAAAATCATAATCAATTGACCCTAGAGGTTGCTCCCGGTCTGGACTTGATGTATACTGATGTAACTAAAGTCAGACAGTCCCTACTTAATTTGTTAAGTAATGCCTGCAAATTCACCGAACAAGGACAGGTAATTTTACGAGTATGGCAACAGTTAATTCCCGCTACAGATTTACCCGATTTGCCCATTTATCACTCCCCGGAATCTCCCTCAGAAACTCTCTCAGAAATCTCCTTTATCTTTTGGCAAGTTCAGGATACCGGAATTGGCATGAATGAGCGACAAATAGCCACGGTTTTTAGTCCCTTTACCCAAGCTGATGAAAGTACAACCCGTAAATATGGCGGCACGGGTTTGGGACTTTCTATAACTCATAAATTATGTCAGATGATGGGTGGTGATCTCTGGGTTGAAAGTCAGTTAAACCAGGGGTCAACTTTGACCATGCGATTACCTCAATATATGTATCAGGGAAAAGAGGCAACTTGAACCTTTCACTTAACTATTAATCTACTATTAACCAATCATGACAATTCAATGGTATCCCGGTCATATTGCTAAAGCTGAACGTACCCTCACAGAACAACTTAAACGAGTTGATGTGGTCCTAGAAGTTCGGGACGCTCGCATTCCCTTGGCGACTCACCACCCTAAAGTATCTCAATGGGTATCCCAAAAACCACGATTATTGATTATTAACCGCCAAGATATGATTCCTCCCCATATACAACAACAATGGCAACAGTGGTTTGAGGAACATCAGGAAATCCCCTATTTTACTAATGCTCAACAGGGAGATGGCGTTGATGCAGTAGTACGCGCTACTAAACAAGCCGGAGAACAGTTGAATCAAAAACGTCAGCAGCGGGGAATGTTACCCCGACCTGTCCGGGCTGGGGTGATTGGATTTCCTAATGTCGGTAAGTCGGCTTTGATTAATCGACTTTTGGGGCGACGAGTCGTAGAAAGTGCTAGACGGGCAGGGGTGACACGCAAGTTACAGTGGGTCAGGATTTCTAAGCAAATTGAATTGTTGGATGCGCCAGGGGTTATTCCTAGCCGCATTGAAAATCAACAGGATGCTCTCAAGTTGGCGATTTGTGAGGATATTGGTGAGGCGGGTTATGATAACCAACGGGTGGCGGCGGGTATGGTTGATTTGTTTCAACATCTCCAAATTCACGATAAATTGACCGATCGCTATTCTCTCGCGATCGCTTCGGAAACTGGAGAGTCCTATCTACAAGCCTTGGCTGATCAACGCTTTCAAGGAGATTTGGAACGCACCGCACGACAGCTACTCAATGATTTTCGCAAGGGCTTATTAGGGGCGATCGCTTTGGAAATTCCACCATCTTGATTTTACTCGGTTTGACTGCCAATACCATAAATATCCGTTTTTGTCAAGTCGCCGATTTTCGATCACCCCGAATTTCCCCAAAACTCGTGCATCGCTAAACTTGAAATTCCCTCGGCGATCGCCCAAGACTCACCATATAATCGGCTTTTTAAGCCGTATTTTGCTCAGTTCACAGAAACCCCAGTGGATTTTTGTTTACATAAATCTACCACAACCCCCATTCTGTCGTCAATTATTTGATAATATTTAGCAATAAAAATGTCATAAATATTTACAATCTTTTAAATATTAAAACTATTGGCGAATTTTAAATTAGTAAAACTTATCGTTGCCCGGCTTTTTCGGGAAGGGGGGTTGACAATTTGGGGAAACCTCGGATATAATTTTATTATAATGGGAATCTATCTTCAAAAAAAATATACACAAATATCTCTATTATGTTATATATGACCTAGAATATCAGAAAATAGAGGATAATGTCAACCCCTTTTGAATGGAAAAATCGGGTTATTATGGATGATAGTGTATGATGAGTACAATTTGCCCAAGTCGATAATTTGAGTGTGGTGTGATGAAACCGATTTACATTTTAGGTGCGGGTCCAGCGGGGTTAGCTGCGGCTTATACTCTCACCCGTCAGGGAATTCCTGTAGTAGTAGTAGAAAGAGATAAGCGCGTGGGGGGACTAGCGAAAAGTATCGAGTATAAAGGGTTTATTCTCGATTTCGGACCCCATCGATTTTTCACCAAATTATCGCCTGTGGTGAAACTCTGGAATCAAGTATTAGAAAAAGACCAGGTAACAGTTAATCGACTTACCCGCATTTATTACGGGGGAAAATACTTTAGTTATCCTCTCCAAGCCAAACAGGTGCTTTCGGCGTTGGGGTTATTGGAGACAGTTAAAATACTTTCGTCTTATGTGAAAGTGCGTTTATTTCCCAAACCTCAGCCAGAGAATTTTTCTGAGTGGGTGATTGGTAAATTTGGGCGACGGCTGTTTGAGATTTTCTTTGAGAGTTACACCGAGAAACTTTGGGGAATTCCTTGTACAGAAATTAGCGCCGACTGGGCGGCACAAAGAATTAAGGGTTTGTCCTTATATAAAGCCGTGGTTAATGCCTTATTAGGAAATGATGGTAAAGTCAAAACCTTGATTGACCAATTCCAATTTCCTCGGTTGGGTTCTGGTCAACTTTATGATAAAATAGCCGATTATTTAAATCAGCATCAGCAACCCTTATTACTGAATACCGAAGTGATTGAGGTACATCATAATGATGGTCAGGCTACCCATGTGACTGTCCGCAACCGTGAGACTAAAGAAGTGCAAACTTTTAGCTGTGGGGGGGTGATTTCTTCTATTCCCTTAACTTTATTGGTGGAACAGTTGAAAACAGCACCGCCTCAGCCAGTGATAGAATCAGCGCGATCGCTTAAATTTCGGAATACTATTTTAGTCTATTTAATTATTGATGATGGTCATTTATTCCCCGATAACTGGCTATATATTAACGACCCCAGGGTGAAATTAGGAAGGGTGACAAATTTTGCCAATTGGTCGCCCGAAATGTTACCCAATAATTATCAAACTCCCCTCTGTTGTGAGTATTGGTGCAATTTTGATGATCAGTTATGGAATTGTCCAGAAGAAGACCTGCTACACATGGCGCAAGCCGACCTGATAAAAATTGGATTACTCCAAAAGCAGCAGGTTTCTGGGGGGTTTGTTGTGCGTTTACCTCGGACTTATCCTATATATGCCGGAAATTATAAAGCCTCTTTAGCAACCCTTGAGGAGTATTTTAAAGGTTTCCAGAATTTGCAGTTGGTGGGTCGATATGGTGCATTTAAGTATAATAACCAAGACCATAGCTTATTGATGGGAATTTTGGCGGCGGAAAATGTAATCACCCCCGGAAAACATAATCTCTGGAATGTCAATAGTGATAGTGAATATGTCGAAGAAGCCGAAGCCGAAACCCCAACCACTGTGGCGGCGGTTTCCCGAAAGTCTCGCCGTCGTCAGGCGATCGCTACCTTGCGACAGTTTGGCGGTTATTTACTCACCGGGGGAAGTGCAACCGTTGTAGATGTTTTGGTGTTTTCCCTTCTTACCCAGGCGGGAATTTGGTATGTTTACGCCTTGGGAATTAGTTACTTTTTGGGACTAAGTACCAATTTCTGGTTAAGTCGTCGGTTTGTGTTTGGTATTTACTGGCGTAACTGGTTGATGCAATATGGAGTTTTTGCGACAGTCGCCTTAAATAGTTTATTGGCGAATTTGGGGTTATTACAATTGTTGATTAATGAATTGGGGTGGTCTCCTACCCCGGCTAGACTCGTAAGCGCCGCCTGTGTAGCCTTAATTAGTTTTACCGGACATAAGCTATATTCCTTTTCGTCAGGCGATCGCATTTCCAGTTGGGAGTCTTAGGTAAAAATGAGCGATCGCAAATTTACCCCCCCACCAAGTTTAGCCGTAGTCCTGATAATTACCCTCACCAGTTGGATAATTTTAGTTCCCCTGGTCAACCCCATTGCTATCCCGATCAGAAACAATACCACCGGGGTAATTTCCCAAGCCAGCATTGAGAATATCAGTCCCTATACAGATTATCTCAAATATCTGATTTTGCTATTTACTCCCCCCCTGCTAACTCTGATAGTTTGGAAATTTCGGAAAACATCGCCGGGAGAATATCTCCACCCTGTCATTAACATTACCGCCAAAACTCTCAGCCAAAATTGGTTTTTAGCAACCGCTACCGGAATTTTACTCTTAGCCTGGGTCATTAATATTCCTTTCAACCAGTTTCAAATTACCTCCCTTTTGCGGGACTCCTTCCACGAAGGAGAATTTTTGGGATTTTGGCCGAATTTCTCCCAACTGGAAAAGCCCTTTATTAATACCGTCTTAATTCATGGCTATGGTATGGATGTTTTACCCACAGAAATAGCCATGAGTTTCATTAGCAATAATAACGGAATTGCTTTAAGTCGGCTAGTTGTTAATCTCCAAAATGCACTCACTGCTGTAGGCTATTTTTGGATTTTGTGGGAAATCACCGGGTTAGTAGGATTAAAAAAGTCAAAATTACCCATTTTTTTACTACTCTGTTTATTCTGGTGTATTTTTGATAGCATTTTCTTCAAGTTTGACGGGAGGCGAGGGACTTGGTTTGTCTTTCAAATCGCCATAACTCTCCGTTATTTTCGCCTATTTCTACCCTGGGAAACACCACAACAATTACAATCTAATCATGTCGGGGATAGCCACCATTTTCCTAGACGACAAGCCATAATTTTATCCCTGTTGGTGGGGTTGTCTATTCCTGGGGGTTTTTTATATGTGTATGACCGCGCCATATATTTCTTAGCCGTTTATTTGATTACCTGTATCATCAGCCTATTTTTACCTTCCCAAACTAGCAAAACTTGGTTAACTGCAACCTTCACCGGGGTAGTCATTTCCTTGAGTGCGATCGCCATTTTTTTAGGACTAGATCAAGTAAATGCGATCGCCTCTCAAATCGCCTACTGGGGAAAATATGGTCGCTACATTTCCTTCATTCCCCTTCCCCCCTTCCAAATGACCTTTATCTCCCAAAAATTCTGGCTATCTATTCTCATTCAAGCCGGAGTTTTAACCTATCTCACCTGGGATTTAATCAGCCATAACTTCCAACTAAAACCCTTTGTCCGCAAACATTTATTTACCCTAATTCTCCTATCCGCCGCCGGCGTTTATATGAGAATCACCCTAGACCGCAGTGATTTAGGTCATGCTTATCACGGCGCAATTATGACAGCATTTTTAACTGTATATTTATTGCTGTTAGCTTATCGGCGATATCTGGAAAATCCCCTACATCAATTAACCCTAACATTGCCGCAAAAGCTGAGTATAGGCGTGTTATTGATATTTATTCTAACCTCAGAATCTGGTTTTAATGTCCTGGAAGCATCCCAGAAACTATCGCAACTCCCAGCCGCTATCTCTGTCCCTGATACTGAATTACTCAAACCCGATTATTTAGAAGCCAAAAATGTCATGTCACCAGAAATAGCCAATCAATCCTGTTTTTTTAATGTCACATCAGAAGGATTGTGGTATTATCTATATAATAAGCCATCCTGTTCAAAATATAGCTATGTTCTCTATGCTAAACCTACCGTCGCCCAAAACCAGGTAATCCAAGACCTAGAAAGGACTCAACCCCCCATAATTCTCTTAACTAATGATGTCTGGTTTCAAAACCCCTGGGATGAAGTCTTAAAAGCCGATTCAGCCTCTCTAATTTATCAATATATTTTACAAAAATATCGCCCACACAAATTCGTCCAATCCCATTGGTTTTGGCGACGCAGTGATATCCCCCCAACTTTCGCCACTACCGACCAATTTAATGGCGCAATTGATGTCATTCCAGAATCACCAATTCGGGTAGGTCAACCCTCAGTTTTAACCGGGTGGGGAGTAATTCCCGAAAACCGAAAACCCGCTGATGCTGTTTATCTCAGCCTGGGGGATAATAACCAGTTAATTGCTGTCGGGGAGGTGAATATTCCTCGCTGGGATGTTGCTAGTGTTTTAGGAATTCCTGAATATGCACAATCTGGCTGGAGGCTAAGGATTCCCACCGCTAGTTTACCCCCTGGCGAAATATCTTTAAAGGTTTGGGCTTATAATTCCGAAAACCACCAGCTAACCCAAATTGGAGAAGCCATTGACATCATTAAACTAAGTCAGGATGGGGCGAGGACGTGATGGGTCTGGTCAATTACCCCATATATATGGAAGATTCAGCCAATCAATTGACAAAAACTCCACATCTGGGGTTATAGTATAAATCCCCTAAATCCCAATTGATTGTATAGGCAGTGTGGGGTGTGCCGAATTTCCTGGAGATATCGTGAATCATCTGATAGAATGGAACGCAAGCTGCGTTGACCCAGAGCTAACTCAATTGAATGTTATCCCCCTAGAAGGCGATCGCCCTTTAGATTATCTGCTGTATGCCGACAACCTACCCAGACGCAATGGTGGTCGAGTATGCGATCGCATTCTTAAACGCTATAGTCATGTTAACCAAGGGGGCTGGTGGTGTTCAGGTGTCGATATCTTAACTGGAAACGAGGATCTGTGGGGATGCTTCAAGCCCGCCAAACCTCGCCTTAGCAGTCACAGCAATAAACCCATAAAATACGAACATCCTCCCCAAACCACCACCGGAATTTTCGCCTTGCGAGTTTCCCAATCAATTTGGGAAGCGATCGCCCATCGTCACAGTGTAACCCTTTCCCCCGAAGCCATACAACCAGACCGCGCCGATTTAGGATTTTGGGAATGGGTTATTGATCATCACGAAATTCCCATCTGTATCACCGAAGGCGCAAAAAAAGCCGGATCACTACTGACTGCTGGATACCCAGCCATAGCCCTTCCCGGTATTAACGGCGGCTATCGAGTCCCGCGAGACCAATGGGGAAACCGCATCGGAAAATCTCAGTTAATACCCGAATTGCAAAAATTAGCCACCCCAGGTCGCCAAATCTATATTGTCTTTGATAGCGACACCAAACCCAACACCATCAAAGCCGTAGACGCAACTATCCGCCAAATGGGATACCTTCTCAGCCGCAGAGGTTGTCATACCAAGGTCATTACCTGGAAACCCCAATTAGGGAAAGGGGTTGATGATCTCATTGCGACCCAAGGAGTAGAAGCCCTACATCAAGCCTATCAAGTCGCTAAACCCCTGGAAACCTGGCGCGCCATCTCCCACTCACGCTTAACCTATTCCGCCGATTTCAACCTCAATTGTCCCTATCTCCCAGAGGATTTAACCATCCCCGAAGCCTCCCAATTAGTCGCCATTAAATCCCCCAAAGGTAGCGGGAAAACTCGACTCTTAGAAAACCTCGTTAAACAAGCCAGCGATAACGGTCAGTCTGTCCTGGTTATCGGTCATCGTATCCGCTTAGTAGAATCTCTCTGTCAGCGGTTTGGTTTAAACTATATGAAAGCCGGAATGGGGACGGTTATCAGTAGTCCTGGAGAGGGTTATGGATTATGTATTGATTCTTTACATCCCGCTTCTTCCCGGGCTTTTAACCCTAATAATTGGGCTAATACTTTGGTGATTTTTGATGAAGTTGAACAGGTAATTTGGCATGGTCTAAATTCCGATACCTGTCGCCAATATCGAGTCGCTATATTGCGATCGCTCAAAGTTTTATTGCAAAATGTCTTCATGTCAAATGGTCGGGTAGTTATCGCTGATGCTGACCTCAGTGATACCACTATTGATTATCTAAAAGCCTTATCGGGAATTCCCCTAACTCCCTTTATTATCGAAAACCATTTTCGACCTACTGCTGATCAGGCTTGGAATGTTTACCACTATGGCGGTCATACCCCTAAACAATTAGTTAAAGACCTAGAAAATCACCTCGCTAGTGGGGGTCGTCCCTTTGTTTGTTTATCCGCCCAAAAGTTGGCTAGTAAGTGGGGGACTTCTACCTTAGAAGCCTATTTTAAAACCCAATTTCCTCAACTGAAAATCCTCCGTATTGATTCCCAATCTTTGGCTGACCCTCATCATCCCGCCTACGGTTGCATCAACCGACTTAATCATATTTTAGCAGATTATGATATGGTTTTGGCTTCCCCTGCTATTGAAACTGGGGTGAGTATTGATTTAAAAGGTCATTTTACCTCCGTATGGGGTATCGCGCAAGGTGTTCAATCTGACAATTCTGTGCGTCAGGCTTTGGCTAGAATTCGCGAAAATATCCCTCGCTATTTGTGGATAGCTTCCCACGGTTTAAATAGGTTGGGAAATGGGGCTTTATCTATGTCATCTCTCCTGAGTTGTAGCCATCGCCTAACTCAGTTAAATATTCGTTTATTACAACAGTCCGATTTTGATGATGTAGATGATTTGGAAATGGGGTTTCAAGCTGAGTCTTTACTGTGTTGGGCTAAAATTGCCGTCCGGTTTAATGCTGCTATGACCCGCTATCGAGAATCTGTATTGGCTGGCTTGGAAGCTGAAGGTCATCAATTATTCCCCGTTTCTCCTCATCGCGAAACTTCTGATTTGGTGGCTGACCATCACCTTAAACCTAGTTTAACTGATTTGATTGCTGCTGTGCGCGATCGCAATTATCAGACTGAATGTTGGGCTATATCTACCGCTACAGATTTAAGTGATTTGGAATATCATATATTGCAAAAAAAGCTGTTTAAAACACCTTCAGAATGTCAATCTTTACGCAAGTATCAATTAAAATCTCGCTATGGTATTCCCGTTAATCCTGAATTGGTTACTAAGGATGACCAGGGATGGTATCAACAATTGAAATTGCATTATTTTTTAACTGTTGGTCGTCCCTTTCTGTCCGCAAGAGATGCGCGAATAGCCCAGGAGTTGGGACAACGAGGACAAGGTAGTTTATTTAGTCCTGATTTTAACCGATCGCAATTAGGCGCGGTGGTGGGGACTCTCGAATTATTACGCATTCCTACTTTATTACAACAGGAAAATCGCGAGTTTAAAAATACTGATCCTGATTTACAGGAAATGGCGAAGCTGGCTTTAGGCGATCGCACTGCTATTAAGTCTATTATCGGAATAGGGTTAGCACCACGATCTACCCCCATTATGGTACTAAGTCGCTTTCTTGATAAAATTGGTTATGGCTTAAAATGCGATCGTCTCCAAACTTGTGGTAAAAAACGACATCGGGTCTATCAATTACTTATCCCTGATGATGACAGAAATCTTGTCTTTCAACAATGGTTGAATAATTCTGGGGGTTGACAACCCCTGTCGAGTCATGATAAGATATTGACATATAGTTTATATCACAATGGAACATTTGCCTAAAAAATAAAATTGCCAATATCTCCATTATCTAAAATAATACCAGAGACCGCCACGAAAATCAACCCCCCCACTGCCAAAAGTCGTTTTTTGCAACAATTCTTAATTTTTTGTTACATAACTTAACACAATAGCCAATATAGAGACAGGGGTGGCTTGTCTATGGGGTGAGATCAACCGCCAATTCCCAAGCGACTAGCCAACGTAGGGGTAAGGGGAAAGAGGGTAATAATCATCATAAAGATAGCCAGGAGCCCCCAAGCCGCGCGGGTATCGTCAGGTTCTGTGAGTTCATTAAGGCTAGGACGTTCGAGGTTGCGTTGTAAAATGAGGATAACCGCCGCCCAATACAAAGCCAGGGGATTGACCAAAGAGGCGATCGCCAAAACAATAAAAGTAGCAAAAGTAGACCGTCCAGCGACTTTACGCCCAAAGATAGACTGGATAATGCGACCACCATCTAACTGTCCAGCAGGCATTAAATTAATAGCAGTAATCACCAAGCCTAACCAACCAATGATAGTTAAGGGGTGAACATCGACAATACTTTGCTGTAGGGCGTTTCCGAGAATAAATTTAGACAGTAGCCCTACCAATACAGAACCCTGGAAAAAGCTAGTGGGAACTTGAAACAAACTACCTTGGTGAGAAAGTATCAATCCAACCAATAGCATCAGTAGTGATAACAAACCGCCGGCGGCGGGTCCAGCGAGGGCGACATCAAATAAAACTTTCCGGCTAGGAAGTACAGACTCAAATCGGTTAAAAGCGCCAAAGGTGCCGATTTGTACAGTAGGAATGAAAAAGGGGAGGCTAAATTTAACCTGGTGGCGGTTGGCGATAACTTGATGGGCGATTTCATGGGCGGCGAGAACCGATCCTATACCGATCGCAATAGGTAAGACTTCCCCATAACGCCTAGGTTCACTAAAGAAGTCGAAGCCCAAAAGTAGACCCCCGGCTTGAAAAATGGTGGCGACTGTAATCACCAGTAAAACCAGGGCGAGGATTTTTTGGCCTCCTGTAGCGGGTTGGGGGTCATTGCTACTGGGAAGGACAATGACAACAGGTTTACCATCAGGATTTTCGATTAAAAATAAACGGAAGCGATCGCCCATTTTTTCTTTAAGGCTGCTGCTGAGACGACCGTGGACTTCTTCCGGGTCACTGCGAAGGTTCCCCTTAAAAATCACTCCCTCTTGATAGGGGAAAGTTTCCGTGGCGAAAAAGGTATCAATGCCAAAAATACCTTGGATAACTTTTAGGTCTTCTGGGTTGATAGGTGTAGTGTCAGTTTTGGGAGTCTGCTGCTGTGGAGTTTCCGGGCTGGTGTCGCTGAGGTTAACTGCTTCTGGGGTAGGAGTTTCCGCCTCTTGAGGAACCTTGGGCTGGCTGTCCTCTAATTCTTCAGCCAGCGATCGCAGTTTTCGCCCCAAGTAAATGTAAATACCCGTGGCGGCGACGAATAACAGCAGAATGCTGACCAAGTTAATATAGATGCCAAAGGCTGTTAACCCAAAAAATAATAGCCAGGGTCCCATCAGAGATACTGACTGCAACCATGAGAGAATGCCAGCTTTTCCAAATGGTCTAGCGCGGTAGTATCCCCAAGCCAGAATCCCTAGGGAAATTAATAAGATAAAAATTGTGGTGTTGTCCGATGCAATAAACATTCTCTTCCTTTTTGTCGAGTCCCAAAAATCAGGCGATCGCGTCTTTTAGTTCCTGTTAATACAATAACCGTTCTGAGAAACTTACTCAAACCCACAAAAACCTAATTGGGTTCCAAGTCACCAGGGGGCGAAGGTTCACCGGAGTTATTTTTGGTAAGTTCCCTCGCTTGTACCATATCCCTGCGGGTGGCTTCCCGTAGCTGTTCCCGCAGGGCTGGCATCACTGCTAACGCCCTAGTCCAGTCAGGAATTTGCGCCCCCGCTGGGTTGCGGAAATATTCATCCCCGGCTTCTGCGATCACCTGTTCAAAGATTTCGACAGTCATTTCTTCTTGGTGGCGATCGTAGTGTAGATTATTAAATCGGGCATCAAGGAAATATTGCCTGGTGTAGTCTTGTGCTTCTCGGCGAAACTTGACCCGCAAGGTATGGATTTGTTCCCGGCTAATGGTCACTCTTTCCGTTTCTACTAGGGTTCTGAGAATTGAACGGAAAATATCCCGGCACATCTTCCGCAGGCCTTCATTGCTGGATCTTCCTAGGCTTTGATGTTTATGGTCAAAAATCCCTAAGTCGATTTGGGCGATACGTTTATCGGCAACATTGCGGTAAACTTCTGCTAATAACCCGATTTCTAACCCCCAGTTACCCGGAATGCGAGTATTGAGGGCCAGGTCATCGGTGAGGGCAAATTCTCCCGACAGGGGATAACGATAGGCGCTAAGATACCGGAGGTAATTGTTATAACCAAATATATCCATCATTGCTGTCAGTAGGGGTGTCACAAACAGACGCACTACCCGACCATGAAAACCTAGGGGTTCCCCTCCTATACGGGCGTAGTAGGCTTTATTGAAAGCCAAGCCTAGGTCCTTCTCCACTAAGGGAAATAACAATTTCAGGGGATAGGATTTATCATAGGTGGTAATATCTGCATCATGGAGAGCGATCGCTTCCGCTTGCAGGGATGCTAAACCCAATCCTAACCACACGGCTTGACCTTTACCCTTAAAACTCAATAAATCTAGCCCCTTTTCCCTTAATTTGTTCAAAAGTTGAGTCACGCGGGGTCCATTTTCCCAAATTACTAGAGTCCGTTGGGGCATAATTTCAAAAAATTCAACCGTGTTAGCATATTGTTCTAGGGTGGTTGCTCGTACACATACTACAACAGTTCTGACAAATTCACAGTCTTTTAAGCAATCGCGAATTTGAGTCAATGCCGGTCTTTCTAGTTCTTCATACAAGGCAGGAATTAGGACTGCTGTTGGGGAAATTTCACTGAGTTGGGTTAAGCGACCTTCCAATAATTCTAGGTCGCAGCCAAAGTCGTGGATTGTGGTAATTAATTCTTGTTTATAATCCATAAAAAAACACCCAACTCTCAAACCATTAGATCCTACAATTGTAGAATAGATGGTAACATTTGTATCTCGATATTGCTAGAATTTATGAAGACATTTTGCGGAGACCAGAATAATTAAATATTGTTTAAGTTTCCACTGCAAATTCTTCCGGGTCAATCCCCCAGTTCACCCACTTAATCGCCGCCCTAGCTGAGGTCATATCTGGGGGGACTCGCAGGACATGAATTGATTTGGTACTCCCACAGGTCATTTTTAATAATAAAATTGGCTCGTTTTCCTGAGAGTTATCAATTTTCAATAAAGTATATTCCCGCCAATTATCTAATTCTATCGAATCGAGTTCTTGGCAAATTCTGCCATAACCTATACCCTGAATTAGCACCCTTCTAAGTTCCGCATTTGGTTCCGTTAATAACCATTGTGATTGCCATTGATGGGGGTGCAGTTTCCCGTATGTTTCCGGTAGCATTACCCCATGATTAAAGTAGCAGCGAAATCCATCGGAAAATTCAATAGCCCCTTGTCCTTCGGCGTGGAGGCGATCGCTTTCATCCACACTATGACGGATTAACTCAACCCCCGCCAAATAATCTTCTCGGAAAATCCAACCGTGATGGGCGTAGACCTGATAACCGTCCTCAAATACCATAGCCGGTTTAGCGATCGCGTGCAAGCGAGACCTGTTATCTGTTAACCTCCTGAAAGAATGAGGCTGATTAGCTTTTTCCTTAGCCGAGGCGATCGCCCGCCCAAATCTTTCTGATTCTAAAGGTTTTTGTAAAAACTGACAATAACGATAAAAATATTTCGGTATATGTCCATCAATTTCACTAAGTTTTTGCGCCATCAATACCAAAGGAATTTGCTGCAAATCTCTCTGGCTTTGAATTTGCCAAAATAGCTGCATACCACTAACTTTAGGCAACATCCAATCCAACATAATCAGCGAAAAACTTGCCCCCTCAGCCGCTAAAATATCCCTAGCCGCTTGACCATCACGCGCCTCCACAACCTCCCCAGTCATGGAGTTAAGTAATTCATCTTTAATCAGACATCTCATCACTCTACTGTCATCAATAAGCAGAATTTTCTCCTCAGTCACATTCATAGCTTTTAATCAACTACCTGCCGCCATCCCCTCGGTTCATACTCCCGTTGAATAGTTACTAGCCAGTCTCCCTTGGGAATAGTAATAGGCTGGTGTTCCTCATGGGTGAGTATAGCCGTTTGGGAATAAACCCGTAAGCAGAGATTTATACCCCACTGATAAAGTTCAGCTTCCCCCTGTGTAATGCGGTGAGTATGTCCCGTGACTTCCCCTCTGGCTAATACTAAATCACAACGCTTTTCTACAGACATCAAACTCAGATCAGGTAAGTCCTGGGTAGCTTGTAGAATTACGTCTCCCTGTCGCATTGATTTGATTGATTTCATATTCAAGTAATTAGATAGGCGTTAGCACATAATCATCAAAAAAACTGTAATCAATGTTACCAAAATTTAATATAGTTGCCAAGTGAGCAGCCATAAATGGGAGATTTTGTTCAAATCAGACTTGCCAAAAAGCTCGATTTGTAGTATAGCCTGGTAGAATTGTCTAACTATCAATTATATCAGTTTTTTGGGAAAATACCAAGAAATAATTAAGAATTATTGACCGGGAAAATTATCTGACAAAAAAATATAAAAAATGTCATTTTTATCTTACAATTTGAGGCTAGAAGAAATATGATAATAAATCAAATGGTGTGATCGATTGGTGGTTCAACGTCGCCATAGCTTATCATTTATACCAAAAAGGTTTGATAATTTTTGATGGTAGAAATAATCAGATAGTTTAGGGAATCAGGCGAGGAATCAGCCAATTGATCCAAAAAAAGGAAGTAGTCAATACAGATGCTAGGAAAAACTGAGGGAAACCCTTGTGAAGCTAAAGCGATCGCATCTGTGTCCGACCAGAGAAGCCGTCAACACTAATAATCAAACTTTGGAGGTATAAAGCCATGATTGCCGTTAGTCGCACCAGAAGCAAAAGGTCGAGATTAAGCCTAGCGACTACAGAAGAGACATTCCCCGTCAGTTACTCAACCTTAGCCTGTGAGGCCTTAGTTTCCAAGGTACTGCCCCAGTATAGACTCGAAGCAGTCCAGAGTTGTGAATTTTGGCATCGAGGCTTGAGTGATATATATGTAATCGAAACATCGATCAGATCCTATATTCTCAGGGTGTCCCATCATCATTGGCGGTCTAGGTCAGAAACCGAATTCGAGTTAGACCTGTTGAACTTTCTGCGGAAACGAGATATTCCCGTTTCCCACCCGTTAAGGACTTGGGAGAATCAACTGTTGGTAGAAATTAATGCACCGGAGGGGAAACGATATGCAGCCCTGTTCACTTACGCATCAGGACAAATTCCCCTAGGAGACTTAAACCCTAGCCAGAGTCGCCAACTAGGTCAAACTGTCGCCCGTCTTCATCAGGTTTCTCGTCACTTCCATACAGACCATTACCGATCGCCTCTAACCTTAGAATACCTCTTAGATCGTTCCGTAGAAGCGATCGCCCCCTTCCTACAATTGCGATCGTCAGACCTATCAGACTTACATAATACAGCAGAGACAATCCGGGCTAAACTAGCTGATTTCCCCAAAAACGCTGATCTATGGGGAATTTGTTGGGGAGACCCCCACAGTGGAAACGCCCATTTTACCCACTCAGGAGAGATCACCCTATTCGACTTTGATCAATGTGGCTATGGTTGGCGGATTTTTGACATTGCCAAATTTTTACAAGTTTCCTTACAAGCCGGGTTAGGACGTAGTAGCCGAGAGGCTTTTATACAAGGATATCAAGAGATTTACCCCCTAACTGACTGGGAAAAATATACCTTACCCGCCTTCACCCAAGTGGCTCAAATTTGGTCCTGGGCGATTAGCTTACAAAGCGCCAAAATGTACGACTACAGCCGCTTAAATCATGGTTATTTTTCCCGTTACCTACAACAGCTCAAACGCTTAGAATCCAAGGATTGGCAGCCTAGTTTTTAATTAGCCAGTTCGTCCAGAATACTAAGTAGTTTAGGGACTGTCGCATTGGGTTCAAGAAACGAAAATAAATGGCGATATTGTAAGATTCCTTCACGGTCTAAAACAAATTGAGCCGGAAGAGGTGCGCCCAAGGCTTGACCTACATGATACAGTCGGAAAATACCACAGCTAGAATCACTTAACAATGGCATTTTTAGGCCTAAATCTTTAACCACGGTCTGGCTTTGTGCTGTGTCTGTACTGGTAATCATCAATATTTCAGCGCCACGCTCCACAAAAGCCCGATAATTTTCATTGAGAGCTTTTATGTGGGGGTAGCATAGGGGACAATACTGCTTTTCTGTAAAAATTCGCGTAAACGCCAGAATAACAGGCGTATTACCTCGGTATTCAGACAGACGCACTTTCCCATTATTCGTGATGTCTGGTAATTCAAAGTCTGGGGTCTTTTTCCCCAGGTGTAAGGTCCCAGCAGCCGGAATGGGTAAAAAGTTTCGGAAAAATCTTTGATTCAGTAACCCACTAAAGTCATTGGAAGTTAGCATCATCTTATATATAGTCTGCTTGATTACCTATCAATGTAGTTCATAATTATGTTAACTTTTGTAACAAAATGTTAAGAAATGTTACGAAAATTTTTTTCTGGGGGGGGTTCCTTGCTTTTTTGGTACACCTGGGCTATACTTTTAGATAATGGGAATATTGCCAAAATTTTATTTTTTGCATAATAACCAATTATAAAACTGTATATAAATATATAAGCATGACTTCGCAGCACTTGTCAACCCTAGCGGCACAATAATTCCCAGACAGCAGCAGAGGGTTAATCGGGTGGAGTCAAAAATCCCAGAAAACGATGACCCCAGACATCAGATTTCTAGGCGGTTTCTGCTAAAATCAGTCCATGAGTTAGACGGAGCAGGATATGGCGGTCAAAAATACCCTATATCGGCTAGGAGTATTTGGGTCCCTCTATGTGGCAGCCTGCACATTCCCCCCAGCCCTGGGTGTAGTGGGGTTACTCTCGAACCCAGAGGCTCAAGAGTTGTTAGGGGAAACTTGCAAGGCGATCGCATCAGTTGTAGCCGGAAACGTTGCGAATGAGCTAGGGGATGCCACCACCGGACATCCTGGCGTTTCTTTAAAAAACCACGATTTGATTGAAGCCGTTGGAAAAGCGATCGCCGCCGTTATTACCCATAAAGCCGTCCCTGAGTTTAAGCAAGACAGCAAAACCTGCAAGAATCTCCTAAAAATTGCCGAAATAACCCCTCAAAAATGGGTGAGTTTATGGAGTAGTTGGCTAAATGAAGAGACAGGAGAATCGGAAAGATATCCAGAAATCAGTGAGGGAAAAATGCCAGATATCCTGATTCCAAAGGGTGATAAAATCCTGGAACTGGAAGATTGGCAAGATATTTTTGCTAGACTGAATATGGCAGCCTGTCCCGGTGGAGGATTTAAATTTCCTGATGGAGTTTTTGCCACAGTTTCCCAACTGCTTTATGATGAATTTCCCCAAGCCTTCCGTCAGACTCTCAAGGAAGACTTTGCAGAAGATGGTAAGGCTTTCGCGGGGTTAATGTTGGATTTATTGACCGGGTTGCGGATTGATTTAGCCCGGTTAAGTAAGCATCAAGACAGTCATTTTCAAAGTGTTTTAAGTCAATTACTGAAACTCAAAAATGACGGCGAAGCGAGTCAAGCCTATCAGATTCAAGAGTTTTCCAAAATCCCAAAATATTTTGATGACTTACAGCGTAAACTTGAGGGAAACCAAGAACAACAAAGCCAGACCCTGCGAGAGATTTCTGCAAGGCTTGAGTCAAGTTATCGCAGTATTCGAGACATTTTACAAACCATTCCCTTGCAGCTTGAAGAACTTCAAGCAGGCGTTGACCAAGCCAATCAAGGGATTGAAGAAATCAAAACCCTCTTAAAATCATCGACAATCCTACCCATTCCGGGGATGTTTGGGGATGGAAAACATGTTGATTTTGAAGCAATATTACAACAAATTTTTGAGATATTGCAGGAGAGTGGTTATGGGAAAGATGTCGTAGAATTTGCCCAGACCGCATTACCATCCGATGCTATTGTAGGGGATAATTTTTATCCCTCTGAACTCAGCAGTTTGACCCAAATTTTACGGTATCAATGCTTAGATAAATTCTTAAACCTATTAGAAAATAAGACATCCCAGAGAGAACCTGATAATTTACCGCAGCCATTAGAGTCTTATGTGCTGGTTACTGTGGAGTCCCAAAAGAAGTCTGAGCAAGTCATCGTCAACGCTTGGCTAGTTGAGGATAATTTTTTAATTCAAAATGACCCCAATGCCGCATTTAAACCGCTGTTAGATGAAGTTGGGGAAGATGGGTTAACTTGTACGCAGGCGGAGATTCAGATATGGTTAAATAAATCCCTGAGAAAAGCCTTAAAGTTGCTGAGAGGAAAGCGGTATCATTTAACCATTGAAGTGTTTTTGCCCAAAGAGTTTCTCAGTAGTGAAGTTGACCAGTGGCAATTAGAATTTGACCCCGTTGATAGTGAAACTTGTTGGGGAATGAGGTATGGACTGAGAGTGCGATCGCTCGAACGATTAAATCTCAATTATCTTGACAATTACCTCAATCAGTGGTATGAAAACTGGGGGAAAGTCAGCCAGATTTTAGACCAACATCCCCTTTTAGAAAGTTTTGAGAGCCTAGAAGACCTCCACAGCTTAAACTCTAGGCAACTGCCCCACCAATTAACCCAGAAAATTGGCTTAAAGCTGACTTGTCCCACCGCCTCTGAGCAGTTCCAGGTTTTAGTCAAAGCCATTTTGCAAGCAGCCACACCGATCGCCCTTTGGCCCCGATGCCCTAATCCCAATTCCAACTATGCTGAGAGCATCAATCAACTCCTCACCTGTCGCCCTTTGCGTCAGTTAAGCGAGTCAGTCCGAGAACTCCGCTCCGCCTCCCAAGGCAATAGCCCCGACCATCTCGGATGTCACTTGGGGTTTCTCTGGGAAGATCCTTATCGTCTCACCCCTGAGATGATGATTGAACTGATGCAACCGGGAGAATAACCCGCCTAACCCTATGAACACCTGGAAAATCTTTCAAGGAAATCGTCACCCCCATGATGGGATTGAGAAATTACCGCCACCTCCAAGTTGGCGACAGTTTACTGGAGTAGAAGAGAGTCTGGTGGAAGAAATCGCCAGCCGCTGGAACAATTTTTTGCAGACCTTAGACGCGGAAACTCGTGACCAAAAACGGGGGAAAAGCTTTCGGATTCATAGCCCTGAGAACCGGGAGCAAAACCGGGTTGTTAATATGGTCAATGCCGCCTTATATCTGAGGCGACCCCTGTTAGTAACTGGGAAACCGGGAACGGGGAAAACCTCCTTAGCCTATGCTGTGGCTTACGAATTGAAACTCGGCCCGGTGTTACCGTGGTATATTACCGCTCGTTCCAGCTTGCAAGATGGACTCTATCGTTATGATGCGATCGCCCGTCTCCAGGACGTTCAAATGGGCGATAAAAGTAAAGATATCGGTCGTTACATCACCCTGGGTCCATTAGGAACTGCCCTCTTACCCGCTCATCGTCCCAGAGTCTTACTCATCGACGAAATTGATAAAAGTGATATCAACCTCCCCAACGACCTGCTAAACCTGTTTGAAGAAGGAGAATTTGCCATTCCCGAACTCGCCCGAATTAGTCCAGAGCAGAATCAAGTCGAAGTCACCACCGCCGATGGTATCTCAGTTCCCGTCCAAGATGGAAAAATTCGCTGTTGTAACTTTCCCTTGATTATCCTTACCGACAATGGAGAGCGAGAGTTTCCCCCAGCCTTTCTCCGGCGTTGTTTAAGAGTACCCATGCCCGATCAAACCAATCCTACCACCTTAAAAGAGATTGTCGAAGCGCATTTAGGGGAAGATAGCCTCACCCAAGACCCCGCCAAAATTGATCAACTGATCGAGCAGTTTCGCAACCGTCGCAGCCAGGGCGACCTCGCCACTGATCAACTCTTAAATGCCATTTACATGGTGACGCGAGAGTTAAAACCGGAAGTCAGCGACGAGAAAGACCTGGTAGAAATCTTGATGAGATACCTTAACAGTTGAGAAGACTAATGAATCCCAACTTGGTTCAAGCCTTACAACAGGAATTTCAACTCTCCGCCAAAGACATTGCGGATATCTTTTGGCTGGCTTCCCACATTGACCAATATTCTGAATCTGTCACTCCAGCTAAGGAACCCAGCCCTTCACCCTCCGCTGAACCCAGTTCGGACAGCAGTAGTTCATCTCAAACCCCTCCAGAATCACCCCCTCAACCCGTTTCCCAAGCAGATAACCCAAAAAATCCCCCAGAAAATTCCCCAGAAGATAAATCCACTTCCTCAGTAAGCCCCCAACCGCCCCAAGCCGAAATTGTCCCCAAACCGGAACCAAGTCAAACCGCCGCTGGTGGAGGGGGTTTATCCATTCGACTTTCCGATGCCCCCTCACTTCGGGAACCTCTGACCTTAGCCAGAGCTTTAAAACCCCTGATGCGTCGAGTTTCTGGGGGACGAGATTGGGTGATTGATGAAGTTGCCACTAGCGAACAAATTGCCAGCCAAGGGATTTGGCTTCCGGTGTTAAGACCTCGCCTAGAACCTTGGTTAGACTTAGATTTAGTGATTGAGGATTGCGTCTCGATGTTGCTTTGGCGGCATACGCTCCGAGACTTAGAAAAACTGCTCAAGAACTATGGAATTTTCCGAGATGTGCGAGTTTGGAGTCTACTCACCGATAACCCCGAAGCGGTGAAAATTCGCCGGGGGATAGGGGCAACCGCGAAACATCAAGCCCCTCGCAGTCCCAGGGAATTAATCGACCCCACTGGGCGACGATTAGTGATTGTGGTGAGTGATTGTGTGTCGAAAGTGTGGCGAGAGGGGAAAATGACTCCCATTTTAGACCTTTGGGCGAAACGGGGGTCGATGGCAATTTTGCAGATGCTACCTGAATGGATGTGGAAAAGAAGCGGTTTAGGTTGGGAAGCGTTGGTGAGGTTACAGGGACTCAATCCGGGAGATTGGAATCAGAACTTAAAAGTTGATGAATTCCCTTTATGGTGGGATGAGGAAGTCACTCATCAGGTGGTGAAGGTTCCGATTTTTACCTTAGAACCGGAATCCGTAGGGAGTTGGGCGCGATTAGTTGCGGGAAAGGGTAACGTTTGGGCAGCCGGATATCTATTTAAGTATGCAGAACATCAAAGACGGAGGCAGCGGCCCAATTCTGGTGGCGAATTGACGGCGGAAAAGCGGGTAAACGGGTTTCGGGCGACGGCTTCTCGGGTAGCGCGAAAATTAGCGGGATTGTTGGCAGCGGCTCCTGTGATTACTTTACCTGTGGTGCGCTTAATTCAGGAAACTTTGTTGAGAGAGTCGTTGCAGGTGAATGTGGCGGAAGTGTTTTTGGGCGGGTTATTGAAGCCGATATCGGAGATTGATATGGAGACTGACTCGGAGTTGGTTCAATATGATTTTATGCCGGGAGTCCGGGAGTTATTGTTAGAGTCGGTGCCGGTTGATGAGACGGTGCGGGTGATTGATGAAATTTCTCGTGATGTAGCGAAGAAATTGGGCTTTGCGAACGTAAAAGAGTTTGGGGCGATTTTGAGAAATCCGCAACAGTTAGGGGAAGGGGAAGTTCAGGGAAATGCGATCGCTTTTGCGCGGGTAACGGCTCAGGTTTTAAGGTCATTGGGAGGAGCATATATAGAGTTTGCGGAAGAGTTGGAATCCTCCTCTGTGGTTGAGGAACCGCCACCACCAACCGAAGAGCCAGAGCCGGAAGAAACTCAGCAAACGGCATTAGAACGATTTTGGCTCCAACTGCTGCAAGCGGAAAGGGAGGGCGATACAGCAGCCGTCCATCAGGTGATGCGGGAAAATATGGAGTTGATTGTTCCTGACTTAGGGGATGTGATTGCCCAATTTGTGGAGGGATTTCTGGAGCAGAATCCTGACCAAGCAGAAGAGATAGCCCGGTTAGTAGAAAATACCTGCATCAGTATTCAAGAATTCCCAGAGGGTCGGTATGCTGAAGTGTTAGA
Organism: Limnospira platensis NIES-39; assembly: GCF_026000695.1. Lineage (GTDB taxonomy): Bacteria > Cyanobacteriota > Cyanobacteriia > Cyanobacteriales > Microcoleaceae > Limnospira > Limnospira platensis. The sequence goes on from NZ_AP026945.1 coordinate 3,387,589, forward strand.
AATTGCTATTCGCGGCTATGATCTGCTGCTGGCACTAGGGGCTGATAATCCGGCAAAGGCGCGAACCCTAACGAATCTGGGGAATGTTTACCGGAATCAGGCGGAATTGTTGGGCATTGACCCCATTGTAAATCTGGAGAAAGCGATCGCTGCCTACGATGAAGCAGCAGCCATTCGGCGGCGGTTGGGGTTAGACAAAGACCTCTCAGTAACTCTGACCAACCTAAGAAATGCCCTAGGGATGTTAGGAGATATACAAAGGAAGTGGGGTCGCTGGGAGGCGGCGGAGACACTCTACCGGCAATGTTTGGCAGTCGAGACAGAATTGGGAGACCAGCCCGGGATGGCAACCACTTGGGGAAGTTTGGGAGATATCGAGAAACTTCGCGGCAACTGGGATGAGGCGGAGCGTCTGTATCGGCAATCTTTGGAATTGAGAGCCGAATTGGACGATCGCTCAGGCATGGCAAGCTGTTGGGGACAGTTGGGAGATATCCAGCGAAATTGGGGCAACTGGGATGAGGCGGAGCGTCTGTATCGGCAATCTTTGGAATTGAGAGCCGAATTGGGCGATCGCTCGGGCGTGGCAAGCTCTTGGGGGCAGTTGGGAGATATCCAGCGAAATCGGGGCAACTGGGATGAGGCGGAGCGTCTGTATCTACAATGTTTGGAATTGAGAACCGAATTGGGCGATCGCTCGGGCATGGCAAGCTGTTGGGGACAGTTGGGAGATATCCAGCGAAATCGCGGCAACTGGGATGAGGCGGAGCATCTGTATCGGCAATGTTTGGAAGTGATGACTGAATTGGGCGATCGCTCGGGCATGGCAAGCTGTTGGGGACAGTTGGGAGATATCCAGCGAAATCGCGGCAACTGGGATGAGGCGGAGCGTCTGTATCGGCAATCTTTGGAATTGAGAAACGAATTGGGCGATCGCTCGGGCATGGCAAGCTGTTGGGGACAGTTGGGAGATATCCAGCGAAATCGCGGCAACTGGGATGAGGCGGAGCGTCTGTATCTACAATGTTTGGAATTGATGACCGAATTGGGCGATCGCTCGGGCATGGCAAGCTGTTGGGGACAGTTGGGAGATATCTACAGAAATCGCGGCAACTGGGATGAGGCGGAGCGTCTGTATCGGCAATCTTTGGAATTGAGAACCGAATTGGGCGATCGCTCGGGCATGGCAAGCTGTTGGGGACAGTTGGGAGATATCTACAGAAATCGCGGCAACTGGTATGAGGCGGAGCGTCTGTATCGGCAATCTTTGGAATTGAGAACCGAATTGGGCGATCGCTTAGGCATGGGCATCAGTTACAATTCTCTGGCATTTGTCCATCGGCAATTAAATAAAATTCCCGAAGCCATTGCCGCCTGGAGAGCGGGTTTAGCCATTTGTTCCCCAGACAGATTCCCCTTAGAAGCCTTGGAACTCGGTCGCAATTTGGGCAATATTGCCTTTGACCTCCAAAACTGGGAAACCACCATCGAAGGCTACAACCAAGCTATCCTTGCCATTGAACAAAGCCGCTACTGGGCCACCTCCGAAGCCACCAAACGGGAACTCGTCGCCAACTCCCTCGATATCTATGAAAACATGGTGCAAGCCTGCATCAACAACCAAGACTACCCCCAAGCCTTGCTCACCGTCGAACGCAGTAAATCCCGCACCCTCCTCGAACTCCTCGACAGCGCCAACCTCTACCCCAAAAACGCCACCAACGCACAAAAACAACGCATCAGCGACCTGCGCCGTCAAATCGGCAGCTACCAACAACAACTCGCCTACACCCCCACCACCGAAAACAACCTCAACCAACCCTCACCCGAAACCCTCATCCGCCAACAACTCCAATCCGCTAACGAGCAACTCCAAGACCTGCTCACGGAACTCGACGACCCCAACTTCACCCTCACCGCACAAGTCCCCGCCCAACTCCCGGACTTACGCCGCCTCCTGCCGCCCCAAACTGCCCTCATCGAGTGGTATCTCCCCAGTGAAGCGGAATCCGGATTTTACGCCTTCCTCGTCACTCGCCGCCGAGACCAGCAAATCCAGATTACTCCCCACCACTTCAGCGCCGAAGACCGTCAACACCTCGACCAAGCCCTAGAGGACTACCGCCGCGACTACAGAAGACCCTCCTGGAATCAGCAACTCCCCCAACGCCTGGAAACCCTCAGCGCCGCCCTGCAACTCCCCCGCCTTCTGGCGGAATTATCCCAAATTCAACACCTCATCATGATTCCTCACCGGGAACTGCACCTCATTCCCCTCCACGCTCTCCCCGTCTCTCTCCCCTCGCCTTCTGGGAGTGAAACCAAACCCCTGCAAGACTGGTTCCCGGTGCAATATGCCCCCAGTTGTCAAATTCTCAACTACCTCCAAAACCTTCCCCCCGTCAACCGGGAAATAGCCCCCTTCTTCGCCATTCAAAACCCGACAGAAGACCTCGACTATGAAAATTTAGGGGTGGAACTGTTGTGTCGGAAATTTAGCCCCTATCAAGTCTTGCGCCATGACCAAGCCACTCTGGCTAATTTAACCGAACCCGACACCCAAACCTTTCTTGAGCAGAGTCACGCGGTCCACTTTGCCTGTCACGGTGAATTTGACGTTTGCAACCCCCTCAACGCCTATCTGAGACTGGCGAATGGGGAAAAGCTGACCTTTGTGGATATTGTTACCAGTCTTAGTCTTCCAGTGTGTCGCCTCCTGGTTCTCTGTTCTAGCCAAACGGGCTTGGTGGAAACTTCCCTCACGGATGACTATGTGGGATTATCCAGTGCCTTTTTATTGACCGGAGCGCGAACGGTGGTCGCCAGTCTCTGGAATGTGGATGAACTGGCGGCGACTCTGGTGACCCTGCGCCTCTATCAAATTTTACCGGATTATCCCTCGGTGACAGTTGCCCTGCAAGCTGCTCAAACCTGGTTACGGGGGTTATCTTGTGATGATGTTCTTGACTGGCTCAAACATGAGTTCAAAGCGACGGAGGAAGAGTTGGAAGAAGTGGAAGACCGTTTGAGTTTATTTGATGACCCGCCCTTTGAGTCTCCTCACTACTGGGCGGCTTTTGTGGCGATCGCCGGCCCGTCGGGATAATTATAGCGCTGCGCGTTGGCGTAGTTACAGGTTATGATTAGGTCAGTTGATCAAAATATCAGAAAACCGCTGATGGCAGTATGTGCTACGCACAGGCGATCGCCTATAATAAAACCGGGAAAATACATTCAATTATCCCCAATCAAAGATGGGGAGAAGTTTAAGGAATTTGTGGCCGGAAATGGCGATCGCCTCGCAGAAGATAACACCCAAGCCATTGGTATTTTGCCTCTAGTTCTCCGTTAATCCCCTAAGCGATCGCTTTTCCCTGGGAAGCTAATCGGGGGGATAATTGGCCTATGGCATAGGGGTTATGGCATAGGGCATAGGGCATAGGGCATAGGGCGATCGTAGTTGTGCTGAGTTGCCGTTGTCTGATTAATACTTAGATATCTCTCCTATAGCTGATCTGGAAACTGGTTAAGATTGACAAGCCAAGCCGGTCTGTACTACCATAATAATGAGGGTTCATAGACAATGAACGCCAAATAAAATAGTATGACTAGGTAGCAACAGAGGATCAGTATGGAGTTATTCAGTATCGGTCACTCTAATCATGAGATAGATGCTTTCATCTCCCTACTCCAAAAGCATCGAGTAACCGCTGTTGCTGATGTACGTTCACATCCCTACAGCCGATTCTTGTCACATTTCAATCGCTCATCCCTACAAGAGTTTCTCGCTCAACAAGGAATTCAATATGTTTTTCTGGGACGGGAACTGGGTGCAAGACCTAGTAACCCCGACTGCTATATCAATGGTAAAGCAGTATATGAAAGAATTGCTCTTACAGATGCTTTTCACCAAGGAATTAAGCGACTTCATAAAGGTTTGAAAAAACATAAGATTTCGCTGATGTGTGCTGAACAAGATCCATTAACCTGTCACCGAGCCATCTTGGTCTGTCAGCACTTACGGGATTTTGATATCCCTATAAATCACATCCTAAAGAATGGGGATTTAGAATCTCATGAGCATTTGGAAGATAGAATGCTTGTTAAGCATGGTTTTAGGGATTTTGGCGATGCACAAGAAGTTCAGCTTTCCCTATTTTCCCCAAAGAGTTTACCAACAAGAGAAGAATGCTTGAGCCAAGCTTATCAACTTCAGGGGGATGAGATTGCTTATGTAGAAAAGGAAAATAAGACCCATGAAAACTAAGAAAAATCAGGTGGATTTATTCACCATAGGTTTCACTCAAAAAAGCGCACAAATTTTCTTTGAAACTCTGAAAAAAGCAGGTGTTAAGAAAGTTATAGACACTCGTTTAAATAATGTATCTCAATTAGCTGGATTCGCCAAAAGAGCAGACTTAGAGTATTTCTTGAAAACTATCGACGATATTGATTATGTGCATATTTTAGACTTGGCTCCCACCAAAGATATTCTTGATGAGTATAAAAAGAAAAAGGGAGATTGGTCGATATATGAGCAGAAATTTTTAAAGCTGATGGCGGATCGTGAAATCGAAAAAAAGCTGTCCCCAGATTTAGCTGATGGGGCTTGTTTGCTTTGCAGTGAGGCTAAACCTCATAACTGTCATCGTCGCTTAGTTGCGGAATACTTAAACCAAAAATGGGGAAATGTAAACATTCATCACCTATAAGTGGTAAGGATGATGTCAAAGTTAATTTGTCTTGCTAATTCTCGGAAGCACAATGACCGTTGTATTGCTGGGATAGAAATATCTACAGGGAAATGGGTTCGTCCTGTGACTAGCTTCGATGATGGTCGCATTCCGGTAAATATGTCTCAGATTAATGGAAGGCTTATCCAACCACTAGATATTGTTGATATACCTCTAAGTGATACAGGAAATGGATATGAATGTGAGAATCGACTGATTTTAAGGGGTTCCTGGAAGCACGTTGGCAGAGTTAGCCCTACGGACGTAGTTTGTTATTGTGATGATGAAATTATTCATAGTCATCGTCATGATTGGCTGAATGCTATCCCCTATTCATACATATCTTCATTGCCTCGCCATCAAAGACGTACATTACAAATAGTCAAGGTTGACGGGTTTGAAACTTGGCGCAATAATTACGGCAAATGGAAAGGGGAAATTCCTTTACAGGGCGGTCACAGCTTAGTCTTGAACGTGACTGATCCAGAGCTTTGTACTAAACTAGACAATGACTATATTTTAAGTCCTGAATGTCTGGTGGTTCTTAGCCTTTCTCAACCTTGGAAAAAGCCGAATTCTGATGATGAACTTCTATGTTACAGGCTAGTGGTTGCTGTTCTGGAGCTGTAAATAAACCCGCCCCGGCAAAAACCAACTTTTTCCTCGCAGACAACATAGCCCAAGTCCGATGGACTCAGGCTATGCTTTGATAATATAGGCCAGCGATTTTATAAAAGGGGTGCTGGCGGTTTACTAAAGTAGTTAATTCTCATCAAACCATGAGATTGTGAAGATCTTGTGGAGGAAATCAAGAAATTTTCACCAAAATTTTGGCTATGGATCTGACGAAAATCACACGGGATGCCCGCAAGCCCTCGTCTTTCAAGGGAGGGTTAGGGCGACTCGCGGGTTTTAACCCGCGTTTATTTTTTAGGCTATAATGGCTGATACCAGCGCGTACAGTGTCAAAATGTTGGTGATCGAATACAAAGTCAAACCCAAGCCACATCAAGTCGAAGCCATTGATGAAGCAATACGGACAGCACAGTTTGTCGGCAATAAGGTGCTTCGTTATTGGATGGACAATCGTGGCATAGGTAAGGTTGACTTATTTCGATGCAACACAGCACTGCGGAAGGTGTTTGATTTGGTCAAAGATTTAAACTATCATGCTTGTCAAACGGCAGTTGAAAGAGTTCTCGGTGCGATTACTCGTTTTTACGAGAATTGCCAAAACCAGGTCAAGGGGAAGAAGGGGTATCCAAGATTCAAAAAACATTCTCGTTCGGTAGAATATAAAGTCTCTGGATGGAAACTATCAGACAATAAACCGCAGATCACTTTTACCGACAAAAAAGGTATTGGTAAGCTCAAGCTGATAGGCTCTAGGGATATTAATTACTATCAGCCTGAACAGATTAAGCGAGTGAGGATTATTAGACAAGCAGATGGATATTATGTTCAATTCTCCATCAAATTAGATCCTAGAGATACCATAACCCCTTTAACTCCTTAGGCCCAAAAACATTTAAGAGTAAGCAGACAGCGAGAAGAGTTTGTCAAAAGCGTGGCACTCCGTTTAGTCCAATCTAACGGTTTGGTAGTTTGTGAAGACTTGAATGTTCGAGGTATGGTTAGAAATCATCGTTTAGCCAAGTCGATAACCGATGCAGGATGGGCTACTTTTAAACGATGGCTAGGGTATTTTGGGGATAAGTATGGCAAATTGGTTATTGCTGTTCCACCCCATAATACTTCTCAGAATTGTTCTAATTGTGACCAAAGGGCAGAAAAGTCGTTATCTACTCGCACTCATGTCTGCCCTCATTGCAGATATACAGACTTCCGTGATAGAAACGCTGCTTTAAACATATTGCCAAAAGGATTAAGTATGGTGGGGCGCACCAAATCTCAAGCTTCAGAGATTTGCCCTCTAGTTTGGTTGGAGAAATCCTGCTAAATTATGGCAAGTCTATGAATGAAGAATCCCCGTCTATTTAGAGCGGGGAGCGTCAAAACAAGGGTAGTTGCTCAGGGAATTTTGGGGTAAGATTTGTTTGGGTTATGCCTAAACCCGCTGTGGGGACTGCGGATAAGTCATCATACCGGACGATTGATTCTGTGGGTTGCACCACGGCTACTGCTGGAAGTTTTAAGATCTCAACACGCTGAAAGCTCGGTGGCTTGGTAGCCCCGTCTCTTTAACGGGGAGGAAAAGCGACAGGCGTGCTTACGCCAGCGGGTGCTATGGTATCATATAACTGCCTTCTCTAAGACCCGAATGAAAGGGGCTTAACATCCCGTGAGGGCAGACTTGCATAATGCAGAAATGTCGGTAGCAAAGTGGTTTCATCGGCGAGAGGCAAAAGGGACATCGAAAAAAAGTAAAGGGAAGCCTTATGGTTACCTATAGGGGCGCTTTGACTACGCCTGTGAGAACTTTTGGTTCATTCCCGAATCTCCGTTGCTTTAGCGTGGAGAGAGTCAAATATTCACAAGAAGGATGGTTATTCGTATGCCAACTAAGTGCTGCCCCTCGTTTACTCCGGCAGCCAGCCCAGCTGAATACAGCTATGGCGGGGGTCTCTAGGAGGGAAAAAAGATGACGAATTTGAGTCTAATTAATTCCAACGGACAATCTGCATCTATCCCGTCAGACCAAAACGGGTGCTGTGACGATCGCACTTTAGAGCAACTGGATCTCGATAGCATTAACGATCACCTCACAAATGCTAATGCTACTGATATTGTGACATGGGCTGCGGACACTTTTGGCTCAGGGTTGTTGATGAGTACCAGTTTCGGCATCCAATCGGCGGTGATGCTACATCTAGTTACCCAGGTAGTTCCAGATATTCCGGTGATTTGGGTCGATACGGGTTATCTTCCCCTTGAAACTTACCGCTTTGCTGAAGAATTGACTAAGCGCCTCCAACTCAATCTGAAAGTTTATCAATCTTCCATGTCTCCGGCTAGGATGGAAGCCCTTTATGGTCGTCTGTGGGAACACAATGATCTCGAAGCCTTTAACCGCTATGACCAAATCCGCAAGGTTGAACCTATGCAACGGGCTTTAAATGAACTTGGGGCTACGGCTTGGTTGGCGGGACTTAGGGCTGATCAGACCGCACACCGCAAAACTTTACGTTGTATTGATTACCAATCGGGTCGTTATAAGGTTTACCCGATTCTCAATTGGCATTCCCGCGATGTCTATAAATATCTAACCGCCCACGACCTCCCCTATCATCCCTATTTCGACCTGGGTTACACTACTGTTGGTGATTGGCATTCCAGTCGCCCAGTGACGGATAGTGATGAAAGCGATCGTGATACCCGGTTCCGGGGACTTAAACAAGAGTGTGGCTTACACCTTCCCAAAAGCGACGAAGAAGCCAAGAGTTTGGATTCTAGTTCCCTGTAACATGGTCTCGCCTATTATGGTGACACCCAGGGCGATTCCCCGGCTTCCGTCTATAATAATTATGTTAACTTTATGTTAACTTTTGTAACAAAAAATTAAGAAATGTTGCGAAATTTTTTTTGAGAGGTCGCTCCTTGATTTCTGATTCGTTTGGTGGTATCATTTAGAGAATGGGAATATATACATTTTTTTTATTCGGATACAGATTTCGATTATATAAAAAGTATATGTCAATATCTTATCATGAGTCTCTAAAACTTGTCAACCCTCAGCGGTTAACGAGGGGTAATGGGAATTTGTACTTCACTATATTTTAAATAAGGGGGAGTCATAGGGGAATTATAAAACAAGCGTCTTGGGGGTCCAAAAATTTGATATTCTGGATGTTGTTGTAGCCAGTCTTTCAATTTATCCAAATGTATTTGGTAGCTTTCCCAAGTATAAGGACCTTGAATCCCAATGCTAACTACCATCATTTCTGGGGTATCTGTGACGGTGACATCAGCATCAACAGTTTGGGGATTAATTTCGGGTTGAGAGTATAAAAAAGAGACATCCGCCGCTGATGTTTCTTCCCAGGAACCCTCCTGTAAATATCGCGCCTCGACGGGGGTTGTCATGGCGATATTATTAGTGCTAATATGTTGGAATAGGGGGTTAAATGCCATGCGGGTGGCGACGGTTAAATCTCCCTGGTGGCGATAGGTAACAGCCCGATAATGGGGGTATTTTTTAACTTCAATAGTTCCAATGTCTGTAGGTTCTGGGAACCCTTTGGGTAAATCGGCTGGCATTTTGATTAACTCCTAGATTAAACAATTATCTGTGATTGTACATGATCAGGTTCCTCAAGTGTTATCAATTGCTGTAAGTGATGTGGTGTGGGACAAAAATCTGATAATTGCTGTGGGTGATTTATGGTGATTTCGGGTTTGTCTCGATACATAATAACTCGACCGCTAATATAAACATATCCTCGCCCCAGACCAGCATAGCGACGATTGATTAATCGGACAATGGGTGCATTTTTCTCGCTTTTGGCTTCTGGTATCCATAACTTGATAATATGGTCTTTTGAGCCGGTATGAATTAAGGCGCTATTACCAATCCATTTGGTGATACCATCTTGTAAATCACAAAATATAGTAATCCATTGTTTACTAGCGGCGGCGGCTAGAATTTCGGGATAGTCAAAACGGACAGAAAGAACTCCGGCTGTTTTTCCATGATGGCGATAATCTTGAATAATACCATCCCTTAATGACCACCAACAGTTTAAGAGTTCATAATCACGAAAGGGCTTATTTTGAGGTAAATTGCGATCCCAAATAATGCGATTATGGGCTTGAGCGATCGCTTCTGCTTCCATCATTTGGCGGTGATAAAATTGCGATCGCCCATATTTAATATAATAGGGACTCCAACCTTCTTGAATTAATCGCAAGTTATAATGATCATCGCCTTTATGAACATAGCAAATCAAGCGACCATAGGTATCTCGGTATTTGTCTAAACAGACTTCTAAGGAATCATCACTATCAAATTCCAAATCCACTTTAGTTAATGTTCCATCAGCTTCTGTGAAGTATTTTTTAGCCATTGCTGAAGCCTCTATTCCGGTTTGCGTGACCGGTTTGGAACCTTTAGCAAATGATTCCTCAGTATCAACACAATGCAATCGCAGAGGTTCTCGGCGACCATTTAGCAAGACTTTGATAGTATCTCCATCTACAATTTTAGTAACTTGTAGGTTGTTAATTCTAGTTCCCACTTTTCTATAACTATACTGGTAATTGACAACATTCTTCGATAATTTCAGCTAAAAGTGCCATAATCAGGTAGCAGGATTGGGAGTCTGTTTCCCTCAAAAAGAAGCAAGCGATCGCCTCAGTCCTGGATACCGAAATGAGGTAAAGCTACTATTGAAGATAAACAATGATATCATGAATATGGGAAGGTTAAATCTCCAACAATGCCAAGTTTGATCAGATAATTGTCAGATGTCCTTTCCTTAGTCTAGGTTTCCCCTGGTCCCTAGTTTACTCGGGGATGACCTGTAGGAAGCTAAACTCCTGTGATTAATGCTTAACCATCATTTAACTATGATATCCCTAACATTAGCTAATTTTGGTATTGTATTTGTGGGAAGTGTATTTTTACTAACAGCGATCGCCAAAATTATTGAGCCCTGGAAATTCGCCCAACATATCGCCCAACTGAGGCTATTTAATTCTCGGTTAATTGAACTGATAACTATAACTTTTATAGCCGTAGAAGCCACCATAGGAAGCGCGTTAATTTTCGGGGCGACACCCGCCATGATCATCCCGTTGAGTATCATAATTTTAATCGGTCTTTCGGGGTTAACTTATTGGAGTACATCGACGGGAAAAACGGAAGATTGTGGCTGTTATAATGGCTGGCTAAAAATCACCCCTAATCAAAGTTTACTGTTGAATTTACTGTATATTATTTGCCTAGGTGTGGGTTTAATTGGTAACTATAACGAAGGGACTATTTTATGGCGGTGGATGATAGTTATAGCCACGTTTTTAATTGGCTATGCAGCCGCCTCGGCTTCCCTAGAGTATTTAGATAATCATGGCTATCCACTAATTGATTTAGCGCCGATTCAAGCCAACAGACCTTGGCAAAATCAATGGTTAGGGGAAGCGGTAAATTTAGACCTAAGTTTGGGTTCAAAATTAATCGTTTTTATGAGTCCCCGCTGTCCTCAGTGTAAGGACTGGTTACAGGTGTTAAAAATTGTCCATGATTGCCACGAATTGCCTGATGTTTTAGGGGTTGTGGCGTTTACTAATTATGATGAAATGCGGTGGTTTGTTGATAGTCATCAACTCAATTTTTCGGTGGTCGCTTTAGATAGCGTAGCATACGATCGCCTAAAAATTGATACTGTCCCCACCGCTGTAATAGTGGAAGATGGCATCATCCGAGAAAAATGGGTGGCGGGAATGCCTGCATCATTTGTTCAACGCATTAAACAGGCGCTATCTGTGGGTTAAATAGGGAAAGCCACAGACTTGAGAATGGTTAAAGGTTGTTGTTGCTTGAGTTGTGCCAATTGTGCATCATTGCCAACCAGTAGCGCCCCCGCAAACCCCAAAGAATTAACGGATATGTTGTGAAAAGTTTCTTGCGATCGCGGTATAATTAACAGCCAATTTCGAGTCGCCAATAAGTTATAAGGTGTGGCGGGTTTCCCATTATCATTAATTGAGATTTTGAGGAAATCCAATGATTTTAAATACTCTGCCAAAGTGACTTGGGCGGCTAATTTATAATCAGTGACTAAACCGGGTTCAAATAATGATAAAGTATGGCGAAACTCAAAGGGGGGTATTTTACCAATTGAACCAGAAAAAATACTAGATGCGATCGCCTTTTCAATCGGCACATTTAACCCATTAGGAATTAGGGGAAACGGCACAAGTTGAAGGTGTTTATGGCGTTGACTAGCCCCCGCCTCTCGACCACCATTATAGAAGGCTAAACCGTCAATTTCGGTCAAAGCCAGCCACATAGCCTCAAAATCTTCTAAGGTTAGTAAACTATCCTGTTCTTGAAAATCCCGCGTTACTATTAACAGATGATAATCGACGACATTAAACTTATTAAGTAAACCCACATGAGTAACTGATAAATTCTCCACAAATAAATCAGGATCATAGGGTAAAAAAGGATTAAATTCTACCCCGGTGACGGTCTGGGTGGTGACCTGCTTTGGCTGGGCTGTAGCCTTGCGTTGTAGATTATCTATCACCCTGACCAAAAAAGGGATTTCCGCCTGTTCTACAATTTGGTAATGGGTGCTAATAGGCTGTAATGCACCGACCTCTAAAGCCCGTGCGGTTTGCTGTTGAAGTTTGAACAGTAATGTCCCTGGTTCTAGCATGGTTAATTATGGACTCAGTAAGTCATCAGTAAGCCCAGCAATTATATCAAGTTTTAGCTGTGATATTTGCGGAAATCGCTGTTTAATTAATATGGATGATGTCGCCGGGAATATATGCCGCCCAGTCATGTTTGCCTAAATTTTGGGGGGGGGAAAGATTGCCAGAAAAACCAGTAATGGTATACAATTATTAGATAGTCTAATTGTAGCATAGCCTATGATGGTAAACATGACAGCCATGAGTCGCGAACCCAGGTTAAGTGAGGACAATTATCGAAGTCATATCCTGAGTATTGCACCCATGATGGATCGGACCGATCGCCATTTTCGTTACTTCATGCGACAAATTACCCGCCGCCCCCTACTGTATACAGAAATGGTGACAAGTGCGGCAATTATTAACGGCGATCGCCACAAATTACTGGACTTTTCACCAGTCGAAAAACCCCTCGCTCTTCAGGTTGGGGGAGATGATCCTGAACAACTGGCGACCTGTGCTAAAATCGCCGAAGATTGGGGTTATGATGAGATTAACCTGAACGTGGGTTGTCCGAGTGCGCGGGTGCAAAATGGTAACTTTGGCGCTTGTTTAATGGCGGAACCCGAAAGAGTTGCTGAAGCTATATCAGCCATGAAAAAAGCCGTTAATATTCCCGTAACAGTTAAGCATCGTATTGGTATCGATAATCGCGATCGCTATGAAGATATGACCGCATTTGTGCGGGTGGTCGCCGCCTCTGGGTGTCAGCGTTTTACCGTTCACGCGCGCAAAGCATGGCTACAAGGATTAAGCCCCAAAGATAACCGAAATATACCCCCCCTGCGTTATGGAGATGTTCACCGTCTCAAGGCAGAATTTCCCCATTTGACAATTGAAATTAATGGAGGATTTACTACCCTTGAACAGGTGAAACAACAACTAAAAAAAGTCGATGCGGTAATGATGGGTCGCGCCGCCTATGATAATCCCTATTTATTTGCGATCGCCGACCGAGAAATTTACGGCGACAATATCAACCCACCCACCCGTCATCAAGTAGTAGAACAAATGCTTCCCTATATCGAAAATTGGTTAAGTCAGGGAGGGCGGCTTAACAGCGTTGTCCGCCATATTCTACAACTTTTCGCTGGACAACCAGGAACTAAAGCCTGGAAGCGACATTTAAGCGAAAACGCACACCTTCCCGGCGCTGGCGTGGAAGTAGTTAAAGCCGCTTTAGCCGAGGTTCCCTGACTCCCAAAAGCGATCGCACTGACAACTAGATTAACCTAGAAAAAACTGAAGATATTGCTATCTTCTAAACTCACATCAATCACCTGGTCTATGATACCAACCAGTTGGTCAGAACCCGCTATATAAATAGCTGTGCCATTATTAACCTCCGTTGGTGTCACCTCAAGTCGATAGTCATCAGGATTACCGATTAAAACAATGATATCTTGATTGATATCGAAGTCACTTACTATGCTGTAACCTTCCCCCGGAAGCATTACAAAAGTATCATTTCCCTCCCCTCCCACGAGAGTATCAGTACCTTTTGCTCCTCCATATAGGATATCATTACCCTTGTCTCCAAACAAAATATCATTACCATCACCTGCGATCAGGGTATCATTACCCTGACCACCATAAAGGGAATCATTACCGTTTCCTCCAAATAGCAGATCATCATCCTTATTTCCTAATAAGATATCATCAGCATTACCAGCAACTAGGGTATCATTACCCCGACCACCAAACAGAGTATTATTTCCCTCGACACCGTTCAGGAAATCATCACCTTGAAAACCTAGCAAAGTTTCATCTGATGCTGTCCCAATAATTACATCATTATTGTCACTACCAAACCACTGATTGGGGAAAGGTTGAGTAATCGACCCATCATTACCTCCTGGTAAAACTTCCGGGATTTCTGGGATGAAATTATCCAAATTAATCAATTGATTAATTGCTTCTATTCCCAGTTGTTCGGGTCCTATTGATATTGATGTTTCATCAAAAGTCGGAAGTTGAATCGGAAAGAAAAGAGATTCTTGAGAGGCGACAGGTTCCTCAAAAAACAGTCCCGGTTGCGGTTCCGGTTCCGGTTGTAATGCAATAGGCTGCGCTTCTAATTCTGGTTCTGGTTCTGGTTGCGGTTGCGGTTGCGGTTGCGGTTGTAATGCAATAGGCTCCGGTTCTGGTTCTGGTTCTAATGCAATAGGCTCGGTTTCCGATTCGGATTCTGTGTCTGAATCATCAACAATAGGCTCGGTTTCCGATTCGGATTCTGTGTCTGAATCATCAACAATAGGCTCGGTTTCCGATTCGGATTCTGTGTCTGAATCATCAACAATAGGCTCGGTTTCCGATTCGGATTCTGTGTCTGAATCATCAACAATAGGCTCGGTTTCCGATTCGGATTCTGTTTCAGGTTCGGATTCTGTTTCCGAATCATCAACAATAGGCTCGGTTTCCGGTTCGGATTCTATTTCCGGCTCCGAATCATCAAAAGTTGGTTCTATTTCCGGTTCCGAATCATCAACAATAGGCTCGGTTTCGGCTTCCGAATCATCAAAAGTTGGTTGTATTTCGGCTTCCGAATCATCAATAATTAGCTCGGTTTCGGCTTCCTAATCGTCAAAAGTTGGTTCTATTTCCGGTTCCGAATCATCAAAAGTTGGTTGTATTTCGGCTTCCGAATCATGAATAATTAGCTCGGTTTCGGTTTCCGCATCACGTTCTAGTTGAGATTCATCAAAATCGGAAAATTCATCATCCATTGTAAGTAGTCCTCCAAATTAATATAAAACTCCGGGTAGTACACCTAGGGTTAGGGTAGTTGACTCGTCGATTCGATGCTATTTATATGGCCAAAATTGTGCGATCGCAGCCATGATAAAACCCCCAGCCACTAACCCAAACCCTCATCAGGTCTGTACTTCTCAATTCAATTATATCTCAGGGTTTCTGATGAGATGGAAACTTTATCAAAAATTAACATCTTGGCTGGATTTATTGCTATGATTGAAAAGGGGAGATGGTGAACTTAACTGGCTCTAGTTATCGGGACAGGTATCGACAGTAATTGTTAGCAATTCAAAAGGTTTTGAATCAGGTTGGATAACTGTTTTAATTTAATGGGTTTAGTTAGATATTCATTAGCTCCAGCTTCTCGGCATTTTTCAGGTTCGCCAGTGGTGTCTAAGGCGGTTAATGCAATAATTGGTAAGTTAGTTAACTTGAGATTTTGGCGAATATATGTAATGGCTGCTAAACCATCAAGCACAGGTATTTGAATATCAATTAAAACTAATTGGGGAGATTGGGATTCGATTAAAGCGATCGCCTCCTGTCCATTTTGGGATATCAATAAACTATAGCCTTTAGCTTCCAGATAACTAGACAGTGTAATCAGTAATGGTTGGTTATTTAGCGCTAACATAATTAACGGAGATTTGGGATTATTAACAGTAAAATAACTCGGTAATTGCCAGTTAGATTTATCCGGTAAATTGGTGAGATAATTTGAGGTTTTATGATAGGGTAAATAAACTGTAAAACAGCTACCTTTCCCCAGTTGACTGCTCACCTCAACACAACCGCCATGTAATTCTATGATTTGTTTAACTAAAGCTAATCCGAGTCCCGTACCACTATATTGACGATTGAGACTACTATCAATTTGGGTGAAAGGTAAAAACAGTTTATTTAAATCATCGGGAGCAATCCCAATTCCGTTATCTATCACTGAAAAATAGATAGATTGAGGAGTTGAAATAGCCGCATTAGGAGATGTTTTGATGCCCACATTTAAGTTAATTTTACCAGATTTATGCGTAAATTTTAACGCATTACTGAGCAAGTTAATTAGCACTTGACGCAGCCGCCGATTATCTACTTTTATCAAAGTTTTTTCTAATGCTTGGGGAATATTAATCTCTATATTAATTTGTTTGGTAAACGCCAAGTGATTGACCAAAGTTAAACTAGAAGTACAGAGTTCCTGAACTCGGACTTCAGTTAAATATAGTTCTAGTTTCCCCGCTTCTATCTTAGATATATCGAGAATATCGCTAATTAATTCTAGTAAGTGTTTCCCACTTTTTTCAATCATGGCGATCGCATGATGTTGATTAGAGTTCAAAGCCCCTAATATTCCTTCTTTTAATGCTTCCGACATCCCCAAAATCCCATTAAGAGGGGTACGCAGTTCATGGCTCATATTCGCCAGAAACTCATCTTTAAGGCGGGTAGCTCGGTCTAACTCGGCTACAGTTTTTTGCAATTCAATTTCCATCAATTTACGTTCACTGATGTCTACAACTACCCCATCCCAAACAATATCGCCATTAACTTGTCGTTCCGGTTGAGAAATGCCCTGTATCCATTTATTTTCACCAGATGGAGTGACTAATTTACCTTCCCAAGACCAAGTGTTTAAAGTGGTAGCAGATAGCAAAATTGATGCTTTTAGAGATATAAAATCTTCCGCTTCAAAAAGTTGGAATAACTGATTAGCATCTCGGGTAATTGTATCAGCATCTAAGCCAAAAATTTCTTGACAGCGTTCACTCATATACATAAAATTATGGGAGCCATCAGGATGCAAAACATATTGATATAAAACCCCCGGCATATTATTAGCAATGCGCCCAAATCGGTCTTCACTTTTCTTGATAGTGTCGGCGGCTTTTTGGCGTTCCCTAAGTGCTGTTTCCTGTTCGGTAATATCCCTAATTACAAAAACTACCTCATTGTCACCACAGGGAGCCACCCGCACTTCTTCATGGCGCAAAACTCCATCAATCACTACATCTTGTTCATAGGTTTGTAGGGTTTTAGTGGCTAGGGCGGTTTGCGTAACCTGACTATATTTGGCAGCAATAGGGGGGGGTAATAGTTCCATAATAGAGTAACCAATGGCTAGTTTGGTATCTACTAAATTGCCGACATATTCGGATGGATAAATAGCCAAATATTCCCCTTGGCTGTTCAGTCTAAATACTAGGTCAGGAATCGCTTGTAAAGTTGCCTTGAGTTGTTCTTGGCTGCGTTGGAGGGCATTGTAGAAAGCCTGGCGCTGGGTAATATCATTGGAAATACCACAGAGGGCATAGGGTTGTTGATTTTGGTCAAACAGGATAAACTTATGGGAGAGGAAAGTATAATTTTTATCATGGATTTTCACATCTTCCTCAAACTGATGGAAGTGACAAGATTCAATTACTATGCGGTCATGTTTTTCAAAAACATCAGCCACTTCGGGGAGGTAAAAATCATGGTTAACTTTGCCAATGATATCTGCTAGAGTACAGTTAAATAATTTCAGAAATGCTCTGTTAACAAAGATATGTCGTCCTTGTAGGTCTTTGACATAAATTACCGCCGGAGCAAAATTGAGCATTGCTTCTAACTTAGCTTCACTTTCTCGGAGGGCGGCGGTACGTTCTTCTACACGCACTTCTAACTGTTGATTTAAGTCGGCTAAGGCTTGGGTAGTGCGATCGCGCTCAATAGCAATAGAGGCAATATGGGCGCTGAGGCTGAGAATTTCTAAGTCTTGATTTTGGGGAGTGCGACAGGTCTTGAAATAAACCGCAAAAGTTCCTAAAATCTCTTGGTCACTACCGATCGCCGGAGCCGACCAACAAGCCCGCAATTGATATTCTAGGGCTAAATGTCTGAAGTTTTGCCATAGGGGGTCAGTAGCAATGTCAGCAACGATGACAATATCCCGACAAAAAGCAGCTTTTCCACAGGAACCGGCTTCCGGACCAATGAGCATCCCATCTAAAGCCTCGGAGTAAGCCTTGGGTAAATTAGGGGCTGCGCCGTGGTGTAGTTTCCCGTGGTCGCATAGTAAAATCGAACATAATCCCCCCTGGAATTGCTTTTCCATTGACCTGGCTAGGGCATCAAGAATTTCGGGAAGCGGGTCTAACTTAGCCATGATAATTTTTTGCTCAAGATGCTACAGTGAAATGGTGATTTTTTAAGCCTAGACCCCCCCTATTCTAAGCTCAACTGGCAATTTCTGCCAACTCCATCCATCTTTCTGTCGCCTGATCAATTTCGATCGCCAAAGACTCAACTTGCTGGTGCAACTCCTGAACCCGACTTACAGAAGTTGATGATGCTTGGTAAAGTTCCGCCTCTAACTGCTGTTTTTTCTCCTCTAACTTAGCGATTTCTTTTTCCAGGTTTTCATACTCTCGCTTTTCCTTAGATGAAAGTTTGCGCCGTCCGTCTTTTCCCCAGGAATAGCGGGGGGATTTTTCCGGTTCTGGTTGGCTGGGGGTAGCCTCAATCTGGATTTGCTGTGATTGTGCTTTAGCGGCTTTTTCGGCTTCTTCGGCTTGTTTATAGTCCAAATAAACCGAATAATTACCGGGATATTGACGGAGGACTCCCTGAGACTCAAAGGCGAAAATCATATCGACGGTGCGATCTAAAAAATAGCGATCGTGAGATACGACAATCGCGCATCCATTAAACTCCTCTAAATACTCTTCTAATACCGAAAGAGTCTGCACATCTAAATCATTAGTCGGTTCATCTAAAATCAGAACATTAGGTGCTTCCATTAATACCCGCAATAGAAACAAACGCCGTTTTTCGCCGCCAGATAGCTTATTTAAGGGAGCATATTGTTGGGCGGGAGGAAATAGAAACCTCTCCAACATTTGGGAAGCCGTAATTTGGGTTCCGTCAGCGGTAGTCACATATTCTGCCACTTCTTTTAAATAATCAATAACTCGCTGATTTTCATTCATCGCCTCCAACAGGTTGTCACAATGTTGGTCAAAATAGCCTATATGAATAGTGCTGCCAATTTCGACACTTCCCGAGTCCGGTTGAACCCGACCCGTAATCAAATCTAAAAGGGTAGATTTTCCGACTCCATTACTGCCAATAATTCCCACGCGGTCTTGGGGGTTAAATGTATAGGTAAAATCCTTAATCAAAGTTTTGTCATCATAGGATTTTGCAATATTCTTTAACTCAATTACTTTCTTACCAATGCGGCGACCAGGGGTAGAAATTTCGACTTTACCGAGGGTAGATTTAAACTCAACATCCTGCATTTCTTCAATGCGTTGAATCCGGGCTTTTTGCTTAGTGCTTCTAGCTTTTGGCCCCCGCTTTAACCATTCTAATTCTCGGCGCAAAACCCCTTTATGTTTATGTTGTTGGCTAACGGCTACATCTTCCATTCCGGCTTTTTTTTCCAGGTAATAGGAATAGTTGCCGGAGTAGGTATATAAATCACCGCGATCGATTTCAATAATGCGGTTGGTGACTTTATCTAAAAAATAGCGATCGTGAGTAATTAAAAATAAAGCACCCCGATAACTATTCAGATAATCCTGTAACCATTCCACAGACATAGCATCGAGATGGTTAGTGGGTTCATCCATTAATAAAACATCGGGTTCTCGTAACAGCGCCGCCGCCAAAGCAATACGTTTGCGATATCCTCCCGAAAGGCTGCCAATTGTGGCATCAAAATCTTCGATTCCCAATTTAGTTAAAATAATTTTAGCCTGAGTTTCCAACTCCCAAGCATTACTAGCATCCATGCGCTGCATAATTTGGGAAAAGCGAGTCATGAGGCTTTCATCATCGGGAAATTTAGCAATTTTTAAGGAAAGTTCCTCATACTCCTGAATCAGATGGAGTTTATCACCACTATCGGCAAAAACCTGTTCTAAAACGGTGTTATTTTCATCAAGTTCGGGTTGTTGAGGCAAATATATAAGTTTAATTTTCGGGTTAACCCAGAGTTGACCGCCATCAATATGTTCGCTACCTACAATCATTTTTAAGAGGGTGGATTTTCCGGAACCATTAGTGCCAATTAAACCCACCTTATCCATAACCCCTAAATTCAGGTTAGCATCCCTAAGAATTTCTTTAGTCCCGAAGTCTTTTTGAACTGATTGTAGAGTTAATATATTCATATTGTAGTTAACGGCTTTACTGGCAAATCTTAATAGTTTAAATAGGGGCGGATGCCCCTACTAGGAAATAACAACTGGGTGACAATGATTAGGATTTGGTTAGATCGCCGACATTGAATAAGAAGGGAACCTTACTTTTAGAATCACCCAAAATCAGGACTTTAGGCATTTGAGAGCCCCCTTGTCGCCAAGCCTCGATCGCCTCTTTTTGCAGTACCAACTCACCACCTTGAGCCTTGAGAGTTTCGGCTAATAAGCGTTGAGCTTCCGCCCGACCCTTAGCGCGGTTAATGTCGGCTTGGGCTTGTTGTTCAGCTTCTTTGGCGACATAGACAGCCCGGCGCGCCCGTTGTTCAGCGATTTGTTTTTCTTCAACGGCGCGAGCAAATTCGGGGGAGAAAGTCAGATCGACAACACTGGTATCTAAAACGATAATGCCATATTTATCTAATCGTGACACCAGAGCCTCGTCAAAATCTGCTTTCAGTTGCTCCCGCTGGGTAATTGCTTCCTCAATGGTACGTTTAGCAGCAGCAATTTTAAAAGATTCCTGGGTTTGAGGGGCAACAATTTTAGATACCACATTTTGGAGAGTACCTTGTTCCCGGCGGATCTGCACGACATTTACCGGGTCGAGGCGGAAGTTAATGGCAAAACTGGCGGAAAGTTGTTGTAGGTCCTTGGTGGAACTTTGGGCAGGAACTTCAAACTTCTGGACGGTGACATCATAAACATCGACTGCAGAAATTAGGGGCGGCTTAAAGTGTAACCCCTCTAGTAGTGCGCCATCCTGGGCTTTTCCCAGAATACTTAACACGGCGGCTTGACCAGGATTAATAATTACAAAAGCATTAAGCCCAATCAGAATAGCCAGTGCGACGATAATTCCCAGAACAATGGCTGGTAAACCCTGTTGGGGTTGTGCGCTTTTCAAAGTTATAACTCCTTAGTTATGAACGACAGTATAGAAGAGGGGAAAGTATCATCTTCTAGTTTAAAGGTTTTGCTGATTACCGACATGATTGACGATCGCGTGTAAGTTGTGGTTCTTGCCAATCGTAGGAATAATGGCTGATAGACTGGATTTGGGGAATAGCATTGATAATGTCGCGCATCTGATGTTCTAGGGGGGGGCGGTTTTTAATGGATTTGCCCCAGTCTCCGGCGATCGCTGGGATAATTTTAGTTCCCGGTTGGGCTCGGTTAGCAACAGTTGCCACTTGTTCAACTATACAGCTTGTGGTGCCACAAACTCCATAGGCCATGGGATGCCATTCGATCGCACTAGAGAACCGATCCCAAGGTTGCAACCTGGAATCAAAACCCTGCTCCCCAACGCGGCGGTTAGCCTCCGGGAAAAACACCGCCCCCGCCGGAATGCCGCGCGATTGTACTGGCTGGCTAAATATATTTAAAAAGTCCAGAATCCCCTGTTGGGCGTGAGCGACACTCAACCGCCACAATTGTTGATTAAAGGTATTTCCCAGGCTGGGAATGCCACTGAGAGCCGGTAGGGCCGTTTCATCATGCCACAGGGGTAGTTTTTCCTGTGGCTGTGCTTCCTGTGGCTGTGCTTCCTGTGGCTGTGCTTGCTCAGGATACTTTTGATTGATCTGATTAACATCATTTTCTGTCAAAAAACCCTGGCTAACATAGCGTTGTAGCAGTTCCCGTCCCCGGTCGTTGTTGGCCCGTTGCAGCAAGGCGGACTGGGAAGCATCCCCATAAATCCATAAATCCTTAACTCGGCTGGCTACTGATTGAGGTCCCAAACCTCTGGGATAGCGAACATAGTCAAACAGAACACCACTGGGGCGACGGCGGAGGACGGCATTCAGGAGGGTATTAAAATCTTGTCGTGCGGTGGGATGATAGGGATCAACGAAACCCTGATTGATGTAGCTTTCCCCAAAATCGTTGCTGGCGGTGCCGTCTAAATTAGCGGTAACGGTGGTTTCGCCACTACCATTGACGGCAAGGACTCCGGCGCGATTAGGTAGTAGGGTGTAGGTATAACCAAAGTTGAGCATAAACATCCAGGCGTAAACCTGTAGCCCCCGTTGTCTGCCTTTTTGGATTGTTTGCGCCATGAGGTCTACTTGTTCTAAACCGGGCGATCGCATGACTGAAGGCCAAGGGGTGGGGTTATTGGCGGCGGGAAGTAACACCTGAGCGTCATAAAATACTTCTAGGTAAACTTGGTTATAGCCTTTGTTGATGATGTCATCTAACAGTTTTTCGAGGGCTCCGGGTTGGGCATCACAGCTATATAGTCTTAACCAAATGGCTTGATTTTGGGGGCGGCTTTGCTGACGACAGCGATATACAGCTTGGGCGTGTTGAATCAGGATCTGGTTATATTGCTGTTGGGCGTTGCTATCCCCAGATAAGGCAGTTTGGCGCAGGGTTTCTTTTTCGGCGATCGCCTCTGGGGAGAGGCGACAATAGGCTATGGTTTGCGATCGCCCTGGGCTAGTAGCCAACAGGCTTAATAATAGAGCCACTAACATGGGTTTATAGAGACTCAGCAGACGGTGAAAGCAATTTAAGGCGATCGGTGATTTAGCCATAGCACATATACCAAATAAAAGCAACTCTTAATCATTACAGATCAGATTGAGTTGCTTAGGTTAACTCACAAATCAGGTGGGCTGGAGTTAAGCGCCGCGTTTGACAGCCGCCTCTACTTGTTTAAACTCCTGTTCTAGTCTTTGTTTGAGTTTATCAGGAACGGGACGGTTAGGGTAGGAACTGTAATGACCTGCTAGGGCATTTAAGGCCGTCCGCATAGTAGTAAAGGAACTTGAACTAGAAACTGCTGGGTCTCGACGGTAGCGGGAAGCGAAACTATTGATCAGAGTCCGGGCTTCCGCTTGGGCGGCGGGCTTTTCTGGGGCATCTTCGGGTAAGGCGATCGCAGTTCTCAAACTATTCACAACTGCTAAGGTATCCTGGCTATAATTTCCTGTGAGGCCATCGGGTGAGTTACCACAGCCCACCAGGGCAACGGTAACGACCATCAGTAGGGCAACCAGACGAGAAACAAAGTATTTCATAAAAAGACTGTCAAAATAACCTAACTACAATCCTACCTCTAATTGCCAACAGCCACTCACATAGTCTGGTTGTGTTACCTAGAATAGCTATCACACCCTCGGCTTTCTTAGTTTTGTTTCCGGCTATTCGCCCATAGGATAATGTATTTGATGCCAGTGCCACAGAATCAATCCCTATTCACCATTTCCTAACTAAGCTAATGATTAGCCAAGATCTACTGTTCTCCAATTTGCCGTTATATAAGGCAATTGATCGACACCCACTGACGGCTTCTCCTGAAACTCCCTTAATGGGGGTCATCTCCATGATCAGCCCACAGTCAAAAAGTGACTCTGACAGGGAAACTCAGCCACACCGGAAAAGTTGCGTCTTGGCGGTAAAAAAGGGAAAACTGGTGGGTGTAATTACGGAAAGGGATCTCGTCCGCCTGGCTACCCAATATCGCAGCTTTGACCATTTAACCTTAGCGGCGGTGATGACCCGCGATCTAGTCACCCTATCAATAGAACCCCATCAAGACATTTTTACTGCTATTACCCTGATGCGTCAACATCAGATTCGCCATCTTCCGGTTTTGTCGAAAACGGGTGAACTGGTGGGATTAATTTCGACACAAACCCTGCGCGAGTGTTTGCAACCAGGGGATTTGTTCAAATTACGTCAAGTCGCCGAAGCCATGACGCGAGACGTGCTCCATGCTACCCCTAACGCTTCTATTTTACATCTGGCTCAATTGATGGCGGAATATCGGGTTAGTTGTGTGGTCATTGCTGAACCCAAAATCGGGGATAGTTTCCTGTGCCATCCTGTAGGAATAGTCACAGAAAGAGATATTGTCAAGTGTTCAGCCCTGGATCTTAATTTTGATCAGGTGATGGCGGCTGACATTATGAGTAGCCCCCTATGGTGTTTGCACCCCACAGAAAATTTATGGGTAGCCCATGAACAAATGCAGCAACGGGGAGTCCGTCGGTTAGTGGTGTGTGATCAACAACAGCAATTAGTGGGTATTTTGACTCAAACCAGTTTACTGCAAACTCTTAATCCCCTGGAACTTTATAATACCATTGAAGCCCTACAACAGCAGGTTAATAAATTACAAGGTGAACGGCTCAAACAGATGCAGAATGACCACCATCAGACTCACCAACAACTGCAAAAACAGCGAGATTTTACCGAGGCTATCTTAGATACGGTTCCGGCTTTAATTGTGGTTTTAAATACCCAAGGTTACATCGTCAAATTTAATCAAGCCTGTGTGAAAATTACGGGATATTCTTGGCAAGAAGTTCAAGATAGACCCTTTTGGGAGATTTTATTAGTTCCTGAAGAAGTGAACGCGGTCAAAAAGGTGTTTGAGGATTTAAAAGCGGGGAATTTTCCCAGTTATCATGAAAATTACTGGGTGACGAAAACAGGCGATCGCCGTTTAATTGCCTGGTCTAATACAATTTTATGTGATGATGATGGGCAAGTGGAATATATAATCGGTACGGGAGAAGATATCACCGAACGTAAACGGGCAGAAATAGAGTTAGAATCCCAGAAGGAAGCCTATCGCCAATTAGCATCATCCCTGGAAATCAAAGTCGAGTCAAAAACCGCTGAAATTGCCGCAAGTAATCATCAACTAGAACTCGAAATAAATCAAGTAAATCAGATTCAACAACAGCTAATATTTGCTCAACAAAGATTGAATGATTTACTTAATTCAAGTTTGGCAATTATCTATAGTTGTGACCCGAAAACTATGAGGATAACATTCATTAGTAGCAATGTTAAAAATGTCCTAGGATATACCCCAGAAGAATTTCAAGAAAGTGTCGAGTGTTGGGAAGAGAGAATCCATCCCGAAGACCGAGATTTTGCCTGGGCTAAAGTTCGTGATGTTTTTATCAAGGGCACATCTTTTTATGAATATCGTTTTCTTCATGGGGATGGTAGCGATCGCTGGATGCAAGAACATCTAAGGTTAGTATTAGATGCGGCGGGAAAACCCAGAGAAGTGGTGGGCTATGGTTTTGATATTAGCGAACGCAAACAAGCAGAAATAGCAGCAGCGGAACGAGAGGCGATCTTGTCTAGTTTCTATAATAGCACCAGCATGATGATGGGTGTAGTAGAACTCCTAGATGAGGATATTATCCACATTTTTAGTAATAATGCAACGGCTGAATTTTGGGGTGTAAGTCCTGAATGTCTGAAAAATGCCCGGTGTAGTGAAATGGGTGTACCCGCCTCAATTATTGAGTTTTGGTCTCAACATTATCGGGAAAGTCAACAGCTTGGGAAACCGATTAAATTTGAGTATATTCACACCCTAAATGATGGGAAACATCACTTATCGGTTACGATTTCGCCTATCCTCAATTCGGGCTTAGACAAGTTGAGGTTTTGCTACATTGCTGAGGATATTACCCAAGCCAAGCACACCGAATATCAATTATATAAAATCACTCAAGATTTGCTCAACTCTCAAAAAATAGCGGGTATTGGCACTTGGGAATATAATGTAAGTTCGGGTAAAATTACCTGGTCAGAAGAGGTGTTCCTGATTTATGGCATGGAGCCGACCCAAGGGGAACCGACTTTAGGAGAATTACGAGACAAAATGCACCCGGATGATCGCGATCGCCACGCGGAAGATACGGAGCGATCGTTGACTTCGGGAGAACCTTTTTATACAGAATATCGTCTATTTCGTCCCAGTGGAGAAATGCGTTATATTCAAGGCATGGGAGGAGTAGAATTTGATGCCGAAAAGCAACCGTTACGCTTATTTGGCTCAGTAATTGATATCACCGAAAAAAGACAAGCGGAGATGGCGTTAAGTGCTTCCGAGGCTAAATATCGCCGTCTGATTGAACAAATGCCAGCCGCCACCTATACGGCTAATTTAGATGAAAAATTTAGCATACTTTATATTAGTCCTCAAATTCAGCGTTGGCTGGGTATTTCAGCCAGTGAGTGGTTAAAAAATAGTAAGGATTGGCTGGAGTTAGTGCATCCAGAAGATCGCGATCGCGTGTTGGTAGAAATCCGTCAAGGTATCCAAGAAAATCAAGACTTTAGTGTTGAATATCGGATGTTTTCGCGATCAGGAAATGTGGTCTGGGTGCGTGATAACGGCAAAGTCGTTCTCGATGACCAAGGGAACCCCACATTCCTACAGGGAATTATGATTGATATTAGTGATAAAAAAGAGGCAGAAATTGCCCTCCAAGAAAGCGAGGAAAAATTCCGTCAAATTGCTGAAACAGTGCGAGAAGTGTTTTTTATGACATCTTTTGATGGTCAAACAATTCTGTATATTAATCCTGCCTACGAGAAAATTTGGGGGCAAAGTTGCGCCAGTCTCTACGAAAACCCTCAACATTGGATTAATTCTGTACATCCAGAAGATATACAGCGGGTGATAGAAGCATATCAGCGCCAGTTTCAGGATAAGTTGGTTTTTGATGAGGAATACAGAATTATTCGCCCTGATAGTACAATTAGATGGGTAGCAGCGCGGGTTTTTCCAGTTACTGATAAATCAGGTAAAATCTATCGTTTTGCCGGAATTGCTGAAGATATTACCTCCCGAAAACTCATGCTTGAACAACTCCAAAACAGTAAAACATTTATTCAGAAAGTTACTGATTATATACCCAATATTTTGTACATATGCGACCTCATCAAAAAGCGCAATGTTTATATCAACCGCAATATTCAAGATATCCTAGGATACACCTACGAAAAAATCCAAGAAACCGGAGGCACTTTACTCTATGAAATTATCCATCCTGAAGATTTACCCATCATCGAAAAACACTTTCAAGATATGTCCAAAGCACAAGATGGTCAAATATATACCGTAGAATATCGCGTTCAAAAAGCCAATGGAGAATGGCGGTGGTTACTGAGTCGGGATCTCGTTTTTAGTCGCCATTCAGATGGACGGGTTCAAGAAATTTTAGGGACTGCTACAGATTTCACCGATCGCAAACAAACCGAAGAAATATTACACACTACTTATCAGCATCTCAAGCAAAAAAATCGGGAAATGGAAATTGTCAGCAAAATGATTGAATTTCTGCAAGCCTGCGATGCAGTTGAGGAGGGATATGAAGCGATTGCGGAATTTCTCAAACAGCTTTTTCCCGATTTTTCTGGGGCGGTATTGGTAATAGATCCTAATAGCCCGGAATCGGATTTAGAAGTGGTTTCTACATTTGGTGAACTCCCACATCAGGAGATAAAATTTCCTTTCAAAGACTGTTGGGCGTTACGAAGGGGAAAAATTCATGTCGCCAGTGACCAGCAACCGGGTTTATTTTGTAATCATATAAATTCTGAACTGCTACCTAAATATTCTTTATGTATTCCCCTAATTGCCAAAACCAAAATTTGGGGATTATTATACATGATTACTGAATCGTCTTTCGTTAATATGGAGTCTTCCGAACAACTAGGGCGCACTGTGACTGAGCAGTTATCTTTGGCTTTATTCAACTTAAAACTTCAGGAACAATTACGCCTAGAAAGTATCCGAGATCCTTTGACTGGACTCTTTAACCGTCGCTATCTGCAAGAAACCCTCAATCAAGCCTTAGCCAAGGCTAACCGCAAGAATGAACCCTTATCTATTATCATGATAGATATTGACCATTTTAAACGCTTTAATGATACTTTTGGTCATGAAGCTGGGGACTTAGTTTTGCAAGAAATTGCTCATTTCATCCAAACAAATATCAGAAGTTCTGATACGGCTTGCCGTTATGGGGGGGAAGAAATGACGTTAATTTTTCCAGACACTACCCTAGAAATAGCGAGCGATCGCGCCCAGTTTTTATGTGAGGGAATTCGCGGTTTAAAACTGCAACACCAAAGCCGAGATCTCGGCAAAATTACCGCTTCTTTTGGGGTAGCTTGTTTCCCACAACACGCCCAAACTTTAGATGATTTACTCAGACTGGCTGATGATGCTTTATATCTGGCAAAAGACCAAGGACGCGATCGCATAGTGGTTTGGGATTTTCTGTAGTTAAATACCTGAGAATTGAACCCTAGCAACAACTAGAGGGAGAACAACAAGACCCGTCATTATTAATGTTGGTGATGTGGTAATTCTCACCTTTAGTTAGTTTAGGGTCGCGGATGGCATTTTGCCGACAATCAAACTCTTTAGCATCCTTTAGATCAATATTTTGATAGGGGGGAATTGGGATAATATCGTCACTGTAGGGACTCCTAGTATAGATGTTAAAGGTTTGATCACAAACTGCCATAGGTTGACCTCGATAAAGGGTATGACCATCATCATCAACTACTTGTTTCCAAGGTCCCTTATAAATGACTGCTTGATGGCATTCTAAACAAGGACCTTCTTTGCCTTTGTAGGCACAAACTGTTACAGACCGAAATTCAATGCCATCAATTACCTGCCAGGGTTCAGTCTGACGGGTTAAGATTTCGACCCCATAAAATCCGGCATTTTCAAACATTTGTAAAAATTCGTGTTCTTGAAAAGCGCCAGCAATGCAACCACTCCACAATTCGGGGTCGTTGATAATTTTTTGGGTGGGGGGTTCGTCACAAACAATATCAGAAATAACCGCCCTTCCTCCGACTTTTAAGACTCGGTAAATCTCGGCAAATAGTTTTAGTTTATCCTGAGATTTAACTAGGTTCAGAACGCAATTAGACACGACTACATCCACAGTTACATCAGGGATTAAGGGCTGTTCTTGGCGGAGGCGATCGCACATAGCCTCAAACCGGGATACATCTTCTATGGAGGTAATAGGATTATCATTTAACCAGGTTTGCACCATAGCCAAATTTAGCCCCAAATCCTGGATTTTTCCCTTCACAAACTCAGTATTTTTATAGCCCAACTTATCGGCAATTTCATCTTGATACTTACGGGAAAGCGCCAGCATATCATCATTAAAATCAACCCCAATTACTCGCCCATCTTTGCCGACTTTTTGGGCGATAATATAGCAATTTTTGCCAGCCCCAGACCCCAAATCTACCACCAATTCCCCAGAATTAATATATTGGGTGGGGTCGCCACAGCCATAGTCTTTCTCAATAATTTCTGATGGTAAAATCTCCAGATAATTACCATTATATGATGTCGGACAACACAGGGAAGGCTGAACATCTTTCGCCCCGGCTTTATAGCGTTCTAAAACTTCATTTTCTATATCATAATTAACAGCAGTATTTGCAGATTTAGCTGGAGTCATGATTTAAGCATCCTTAGGTTGATGATATGGATCTATACACAGATAGGCTGTAATTAATGCCATAGCTTGATTATACTAGATCCGGTTAATTTATGGGTTGGGGGGAATGCGCCAGCCACTATAGGTCTGACGCAGGAAATCAGAGTTATTTAATCCCCGAAAATGTCGAGATATCTAGGTAGTCGATACCTTGGAAAAACCCTAATAAACGGTTAGCAATTTTCGCCACGCCACCGACCACATTTGATTCAATATTTAACGGTAAAACCGGATCATGAAGGGATAGGCGCAATAAAAACCAGCCATCCTCGTCGGGCGACCCACAGGAAACCCGAACCCCCTCGTAGTTTTTGGGGACAATTTCCCAGTCGGTTTGTTGAGAGACAAACTGATTCAGTTTTTCAATCACGTTATTACCTAATGATTTAAAATCATCATTTTGAATGGTTATCCGCACTTCTTGACTCTCGGCGGGTTCCTGTAAATTGGCAATTAAATCGGTGAGAGATTTACCTTGTAGGTGGGTTTTAGCTAGTTCAATTAATAGCTTGCTAACTAAATATGCACCATCATCTAAAAAGTAGTTCTCTTTCATAGCACCATGACCGGAAGTTTCAATAGCCAGCCAAGATTCCTGTCCGGTTTCATTAAGTCGTATGGCTTCATTAATTACATTTTTGTAACCGCGCTTAAAGCGATGATGAACCCCTTTTAATTCCTGCTCGATAAAATGAGTTAAGCCATCGGAAGTAATGGAATCAGTGACGATCGCAGAACCGGGATTTTCTCGTAAAACTATCGCTGAAATTAGAGCAATTAGGCGATTTCGGTTAAGTTCTTTCCCCAAATTATCAACGGCTGCACCCCGATCTACATCGGTATCAAAAATAATCCCAAAATCGGCTTTATTGTCAATAACGGCTTGACAAATTGACTCCATAGCGGCTTGATTTTCTGGGTTAGGAACATGATTAGGAAATGTGCCATCAGGGTCTAAAAATTGGCTGCCTGTGGTATCAGCGCCTAGGGGTTTTAAGACTTTTTCGGCATAAAATCCCCCCGCACCATTGCCAGCATCAACGATTATTTTTAATCCAGTTAAAGGCTGTTCAAAGTTGGTGGGATGATTGACACCTTGGCGAATTTTATTAACTAATCCTTCGGCATAGACAGAAATAAAATCATGTTGTATAATAGAACCAGGGGTGGGAGAGTTGGCAAAATCGTTGAGTTTCGCTAACTCCAAAATCTCGGAAATATCCGACTTTCCTAGGCCGCCTTGGGGGGTAAAAAACTTTAAGCCATTACGGTTAAAGGGGAGGTGGCTGGCGGTTAACATAATTGCGCCATCACATTCCCAGCCGGGGGTAACGGTACTCATAAACATGGCGGGAGTTGAGGCGATCGCCAAATCATAAACCTGAGCCCCAGTGGATATAATTCCCTCCATAACTGCTTGACTTAGCACAGGTCCAGATAGACGACTATCTCTACCTACCGCCATAGTTAATTCTGCGGTATTTTTACCCAGTTTTTGGCTGACCCAACTCGCGAAGGCTTTACCTAAGATAGTGGCAATTTCAGGAGTTAGGTTAACTGGTTCATTGGCTACACCTGCTATGGCGACTCCCCGAATATCCGACCCATTTTGTAGCTTTTTCCAGTCCCAATTAGCAACTTGAGCCATGGTTAATTTATCCCGAATTGATGACTATACTAGATGATCATACTATAACTAGCAAGTGGTTATCAAAAAGTTAATGAATAATTAAGAATTAGCCCCGTTCCATTTTCCATACCATATAAGTATTGCGGCTTTTTTCTTGAGCTTGATATAGGGCAGACTCTGCGGATTTTAACAGTTCGGGGAGGTATTAATAGATGGAATTAGGCTGGCAATACCCTGGCTAACAGTAATGCGATCGCTCACCAGAGAAGCACTATGAGGAATATTTGTTTTTTGCATTGCCACCTGAATCCGCATCGCCACTTGTATAGCACCTTCGCAGTTAGTATTTGATAAAATAATGGCAAATTCTTCACCTCCATAACGAGCCACCAAATCCCCCGGACGCATAGCTGATTCTTGGATAGCTTGAGCGACTCTAATCAAACAATTATCACCCGCCAAATGTCCGTAAGTATCGTTATACTTTTTAAAGTAATCAACATCACACAAAATCAAGGATAGAGGCAACTTTTCCCGCTGCATACGCCGCCACTCTAACCACAAAAATTCATTAAAATGGCGACGGTTTGCTACCTGAGTTAATCCATCTAGGCGCGCCAAACGGTCAAGTTTATGATTAGCTTGTTTAAGTTGTTGATAAAGACCAGCCTGTTGCAGAGGAAAACTGAGTTGAGTAGCCACAGCTTGCATTAGTTCTAAGATGCGGATTTGACAATGGGTAGTTTTCGTGGTATAAAATATTAAAACCGCCAAGACTTCATTAGATACTAAAATCGGTATGCCAAACATTGATTTTAAACCGGCTTCTAGGGCTAAATTTGCCCGGTCATAAACATGATGAGAACAAACCGATATTTCCGGGAGCCATTCCGGTTGTTTAGAGAGCCATATTTGACCAGGCAAACCTTGTCCCATAGTAAATACACGCTGACTAGAGACTTGTTGAAAGTGGCTAAATTCTGGTTTGATTTCTCCCAAAATCGGCACATACTCTAAAGTATTATTTTTAGGGTTAGGCATCCAGGCTTCTCCATACTCCCATAAAGTGTTATCGCAGACAGTATCAATAACTGCAGCGATCGCCTCTTTAAGAGTAGTCGATCGCCCAATTGCCCAAGTAGCGCTCAGTAATAGGCGAGTTTCTCTTTCGGATTCTTTCAGTTGTTGATTTTGCTCAATTAGAGCCTGATTTTTGGCTTCTAATTGTTTCTGAAGAGAGCGAAGAGTCAATTGATTTTGAATGCGGGCTAGTGCTTCTTCAATCTGAAACGGTTTAGTCAGATAATCTGCGCCGCCTACCTGAAAGGCTTTGAGCTTATCAATTCCCTGATTTAAAGCCGTCAAAAAAATCACAGGTATATCCTGAGTTTCCGGGTTCTTTTTGATATACTCACACACCTGATAACCGTCCATTTCTGGCATCATAATATCAAGTAAAATCAGATCAGGTCGAAACCTAGTTAGGCTTCGTAGCGCCAATTTGCCACTGGTAGCCAGTCGAACATCATAGCCCTGTTTTCGGAGTATATTTTGCAGTAGGCGCAGATTATCGGGAACATCATCAACCACTAAAATAGTGACTGGTATCGAATGAGAATCACAATTAATATTGTTCATTTGATATTTCAATCATTCTGTACTTCCAGCATTTCCCAAATGCTTTCATAATCAAAATTTATAGCAAATTGACTTAGGGCGATCGCCAATTCCGAAGCCTGGGGAGAAATTTCTTCAATCAGGCTATTGATTTCCGGTTCATTTAGAGTCATGACCGCATCAGCCAAAGCTGTCCGCCATTCTAAAGGCATTTGTGCCAGTTGATTAGCTATTTTATCAACATTTTTATCAACATTAGGGTAAATAGAATCAATCACCTCCATAGTTTCCGTTGATTGATAGTCATTGCCGAAGAATTTAGCGATATATGTCATAATTTTAGGCACTTCTATCGGTTTATGAACAAACTCATCACAACCCGCCTCGATCGCCTCCGACCTTTCCTCTACAAAAGCACTAGCAGTTAAGGCAATAATAATAGTTTTATCCTGACTATTGGGAGATATGCCTAGGCTTTTTTCCTGTCGGCGGATTTCCCTTGTCACCTCATAGCCATCAATTAGGGGTATTCTCAGATCCATCCAAATTAGATGGGGGCGAAAGTTTTGCCAGATGGCGATCGCTTCTTCTCCATCAGTCGCCTGTTGAATTTGAAACCCCAGAGGTGATAAAATTTGGTAAAGTAGCTGCTGATTATCAGAATTATCCTCAACAATCAAAATCCTCTGTTCACCTTCCCGGTTATTCTCACTATGATTATAGTCTAATTGCTGGGGTTTTGGGGAGGGTTTAAGATTCTTTGCCCTAGGGTTATACTCTGAGACTACCACCTTTAATTTAAATTTAAAAGTTGTGCCATGACCGACCTCGGATATAACTTCTATTTCCGCACCCATTAGCTGTAGATATTTTTGACAAATAGTTAACCCTAATCCCGTACCTTCCTGGGAATCAATACCCGCCTGAGCTTGAAAAAATGGCTCATACAATTGTGCTATTTCCTCTGGAGTCATCCCCACCCCACTATCAGTCACAGCTATTTGTAAACAACAAATTGGGGGTGATGAGGATATAAATTTATGGTCAGCAGTTATCACAACTCTACCCTGTTCAGTAAACTTAATAGCATTACCAATTAGATTAATCATAATTTGTCGCAACTTGAGGCGATCGCCACGAATATATCGGGGTAAATCTGGGGAATAAACACAATCTAAATAGAGATTTTTCTGACTAGCTTTCAGGCTAAATAAATCCTTAATTTCATCAAGCATTCGCCACAAATCAAAATCATCATCAGATACCGTCACCCGTCCCGCTTCAATTTTCGACAAATCTAGTATATCATTAATTAAACTCAGTAAATGTTCACCGCTGCGCTGAATAATATTCAGATTATTATGCTGATGTTCCGTGAGATTATCGCCATAATTCAGCAGTTGCGTAAAGCCCAAAATCGCATTTAAGGGAGTCCTTAACTCATGACTCATATTAGTTAAAAAAGTAGTCTTAGCTTGATTCGCCGCCTCCGCCACTTCTTTCGCCCTTACCAATTCCTCCTCCGCCTGTTTGCGATCGCTAATATCTAAAACCACTCCCTGCCATAAAATATCTCCATTTGGGCGTTTTTCCGGTCGGCAATTACCCAAAATCCAGCGAGTTTTTCCCGAGGGCAGAATATGTCGCCATTCATGGGAAAAAGAACTCAGATCCGCTTGACTATCCATAATCTTTTGATAATAAGTCGGCACATCATCTGGATGAATTTGTTGAAGTAAAATTTTAGAATCAGCTAAAACCTGTTCCGCTTCCAGTTCAAAAAGTTCTCGACAGCCTTCGCTAATATATTCAAACCCAAATAAATTATCCGAACTTACAACATAGCTATAAATAGCCCCCGGAATATTAGTAGCAATACTTTCTAATCTAGCCTGACTAAATTTCAGCGCTTCTTCGGCGCGACGGCGATCGCTAATATCAACCACAATAGCCAGATGAGAAATAGCCTCACCCTGAGAATTATAAATTAGCGAAAAACTCCCCTTCGTCCAAATAGCCATACCATTTTTATGAAGGTAGCGCTTTTCCAGAGAAACTGACTCAATTTCTCCTCGGTGTAACTCCTGCATTAAGGGCAGACATCGTATTAAATCTTCAGGATGAGTCACCTGTTCAAAAGTTTTTTGATATAGTTCATGTTCGCTATAACCCAATAATTCACAAAAGCATTGATTAGCCCTAATAAATAAACCCGATTTAATATCAGCTTGATTAATTCCCACCGCCGCTTGTTCAAAAATCGCCCGCAGTTGAGTTTCCCGCAGTGCTAAACGTTGTTCAACTTGTTTCATGTCAATGATATCCATTAACATCTTAGGATTAGCCATAATTTCCTCTGGCTTCACCCCAATTAACTCCTGAATTATGGCACTAAAATCAGACAAATCAGCAGCAACCTGATATTTTCCCAAAGTAGTTTGAGGGTGATTATCAGTTACCTGGTCTAGCTGTATTTGTAGCGATCGCCACTCGAGTTGATGTTGAATTTTAGCTATAATTTCCACCGATTCCAGCGGGTAGGTAATATAATCCGCCCCTCCCGCCGTAAACACTTGCACCCGATTAGCCAAATCATCTAAAATAAAAATCACCGGGATATTACAGGTAGCATCATCCGCTTTTAACTGTTCACAAAGCTGATAGCCATCCACATCAGGAATATCGCCATTAAGTAAAATCAGATCAGGGAAATTAGCCGGGAAGCGCAGCCACTCCCTCGCTAGACTTCCAGAGTTTAGCACCTGTACTTTATAAGCCGGCGATGCTAAAATTTGGGAGAAAATACCTATATTGTCCGGTATAGCATCCACCACTAAAATATGGCTTAGGGATGCAGCCGATAACTCTGAACTCATAGTTCCCCCCAAATTTCAACTAATTTTATCATCAGTTAGTATAATCAAGTCTAATTATACTGGTGGGGTAAGTCCATGGGATTGGGCTTCTGCCATTAACGCCAATACCCTAGGGGAAAAGACCCCTAGGGCGATCGCACTATTCCAGAAACCATGGTAACAACTTAATCAATCCTCAATTCTGCTGGGATAGTCTCCAGGGGAAGCTCTTGTTCTTTTTTGGCTACACACATCAAAGACAAAGCCGCTTCCGGGGTATTCCGATTAATCCCCGACAGTCGCTGACCTAAACCGTAACGCCAATGGGGAGGTTGACCAAAATGACCCTCAACAACTTCAGCCCCGACAGTATTATTATGGGGATAAAGTTTAACCGTAAATCCCAACGGACGCAGATTCTGATAGAATAAAGCCGAGGTAACTCCATCCCCTGGTCGATGATGGGCTTCTGTTTTTAAGGCTGCTAATCTTTCCGAGTATTTGATATGCAGATTGCGGAAAAATAGCCGATATAAAGGTAATCTGATTTTGTACAAAATCATAGCTAAACCTCGGTAATTCCAGGCTGACAATTGCGGATCATGATCCACAATTAAAGTTCCCCCAGGACGCAGTAAACGTGCCGCTTCTACCAACACTTTAACCATATCATCGCAATGATGCACCGTAGCATTTAAAGCCACAATATCAGCAAAACCAGAGATAAAAGGGAGATGATGGGCATCAGCCAACACAGGAGTATAGCCAATTTCTCTAGCCATTTTTAGGGAACCGAGGGCGACATCTACACCAATTAACAGTTTAGGTTTGCCACCAAGAGAGGCGTAAAGATTCCCCGGACCGCAACCAATATCTACCACAATTTTATCATCCCAAGTTCCACTAACTGCCTGCCAGCGTTGTTTAAATTTGGGGTAACGATGACAAGCATCAAAATAGGTTTTTGCCCATTCGGGATGGCTGAAAAATTCAGCATTAGCTTGTACAAATGCTGTATAATTAGGAATGGTAAATTTTGGGATGCCTTGGTCATAGGATACTATCGGAAATTTAGGATCAAGAAAATCCCCTAGTCCGGGGATTGTTTTAGGCTTAATTGTCATGATTTTTGACTGGGTAATATTTACTGAAACTTCCCCACACCTGATTGATATCTGAATTATGGCGATCGCCACTAAGCGACTACCACATAAATCAGCAGGCGCAGCGATGTTATTGATTTAAATATAATTTATTTGTTTTAGAAAAAAAAAGATTGGCTCAGGGTTTTGTAAAATTTATGTAAAGATTCAATCAAGATGCTTGACAGCATCAATTAATCACCTAGGAATTGTTAAATTTTAATTAAGTTTAGGGCTGTGTTTACCCAATTTTCCAAACTTATATGATATAATTATAGGTCGTCCCACAATCGGCTAAAATTTGGGTTCTATATGGTATCTGTAACGCTTGTCGATCGCATTAGCCAACGAATTGGCAACCATCCTCAAAATCCCATTACTTTTGCCGAGTATATGGAGATGGTACTGTATGACCCACAAAGCGGCTACTATAACCATAACTCTCCCCAAATTGGCGCACAGGGGGACTTTTTCACTTCTCCTCACCTCGGTTCAGATTTTGGCGAGTTACTAGCTGAACAGTTAGTAGAAATGTGGGAAGTTTTGGGAAAACCCGAACCATTTACCCTAGTGGAAATGGGAGCAGGTCAAGGCATTTTAGCTGCTGATATTATCGGCTATCTGCAACGACAATATCCTCAAGTTGTCCGGGTCTTAGATTATGCGATCGCCGAAAAATCCCGGCGACTGAAAACCGAACAACAGCAACGCTTACAGCAGTTGGGCGAACCCTTTACCCAAATTCGCTGGTGTAATTTAGATGATATTGCCAACCATTCCATTACTGGCTGTTTTTTCTCCAACGAATTAATCGACGCTTTCCCAGTGCATTTAGTCACCCGCCAGGATAATCAATTACAGGAAATTTATGTAACCACTACCGGGAAATCTCCTAATTTTCAACTAGCAGAAGTAGTCGGGGAACTTTCCACCCCCCAACTGGCTGACTATTTTCGGCTAGTCGGTATTGATTTATTATCCGATGCTTACCCCGAAGGTTACCGGACTGAGGTTAATCTAGCCGCTTTAGAGTGGATGGAAACTGTCGCTAGGAAGTTGCAGCGGGGATTTGTGCTAACTATTGATTATGGCTATAGTGCCGATCGCCTTTATAGTCCGACCCGCCGGGAAGGAACCCTACAATGTTACTATCAACATCGCCATCATAATGACCCCTATATCTACATAGGTCAACAGGATATAACCGCCCATGTGGATTTTACCGCTTTACAACAAAAAGGGCGATCGCTCGGACTCCAAACCATCGGCTTTACCCAACAGGCTTTATTTTTGATGGCTTTGGGATTAGGCGATCGTATAGCCACCGTTTCCGAAAGCCCAAAAATTTCCCAAGTATTACGGCGGCGGGAGGCTTTACATTCCCTCATTGACCCCATGGGATTAGGTAACTTTGGTGTTCTGATCCAGGGTACTTTCTCCCATGATGTAAAACTCAGGGGGTTAACTTCACCTCAATGGTAGAAAATCGTGCCTTATCGAGCTACTCTCACTCACTCAAAATTAGCCCCGCCTCCCAAAATCCGATCTAATCCACAACAGTAAATTTTTAATCATTTTTGGTCTATAGCTAACAATATTTTATGCTCTGGAGCTAATTTTCCTAAAGTCATAAAGCCCTTGTAAACCTTATGTAAAGATAGTGTAAATCCGTAGAAACACCGAAGAAATAATGGGTCATCTCCTGTATAATAATTACTATATTAAAACACGATTCCCTCGTGTTTAGTGCTTAGTTAAATTTATATTTTTGGAGGACGGAAATGAAAGTTAGATTTTTAAATATCGCCACAGCCACAGTGTTAGCCACTGGCTTAGTGTCCACCCTAGCACCCAATGCCATGGCTCAACCTGGCAACCCCGCTGTTTGTCAAGATCATATTTTTGGTGGTTTGTTTGAAGAGTGTCGGCAAGTATCTGGTGGACCCGCTGGAAATGACAATGCTACTCGCATTGCAGCCCTATTTGAAAAAGAAGTAGTTAGCGATTACAAAGTTAATGCCAGCAGTGGTTCTACCGAGTTTTTCACAATCACCAGCACTGGTGAAGGTGTCGGAACCCTGGACCTCCTAGATCCCGCACTGGCTAATAAAACCTTTGCCTTTGTGATTAAAGGTGGTAACGGCTATGCAGCTTATATGTTCAACGGTATTAGCCAACTAAGTAATTTAAGCTGGTCTACTGGTGGCCCTGGTCTGTCTCACGCCACTCTGTATGTGTTCGACACCCCGACTACTCCCGGAACACAAGTTCCTGAACCTGTAACCCTGTTAGGTTTAGTGGCTCTTGGTGGTATGATGGTTGGTCAAAAAGCCATCTCTCGCAAAAGCTAGATAAACTAGGATATCTACTGAGCTTCAAAAACTAGGGATAATAACCCGGTGGTATGGTCTTTAAGGCTAATTGCCAGGTTGTCTCATGTTCCGGTTTCTTCTGTTTTCTGTGGAGAGTCAGACTCTGGGGGTTAAGTTCACGGGAATCATAGAAAATTCGACTATAGTTAGTTAGTATAACTAGAATTTCCGCAATTAAAGAAGTTTAAATAAACCGCTAATATCTATTAGCGTCAATTATTGACCATATTACATCTATAAATGATAAGATTTGATGGCGGATACTTTACTTAACAAAAACTTAAAGTAAATGTGAGCATTATGTAAAGATCCTGTAAATCAGTGCAAACACTGAGGACGGCTCTGGTAGTGTTGGGTATAATGGTGAACAGATAGGGAAACAAGCGCCATGTTTCCAGCCTAGTCCAACCTAGATTTTTGGAGAGCCAAGATGAAAGTTAAATTATTAAATATAGTAACTGCCGCAGTTTTAGCCACTGGCTTAGTGTCCACCTTTGCACCGGATGCCATGGCCCAAAAACCTGCCAACCCTGGCAACTCTGGCGGCGGTGGCAACTCTGGCGGTGGCAACTCTGGCGGTGGCAACTCTGGCGGTGGCAACTCTGGCGGTGGCAACTCTGGCGGTGGTGGCGGTGGCAACGTTACGACTTGCCAAGAAAATTTGTTTGCGGGATTAACTTACGTCTGCCAAGATAGTTCTGGAAATGACAATGTTTCTGCCATTGAATCTATGTTTGGTAAAACAGTAATCGATGGTTTTAGACTAGACGACTACAAAGTTGATGACAGCAGTGGTTCTAACGCCTTTTTCACCATCACCAGCGCTCGTGATGATGATCCCGAAGCTGCTGAAGGTGTCGGAACCATGACCTTTTTCGATGATAGCCTCAAAGATTCTAACTTTGCCTTTGTGCTTAAAGGTGGTAACGGTTTTGCGGCTTATCTGTTTAACGGGATCGACCAATTAAATGATTTAAACTGGGAAACAGGAGGACCTGGCTTGTCTCACGCGACTCTGTATGTGTTTGATACCCCCAGCAGCAACGGCAGAACAGAAATTCCCGAACCGGGAACCCTGTTAGGTTTGGTAGCCCTTGGTGGTGTGATGATTGGTCAAAAAGCCATCTCTCGCAAAAGCTAGACATTAGGTCTAGTAGGAACAATACTATTGTTCCAGCCACCCGGCTTGACTACGATAGAATCTTTACTCAGCTTCCAAAACTAGGCGATAGATTAAATATCAGGGTTAATTATATTTGTATTCGCCAAATCACTTGTCACATTAAGGCTGTGTAGGGTCGGGTTCTGAGATTGGTTTTCGGTTCCGAGGGGGTTTTGTAAACGGACCCCCACAGCAAAAAATAGGCATCTACTAAAAATCACTAGGTATATATTCATATTGGCGTACCAACCCGGTAGTGAGTCTGTGGGACATCATTACCGGGTTTTTGACTGTAACTTCTGTTGACTGCAAATAGCGCTATAATCGCTACATACTTTGCTGAGTGTGTAACGATCGCAATGGAAGTGGCAGACATTAAACGAGAAATCGAATTGTTGGCAGACCGCCTGGGTAAAACCCAGGAGTATCTTTGACGTACCAGCGATTGAAGCTAAAATTCAAGACTTAGAACAATTAGCGGCCCAACCGAACTTTTGGGATGATCAAACCCAGGCGCAAAAGACTCTCCAGACTTTGAGTGACCTTAAATCGGTTTTGCAACAACAGCAAGACTGGCGAAAGACGCTGGAAGATACTGGGGCGATCGCAGAGTTACTAGAGTTAGAGGACGATGAGTCCCTACGACAGGAGGCTGAGTCTAATGTAGTCCATCTCGGTCGGGATATCGATCGCTGGGAATTACAACAACTCCTATCGGGTCCCTACGATCGCAGTGGGGCGGTTTTGACGATTAACGCTGGAGCGGGGGGTACAGATGCCCAAGACTGGGCGGAAATGCTATTAAGAATGTACACCCGTTGGGGGGAAGCCCAAGGCTATAAGGTCCACCTGGCGGAACTTTCGGAAGGAGACGAGGCGGGGATTAAATCTGCTACTTTGGAAATGGAGGGACCCTACGCCTATGGCTATTTAAAGGCGGAAAAGGGAACCCATCGCCTGGTCAGAATTTCCCCATTTAACGCCAATGGTAAACGCCAGACCAGTTTCGCGGGAGTGGAAATCATGCCGATTCTGGATGAAGGGGCTATAAATTTAGATATCCCGGAAAAGGACCTGGAAATTACCACGTCTCGCGCTGGGGGAAAGGGTGGTCAGAATGTTAATAAGGTGGAAACAGCAGTCCGCATAGTTCATATTCCGACGGGGATAGCGGTTCGTTGTACCCAGGAACGTAGCCAACTACAAAACCGGGAAAAGGCTATGGCTTTACTGAAAGCTAAGTTATTGGTAGTGGCGCAGGAACAAAGGGCGCAGGCGATCGCAGAAATTCGCGGCGACCTGGTAGAGGCGGCTTGGGGAAATCAAATCCGCAACTATGTATTTCATCCCTATCAGATGGTTAAAGATTTGCGGACGGGTGAGGAAACCACGGCTATTAATGATGTGATGAATGGTGAATTGGATGGGTTTATTCAAGCCTATCTACGCCAAGAAAATCAGGTAATTGATAATCAGTCTGCTTAGTAAATGAGGAGTTACGGGAGGGGTTAATTAATAGTTAATTACTAATTATTATGGACTGCCTCCCGCTGCCTTTTAGGGGATAGTTTCCATGTCCAAAGTTTATACTACACAGGAACTGCTACGCATTTTACAAGATGAGAAAAAGGCTTGTCTAAATGGTAAACGCCTGAATTTAAAGGCGACTCCTGGGGTGGGAAATCCGGTGATTGATCACTTTTTGAAACCTGATGCTATTCAGAAGTTTACCGCCTATCAAGATTTTAAGGCGGCGGTTCATGAATATCAACGGGAAAATCAGGTGTCTGGGATTGTGTGGCGACAGATACAAGTGGCAGAAATTATCCTAGATTATCCGATGATTGGAGAACAACTAATTGCTTTACCTGAAGATTTGGAAATTCTCAAAC
Organism: Limnospira platensis NIES-39; assembly: GCF_026000695.1. Lineage (GTDB taxonomy): Bacteria > Cyanobacteriota > Cyanobacteriia > Cyanobacteriales > Microcoleaceae > Limnospira > Limnospira platensis. The sequence continues at coordinate 3,429,608 of NZ_AP026945.1, forward strand.
AGGCTAAGGATAGGTTGATTGATTTCTGGTATCGGGTGACGGAAAATATGGATTTATATTTGAGTCTTAATGGGGGGAAAAATCACCGCCAAATAAAGGGTTATGATATAGATGCGATCGCCCAAAGGACAGAGTGGGCTTGTGTTTGGAAGTGGGAAAAATCCCATTTCTTGGAGATGTTGTTACAATTGGGTTGGGGACAGCCAGGAGAAGCCTCGGATCGGCGTGGATGGCCGGATTCTGGTAGTGAATATATACACGCTGTGCGATCGGGTAAATTACCTATTTGCTAATTCATGATCAGCGGTATCGGGCTATGATAGCTATAATAAATAATAGACTTTAATGGTTAGGTGATGTTATGAATTATACTCCATCAGTTTCTCAAACAATTCTCCCAACTTTGGAAAATGGCGATCGCTTATCGATGGTAGAATTTGAGCGCCGCTATAGTTTGCTACCGGATATAAAAAAGGCTGAATTAGTGGAAGGAGTCGTTTATATGACATCCCCTGTTAGAGTCCGACAACACGGAAAACCTCATAGTGATGTTATTGGTTGGCTGGTTTTCTACCGCAGTTTTACACCTAACATTATGGTTTGTGACAACACCAGTGTTCGCCTAGACATGGATAATGAACCCCAACCAGACGCTTTATTGCGTATGGAAGAGGCGGCGGGGGGACAGTCGCGCATTAGTGAGGATGATTATATAGAAGGACCGCCAGAATTGATTGTAGAAATTGCAGCCAGTAGCGCCTCAAAAGACCTCCACGATAAGCTACACGCCTATCGCCGTAATGGTGTAAGGGAATATTTAGTCTGGCTGGTTGATGGGTCAGAATTTCGCTGGTATGTACTCTTTGAAGGACGCTATCAGCTACAACAGATAGATGAGTCGGGTTGTCTGAAAAGTCAATTTTTCCCAGGTTTATGGTTAGATGTCAATGCGCTATTATCGGGTAATATGGCACAGGTTTTAGCTAAGTTACAGGAGGGAATAGCTACCCCAGAATATCAGGAATTTGTACAAAGATTGTCAATCAATCCCTAACATGGCGGAAGTGGCTGGAAAGGCGATCGCGGATAGCTATAATAAATAATAGACTTTAATGGTTAGGTGATGTTATGAATTATACTCCATCAGTTTCTCAAACAATTCTCCCAACTTTGGAAAATGGCGATCGCTTATCGATGGTAGAATTTGAGCGTCGCTATAGTTTGCTACCGGATATAAAAAAGGCTGAATTAGTGGAAGGAGTCGTTTATATGACATCCCCTGTTAGAGTCCGACAACACGCCGACCCTCACGCCAAAATCATCACTTGGTTACAAGTTTATGCAGCTTCTACACCAGAGACTCAAGTGGCGGATAACGCAAGTGTTCGCCTAGACATGGATAATGAACCGCAACCAGACGCTTTATTGCGTATGGAAGAGGCGGCGGGGGGACAGTCGCGCATTAGTGAGGATGATTATATAGAAGGACCGCCAGAATTGATTGTAGAAATTGCAGCCAGTAGCGCCTCAAAAGACCTCCACGATAAGCTACACGCCTATCGCCGTAATGGTGTAAGGGAATATTTAGTCTGGCTAGTTGATGGGTCAGAATTTCGCTGGTATGTACTCTTTGAAGGACGCTATCAGCTACAACAGATAGATGAGTCGGGTTGTCTGAAAAGTCAATTTTTCCCAGGTTTATGGTTAGATGTCAATGCGCTATTATCGGGTAATATGGCACAGGTTTTAGCTAAGTTACAGGAGGGAATAGCTACCCCAGAATATCAGGAATTTGTGGCAAGATTTATGCCCAGTTAACTGATTCTACACATACCATCAATGGTTTCTAGGGGAACTTCACAGAAATATTGCCGGGTAAATTGTTCTTCTTCAATGGTGGCAAAAAATATGTCTAGTAAGGAGCCAAAATCCTGGTCAGATTCAGATATATCCGCGATTTTACCAGTGGTCTGAGAGCTAATATATAACAGTTTATTTGATGGGGTATCCTCAGCTAATTCTATCTGGTAGCCTAGGGATTTTAGACAATGCAAACCCCTAGTTAAAGCTATATCCCCAATGGCTAATTTTTCTAATAAGTCCTGGGGACTAATTCCTTGATGATTATGGCTTAAATTATCCGCGATTTGGGTGAGTTTTTGCCAAACTTCTTGGGGGGATATCCTGGGGGGTGGAGAATAGGCGATCGCCAATTTTTTACCAGCCTTGACAGCCTCAGCAAACCAGCCTGTTAATTCCTCCCAACTCCCCGGACAATCACTCACCACCAAATAATTACTTTCCCAACTAATCGGCTGATTATCATCATCTAAAACTGTACTTTCTCCAGGGGGATGATTCCGAAAATCCGCTATATCAACAGCAATTAAGGGGGGGTTAATTTCCGTTTCTGATAAAGCAGGACGCACAGCCAATAGTCGCACCTCGTAGCATCTTTTATGAGCATTAAAATCCAACTCGACGATCGCATCATATCGACCAGGGGGTAATTCCTCTTTATAGTGACCCCACCAAACCCCCGGAAAACCTAATTCCGTAGAATCATCAAATAGGTGATAGGTAGTCCTAATATACTGAACTTTTTTACCCCGTAAATCATAAGGATTTTCATTCCAAACATTATCAAACCAGCAATTCTTAATTAACAACTTGGGAACCGGATTTCCCATTCCGCAGGGTTCCAACAATTTTAACTCTTTGAATAAATGAGAACCCAATTCTGCCACAGTACAAACCAAATCGACTATAATAGGAGATTGAGAGAGTAATATTCCCCCCATACGTTGTCGGAGTTCTCGGTCTATGGCTTGTGTAAATATGGGGATATTCTCAATGGGTAAACTCAAGCCAGCGGCGAAAGGATGACCCCCAAAATTATGCAATAGATGCCGTTGATTATATACTAAATCATAGAGGTCAATTTGATTGATTGAACGCGCCGAACCCCTCGCCAGTCCGGTTTCTGTGCCGCCTTCGGTAGTCAGTAAAATAGTAGGACGGCTATATTCTTGGGCGATTTGACCGGCGACTAATCCTAATACTCCCACAGACCATTGAGGGTCACTCAGGACGATCGCATAAGTAGTAGATAAGTCGATTCTTTGCAACTTTTCCCGCACCTCATAGGCGAGATTTTTCTGCAACTCTCGGCGGCGAAGGTTAGCTATTTCGGTATTGATGGCTAATTGTTTCGCCCTTTGGGGGTCGGGGGTGGTGAGTAATTCCACGACACAACTAACGTCCCCATAAATGCGACTAACTGCATTAATTCTCGGACCGATACCAAAGGATATATCGGTAGGGCGATCGCCATTTTTTTGACACAATTTCAGCAATTCCGCAACTCCCGGACGGGTGGGTTGATCTAGTTGTTTTTGGAGTTGTTGAATCCCTCGTTTAGCTAAATAGCGACAGTCTCCGCTAAGTTCAACCAAATCCGCAATTAAACCAATAGCCACCAAATCTAGTAAATTCTCTAAAGGCTGTTGAGAAACGCCTGGTAAAGCCATATATAATGCTTCTATTAACTTATAAGCGATCGCTACTCCTGAGAGATGATAAAGGGGATGGTCAGTCGGTAAATTGCGAGGATTAATAATCGCCAGGACGGGGGGTCGTGTGGGTGGTAAGGTATGGTGGTCTGTGATAATGACATCAATACCCAAATTTTGCGCTAGTTGTAATTCGGCTAAATTTGTGCTTCCGGTATCGCAGGTAATAATCAGACTACAACCTTGCGCCGCCAAGGTTTCAATTGTCCGTTGGTTTAGTCCGTGGGAGTCGGTCAAACGGTTAGGAATAGTGTAGGAAACAGAGGACCCAAAAAACTGTCGCAACCCTTCCCACAAAACGGCGGTCGCGGTGATACCGTCTGCGTCAAAGTCTCCCCAAATCACGATTTTTTCAGGGTTATTGTGGCTGATACATTTCTGATAAGCGAGAGTTAATCGGGCGATCGCCTCTTGCATTTCCGCCCCAAATTCTCCCGGACTAGCGGGTTGATAGCTGTCAATTTCCAGAAATCTAGTCAACTGTTCCCGCGTCGAAATTCCCCGACACAGTAATAGTTGACACAAGTATTTTCCCGAAATATTAGGGTGATGTCGCTGGATTTCTGGAATCATCCAATGAGGGATGTTTGGGGATGGTTGAACCTTCCACATAGGTTAATTATCTGTTAATTATATCTAGTTAATTCGACTCGATAGCGCTGTTTTTTGGTCACAGAAACCTCCCCAACTTCGAGTCTACCTTTCCCGCGAATAGCGATTAAATCTCCGGTTTTAATAGCAATGCTGGCTTGTTTAACCTCTTTCCAATTAACTCGGACATCACCCCCATCAATTAGCGTCACCATTTTACTGCGAGACATCCCAAATCCGGCAGAAGCGATCGCATCTAAACGCAAGGAAGCCTCAACGGTAGTCATGGCTTTTTTCTTGGGTTCTCGGACTTTCAACTCGCTTAAATCAATCGGTTGAACCTTGACGGGAACCGTCCGCACTTGGGTTAGGTTCATCTCCAGATATTCGACCAATTCAGGAATCACAATAGCCTGACCGCCGCGTTCTCCTAATACTATTATATCTCCGGTTTTTTCTCGCACAATTCCCGTACCTAATAAGGAACCCAGAAAGTCTCGGTGGGTAGCCGTGTCAAATAAAAAGTTCCCGGAAATGTCGATCGCTGCGATTTCTACATGGCTTGAGTCGAGGGGGAGTTCTGATCGGGCGATCGCCATTCGCTGACGTTCTGCTTGCGGATAGCCCCCCCAGGAGAAGGCTTGTACCTCTGTCAGTCGCTGAAAAATTCCTTGTGCTTCTGCGATTTCTGGGGGTGAGAGAAACTCAGTCTGTGTAATTTCCCAGGTTTTCAATGCTTGTTCCGCCAGGTCGATAATTCTGGCGATACAATCTCGATTTTCAATACCGTTAAGTAGTTCTTGCCTTGGCAGCATCAGTTTTTCGATTGTAGGTTGATGCAATTAGTCATTTTCAATTTTAACAGGTTTTGGGCGATCGTCACATTTTCTTTTCTGGATCGGCAAATATCTTGCTGGCTAGTTATTTTGTCATGTAGTAGTCCTAGGGGGGGTCTAGGGTGAGTTATGATTCTTTAAATATCGCCAAATCACATCACCAACAGCCACAACTTTAGGGTGCATCACCTCGATAATATTGTAATTTTCCACCAGCATTAATTGCCGTGAACAACCAACCCTTAAAAACACCCAAAAAATTCGGCATTTTTGATGATGATTAATCTCTGGGGCGCAAGGTGGTTTAAAATAGTATATAGCGTTTCCCGGATTAGTAAGGTACTTTTCAAAGCCCCTCTCCCCTTGGGAGAGGGGTTTGGGGTGAGGGCTCTACCTTATGGACATGAGAAACGCTATAACATCCGTGGTTACACCCAACCCAAAATGCACGGTTACAAATCCAATATATAGCCAGCACCTAAAAAATGCACCATTGGCGGACAATCAGATATAATTTATAGTGCCATACCCAGCAGATATCTACTCTGTGATATGGTCAAAACGACATCTACCAGGACTAACTGAAAATGACACCACAAGAATTGGTTGACAGATACAAACTAGGTGAACGTGACTTCCCCGGAGTCGATTTATCTTATACTACTTGGCAAGGACATGATTTTAGTGATATTAACTTAGAAGGTGCTGATTTAAGCAACTCTAGCTTTAAAAATATGACCTTTAATCAGGCTAATCTCAAGAATTGTAACTTTAGTGAATCAACTTTCCAATCCGTAAAATTTGTTAATGCAGACTTAACTAATGCCTGTTGTATCAAGTCTGATTTGAACACCATCAATTTTTCTGGGGCAGATTTAACCGGGGCTCAATTCCAGGCATCTCGTCGATTTAGTGATATTAAAAGAGATAAAGCTATTCTCAAAAATGTCAATTTTTCTGGCATTAAAATGTCTGGGGAAAATTGGTCGTATTTAGATTTAGAAGGGTGTAATTTTTCTCGGGTTGATGGATACCGCATCAACTTGGCTGGGTCTAACTGCACAAACTGTAATTTTAAAAATGCAAAACTAGAGGAAGCCATCTTGAAAAAAACTTGTTTAGAGGGTGCTAATTTAAAGCAAGCCAACCTCAAAAAAGCTAATCTGATGAAAGCCAAAGTTAAAAATGCTAGTTTTATTGGAGCTAATTTAACTGATGCTTATGTTTATGCGTCTAACTATCAAGACGCTGAAATAATTGGCGCAATTATGCCAGACGGTGAAGTTGACGACCCTGATGATTATTCGATTGTGGAAGTAGAGGAGTCCGGGGTAAAATCGACTAAGGCAGTATTTATTAATACAGAAAACGCGCCGAAATCTCCTAATAGTCCTCACCAAGCTGTTATAATTAATGACTGTATATATATTGCTGGTCAAATAGCCATAGACCCCCGCCTAAATATTATGTTATGCGATGACGAAATTACCGACCAGACGCGGCGAGTGATGGATAATATTGGGGCAATTTTAACGGCGGCGGGAGTAGGTTGGTCTCAGGTGGTGACAACTACCATCTTTATGATAGACTTGCAGGAAAGCGATCGCATGAATAGCGTTTACTCTGGGTATTTCACCGATGGAAATATGCCAATTTGCACCTGTGTAGCCGTGTCGAAACTCCCCGAAAATGCACGAGTACAAATCAAATGTATAGCCAGCACCTAAAAAATGCACCATTGGCGGACAATCAGATATAATTTATAGTGCCATACCCAGCAGATATCTACTCTGTGATATGGTCAAAACGACATCTACCAGGACTAACTGAAAATGGAAGCACAAAAATTGTTTGACAGATACAAACTAGGTGAACGCGACTTCCCCGGAGTCGATTTATCTTATACTACTTGGAAAGGATGTAATTTGAGTGAGATTAACTTAGAAGGTGCTGATTTAAGCAACTCTGACTTTCAAGAGATGACCTTTGATCATGCTAATCTCAAGAATTGTAACTTTAGTGGGTCAACTTTCCAATCCGTACAATTTGTTAATGCCAACTTAACTAACGCCTGTTTTATCAAGTCTGATTTGCAAACCATAGATTTTTCTGGGGCAGATTTAACCGGGGCTCAATTCGAGGAATCTAGTCGATTTGATGATATTAACATGGCTAAAGCTATAATCAAAAATGTTAATTTTTCTGGTAGTAAAATGTTTTCCATAAATTGGTCGTATTTGGATTTAGAAGGATGTAATTTTTCTGGCATTTATGGATTCCGCATAAACTTGGCTGCAGCTAACTGCAAAAAATGTAATTTTAAAATGGCAAACCTAGAGGAAGCCATCTTGAGAGAGACTTGTTTAGAGGGGGCTAATTTCAAGCAAGCTAACATCAAAACAGCTAATCTAATGAAAGCCAAAGTTAAAAATGCGAGTTTTGTCGGAGCCAATTTAACTGATGCAAATTTGTACCTAACTAACTATCAAGAAGCTCAAATCATTGGCGCAATTATGCCAGACGGTGAAGTTTATGACCTCGATGATGATTTGATTATGGAAGTGGGGGAGTCTGGGAGAAACTCGACTAAGGCAGAATTTATTAATACAGAAAACGCGCCGAAATCTCCTAATAGTCCTCACCAAGCCGTTATCATTAATGACTGTATATATATTGCTGGTCAAATAGCCATAGCCCCCCGCCTAAATATTATGTTATGCGATGACGAAATTACCGACCAGACGCGGCGAGTGATGGATAATATTGGCGCGATTTTAACGGCGGCGGGAGTAGGTTGGTCTAAGGTGATGAAAACGACGATTTTTATGGTAGACTTGCAGGAAAGCGATCGCATGAATAGCGTTTACTCTAGCTATTTTACCGATGGAAATATGCCAATTTGCACCTGTGTAGCCGTGTCGCAACTCCCGGAAAATGCACGAGTCCAAATAGAATGTATAGCCACCTTATAGCATAAAGCAGCCCCCCAGAGGTGGGGGGTTTTGGGTGAGGGAAAACTCAGTTAATCACCAAGGGACTAAACCTGATAATTAATCAACATTAGCCCATTCAGTATGGAAAAACTGACCCCTGGGTTTATCGATACGCTCATAAGTATGAGCGCCAAAATAGTCTCGTTGTGCTTGAGTTAAATTTTGAGGTAAACTCACGCGGCGATAACTATCAAAATAATCCAAAGAAGCACTAAAAGCCGGCACAGGAATACCCATAGTATTTGCAGTTACGAGAACTTCTCGCCAAGCCGACTGACGGTCAAGAATAGTGTGCTTAAACTCCGGCGCAAGTAGCAAATTAGGCAATTGAGGATTTTGGTCATAAGCCTGCTTAATTTTATTCAAAAATCCCGCCCGAATAATGCAGCCTCCCTTCCAAATGCGGGCAATTTCGCCCAAATTCAGATTATAATTAAACTCCTGAGAAGCCTTACCCATAAGCGCCATACCCTGAGCATAAGAGCAGATTTTGGAGCAGTATAAAGCATCACGAACTTTATTGATGAAAGAGGTAACATCACCATCAAAATTAGCACTAGGTCCCGGCAATTCCTGAGAAGCTGCCACCCGTTCATCCTTATAGGAAGAAATAATCCGGCTATTAACAGCAGCAGTAATGGTAGGAATAGAAACGCCCAACTCCAAAGCACTAACGACAGTCCAGCGTCCGGTTCCTTTTTGTCCAGCCGAGTCCAAAACCAAGTCAACGAGAGGCTTGCCGGTTTCGGGGTCTTTTTGCTTAAAAATATCGGCGGTAATTTCAATCAGAAAAGAGTTTAACTCATCGGTAGTGTTCCACTCAGCAAAGACCTCATAAAGCTGTTGTTCATTCAAGCCAATGACATTACGCAGGAGGTCATAGGCTTCTGCAATAAGCTGCATATCGCCATATTCAATGCCATTGTGAACCATTTTGACATAGTGACCCGCGCCGCCAGCGCCAATATAAGTGACACAGGGGCCATCATCAACTTGAGCGGCAATTTTAGTTAAAATAGGTTCAAGGGCTTGATAGGAATTCTGAGTTCCTCCGGGCATTAAACTAGGGCCCCATAGCGCGCCTTCCTCGCCGCCGCTGACACCCATACCCATAAACCCTAAACCAGTAGCTTCGAGTTCCTTGGTGCGCCTCTCAGTGTCCTCATAGAGAGAATTTCCCCCATCGATAATCATATCATCGTGATCGAGGAGGGGTTTCAATTGGTTAATGACGGCATCGACAGGTTTACCCGCCTTGACCATGACGAGGATACGGCGGGGACGTTCGAGGGACGCGACAAATTCTTCGAGGGTGTAGGCGGGTTTGACATTTTTGCCGGGGGCCCGTTTTTGCATAAACTCATCAGTTTTGGCACTGGTGCGGTTGTAAACGGCGACAGGAAAGCCATTGCGTTCAACATTCAGGGCTAGGTTTTCACCCATGACCGCTAGACCAATGACACCAAATTTTTGCTCTGACATAAACTTCCGTATAATGGTTGGCTGATCTGTACTTTAGACTGTATCGTTAATTTTTATAGCAGACGAAGGCGATCGCTTTTTTTTAAAACTCTGGTGCTAATTCTCCCAGCGACTGCACAGACAAGAATGCAACCCGGGGAGTTATATGGACTTTCAGCAGTGGGACATAATTTAAGGCGGCGATAGTTAGGTATTGTCTAGTTAAAAACTCTGTGAATGAAAAAAGGGCGACTTGTAGCCGCCCCAAAAACCAACGAGAATCAAGTTATTTACCGAGATTCAAACCGGCATTTTCTTGACTGTACTCTTCCATTTCAATAGGTACAGAGCGCACATTCCAGATTTCATTACAATACTCTCGAATAGTGCGATCGCTCGAAAACTTAGCCATCCGCAGAGCATTCAAAATAGACATCCGAGTCCACTTATCCTGATCACTGTAAGTTTTAGCGACCTGTTTCTGGCAGTCCACATAAGCCTGATAATCAGCAAAAAGCATATACTGATCATGGTACATGAGAGAATCAAGCAAAGGCTTAAATAACTCTTTATCGCCGTGGGAGAAATAGCCATCAGCAATGCGATCGATTACCGCTTTCAGGGACGGATTACTGCTATAATAATCCCAGGGATTATAACCCTTAGCCTTAGTATCAGCAACTTCCTGTGCAGTCAAACCAAACAGGAAGAAATTTTCCGCCCCAGCTTCTTCGCGGATTTCAATATTAGCACCATCCAAGGTGCCAATAGTCATCGCCCCATTCATAGCAAACTTCATGTTTCCGGTTCCAGAGGCTTCTTTTCCAGCGGTAGAAACTTGTTCTGACAAATCCGCCGCCGGATAGATACGCTGACCCAAAGAAACATTAAAATTGTTGAGGAAAACTACCTTTAAGCGACCTCGAACATCAGGATCATGGTTAATGATATCAGCCACCGAATTAGTTAGCTTGATAATCAACTTCGCCATAAAATAACCAGGGGCAGCCTTACCACCAAAGATAAAAGTACAGGGTACAATATGCTGGTCAGGATTCTGCTTAATCCGATTATACAGGCTGATAATATGCAGCACATTCAAATGCTGACGCTTGTACTCATGAATCCGTTTTACCTGGATATCAAACATCGAATGGGGGTCAACTTCGATGCCATTATGTTCCCAGATATATTGTGCTAACTGTCGCTTATTGTGTAGCTTAACTTCTCGCCACTGCTGACAGAAATCTGGGTCATCAACATATTTTTCCAACTGCTTTAGTTGACTAAGGTCTTTTAACCAACCCTCACCGATTTTGGAGTTGTAAAGTTCAGCCAGTTTAGGATTACACATCAAAATCCAGCGTCGGGGAGTGACACCATTAGTCTTATTAATGAACTTTCCTGGCCACAACTTATAGAAATCCCGGAGAGTGTCTTGTTTCAGGAGTTCGGTATGTAGTGCGGCCACGCCATTAACAGCATGACTACCGACACAAGCCAAATTCGCCATACGGACATATTTTTCCCCGGACTCATCAATCAGAGAAAGACGACTGATCAAATTATCATCACCAGGATACCAACGTTTAACGTCTTCCAAGAAGCGGCGATTAATTTCATAAATAATCTCCAGGTGGCGGGGAAGCAGATATTCAAACAAACCCACAGACCATTTTTCCAAGGCTTCTGGGAGTAAAGTATGGTTGGTATAGGAGAAGGTTTTTTGAGTAACCCGCCAAGCGGTATTCCAATCCATCTCATGTTCATCCATTAACAATCGCATCATTTCAGCGATCGCTACTGCCGGGTGAGTATCATTAAGTTGGATAGCGGCGGTATCATGAAGATTATGTAAGCTAGGATGTCGCAGTAGGTGAGTGCGGATAATATCCTGTAGGGAACAAGAAACAAAGAAAAACTGTTGTTCTAGTCGCAATTGCTTACCTTGGGGGGTGTTATCATTGGGATATAACACCTTAGAGATAGTTTCCGATCGCATTTTTTCAGCGACCGCCCCATCATAGTTGCCAGCATTAAAGGCATCAAAATTGAAATCATCAGAAGCCTCAGCCCGCCACAGACGCAGGGGATTAACGGTATTAGTATCATAACCGGGAACGGGAGTATCATAGGGAATCCCTACTACTCGGTTAGCGGGAATCCAGCGAACCTTATACTCGCCTTTTTCATTATGGTACATTTCCGTATGGCCGCCTAATTTGACCTCAACGGCTTGGTCAGGGTGGGCAATTTCCCAAGGATTACCAAAGCGCAACCATTTATCAGGGACTTCTGCTTGCCATCCATCGCGGATCGCCTGGGTAAAAATCCCAAATTCGTAGCGAATACCATAACCCACGGCCGGAATTTCCAGGGTAGCCAAGGAATCGACGAAGCAAGCGGCTAACCGTCCCAAACCCCCATTACCCAAGCCGGGGTCGGGTTCATGTTCGAGAATTTCATCCAAATCTAACCCAGACTCTTCGACGGCTTGACGTACCCGATCATAAAGATGCAGGTTAATCAGGCTATTACCCATGTGGCGACCCATGAGAAACTCAGCGGAGAGGTAGTAAACTACCTTAACATCTTTCTCCATGTAAGTTTTCATGGTCTTTAGCCAACGATTCAGGAGGCGATCGCGCAAAGTGTAAGCCAAAGCCATATAAAAGTCATCCTGAGTAGCCAGGGACTCATACTTACCTTGAAGATAAAACAGGTTATCTGCAAAAGCCCGTTTTAGAGTTTCCACATTAGTACCTGTGCGATCGTCCTCAATCTGAATCGGACATTGATCGATAGGGATAAGAGGCTGCGTCATAAATTCTCCTTTTCCTGTCTCTCTTGTTGACATACCTCCTCGTCCTGAAGGAGCGAGGATTCCTTGACGCTTCACAGCAATGTGCTACCGAAGTAGTCTTACCCTCGCTCTGCGTCCGTTTAGAGTCTCCCAATGCCCTATGGCGACTATGTTTGATTTTACTGAAGCCCAAAGCTGGTTGTCTTCAGGGATGTAGATTAAGTATGGATCAACTCGGCAATAATTCATAGTCATAACCAAAAACCTTCTGGAAACCCCCCAGACAGCCCCAGACATCCCCCAAAGTTAATCAATCCACCATCGGAACCCTTGAGTGGACAGTCCCATCCATCACACTATCTGGAAACCCTGACAAACTATTCCCAACTATTATAGATTGCCGATTCCCCCGACCCACCGCTATAGTTAGCAGTATATCTGATCCGCCAAATTATGAGTACAATTCCCAAAATCGAATATCTCAAAGTTAGAAATTACCGCGCCTTACAAAATCTCGAATTAAAAAAAATTACTCCCCTCACCGTATTTTTAGGTCCTAACGGCAGTGGCAAATCCACAATTTTTGATGTGTTTGCCTTTCTATCTGAATGCTTCACAGAAAGCCTCAGCAAAGCCTGGGATAGACGGGGTAGATTTCGAGAACTCCGCACCCGAGATAGTCAAGGCTGCATTGTGATTGAATTAAAATATCGAGAAACCTCCGCCTCTCCTTTAATTACCTATCATCTCGCCATCAATGAAGAAAATAATCGCCCTTTGATTGCCGAAGAATGGCTGCATTGGCGACGAGGAGGACAAGGTAAACCCTTCCGTTTTTTGGACTTTAAAAAGGGGGAAGGACAAGTCATTAGTGGGGAAATGCCAGACGAACAAGACGAAAGAATCACGGAACAACTTGACTCACCGGAATTATTAGCAGTTAATACCTTGGGACAATTTGCCAAACATCCCCGGGTTAGTGCTTTAAGGCGGTTCATTACCGGATGGTATTTATCCTATTTAACCGCCGACAATACCCGCAGCATTCCCGAAGCGGGAACCCAAGAAAGATTATCCGCCACCGGGAATAATTTACCTAATGTTATCCAATATTTAAAAGAACAACATCCCCAACGTTTAGAGGCAATCTTAAAAACTTTATCTTCCCGAATTCCTCGCTTAGAAAAAGTGGCAGCATCAATTATGCCAGATGGTCGTTTGTTATTACAAATAAAAGACGCTCCTTTTTCTAATCCAATTCTCGCCAAATTTGCTTCGGACGGCACTTTAAAACTATTGGCATATTTAACTGTATTATATGACCCAAAACCTCCTCAATTAGTCGGCATTGAAGAACCAGAAAATCACTTACATCCGGTTTTATTGCCACAACTGGCTGAAGAATGCCGGACAGCTTCTGCTAATACTCAATTAATGGTAACTACCCATTCTCCGTTTTTTGTGAATAGTTTAAAGCCAGAAGAGTTATGGGTACTGTATCGAGATAATCAAGGTTTTACTCAAGCCAAAAGAACCGCAGATATGCAGGGAGTTAAAGAGTTTATTAATCAAGGTGCCTTACTTGGTTCTCTCTGGATGGAAGATTTTTTTGACGTGGGAAATCCTCTAATAAATCTGTGATTTTTTAACTATAGTTAATCCCCAAAATAGCCCCGGAGGTTTACATTTTTTCTGGCAAATTAGTGGATCAATAACTATCATAATATGATAATATATAAATATGGCGATAATGCGCGGCGCGGATCGCCTTTAATTAATTCCCGGAATTAGCAGATAATGAGTTGGTCAAATCAACCCCCAAAAACTTGGAATCAACGATTAGAGATTTTCATTAATCCCGCCAGTGGTAAAGGTAAATCCCTACAAATATTTGAGCAAATAAAACCCATTTTATCCAACCATAATACCGCATTTAATGTCACCTTTACCAGTTATGCTGGCGACCTCAAAAATCGCATCGAAAATATAGATTTATCCTCAATTGATGGCTTAGTAGTTGTGGGGGGAGATGGTAGCATTCATGAGGTTATTAACGGCTTAATGAACCGTCAAGACTGGGAAAAAGCCATTAAAACACCCCTGGGAATAATCCCCGGTGGCACCAGTAATGGCTTATGTAAAACTCTGCTAGAAGAAGCTGGAGAAACCTATAATGCAATCAATGCTACAATTGCCATTACCAGAGGCAATATTCAACCTCTGGATATTCTGCGGGTTCAACAAGGCGATCGCTTTTATTATAGCATTCTCTCCATAGCCTGGGGATTAATTGCTGCCGTCGATATAAAATCGGATAATCTCCGGTTTTTGGGTTCTTTAAAAACCGATATTTATGCACTATGGGAAATCTTAAAACTGCGTCATTATCGAGGCAAATTATCCCTAATTACTGCCGACTGTGAATCTCCCCTTATAATTGAGGATGATTATATACTGTTATGGGCGATGAATGTTCCTTGGGCGGCTTATAATCTTAATCCCGCACCTCACTCTCACCCCACAGATGGAAATATAGATGTCTTATTAGTGCGGCGTGGTATCTCTAAATTTAACTTAATTAAGGCTTTTTTATTGTGCAATAAAGGACAGCATCTAGCCATCCCAGGAATCGAATATTATAAGCTGCGAGGTTTTCACCTAGACCCCCAAGATGGAGAATTTTTAGCCCTAGACGGGGAACCTATTTCCTCAGCCCCAATTCAAGTTGAAGTCCTACCCAATTTGGCGCGTGTCTTTCATCCTTAAATACCTAGCTATCTGGGAGTTGGTATCTGAGTCCGATTGACTTTTGTCAACTCCTGTGATACTTAGTTTGTCATAAACCAACATTTAGCAACCATCAAAATATGTCAGATACTGTCTACGAAAAATCCTCAGAAATTCCCGAAAATCAAATAGTTTCCCCTCAATCTCCCCTAGACAAAATCCTGCAATTTTTTACCATCAAAATCGCCCAAGCCTTGATTAATGTATCTTGGATAACCCCCAATGGCATCACCTGGACTTCTTTACTAATTGGCGGATTCTTAGCCAGTTTTTTAATCCTAAAAAATTACTATCTTTGGGCAGTGTTAGCCATAGTAATTAGTGGGTTACTAGATTGTTTAGATGGAGACCTAGCTCGGTCTAGAGGTATCGCTTCCGATACCGGAAACTTACTCGATAGTGTCTTAGATCGCTATGTAGATTTTTTGATAATATCAGCCCTAATTTTAGGGAACCCTAGGGATAACTTAGTAGTGGGATTAATAGCACTGTTAGGAACTACAATGGTTCCGTATATTCGCGCCAAAAGTGAATCATTAGGTCGCAGCAGTATCGCTAGTATTGGTAGCCGGGCTGTGCGGACAGTTTTGATTATTATAGGACTATTAACCGGGCAAATTTTTCCCCTACTGATAGCTTTGGCGGTAATATCTAATGTGGCAGCTATACATAGATTTGCTCACGCCCTGAACCCAGGGAACGAATAAACCCAACAACTCGAGTCGGGGTGAGTCTCCCAAATGGGTGGATTTATCGATTTATGGCGATCGCCTTTAGTTGTAGAATGAATCAGGATTTCCACAATTGATAGCCCTGACTTAGGCTTTCTGGGTGCGTAACTACAATCTATCTATCTTGACTAGATCGGATGTTGACTTGATCAATAACAAACTACTGAACAGCCCATGGCATCTTCCCGAAAGTACCCACTCACAGCGATTCTGACTGGTATTATAATTAATCTCTCCGCCTGGTTTCCTGGACTGGTGAAAGCCGAAACAATTTTAGGAGTAGTACGTTCCCCATTACCAACAGCAGACTGGAATAGTGTAGAAAGCCGACTACAAAGCAGTCGCATCAACTATCAAACCATTGATATAGATAATCTCAATAGCGCCGAAGCATTACAGGGGCTGCGAGTATTATTCCTTCCCAATGTGGAAGTAATGACCACAGACCAAATTCGTATATTAGAACAATGGGTACAACAGGGCGGGCGGCTAATAGCCAGTGGGACAGTGGGGAACCGTTCAACTCCCTTAGCCCGTGAAAGACTAAGAACCCTAATCGGGTCTTATTGGGCTTTTCCCCTGAGTAACCCAGCCGCGCCGATTACTCAAAGCGATCGCTGTCAAGATCAGATTTGTCGTAATATAACAAACTGGGCCCCCACAGTAAACACCAGTGGAACCGTAGCAGGTGGCGTATTAATTCCCGCCACCCAAGCAAGCTACACCGCCGGAGTTTGGCAGGGTAGTAGCGCTTCCGCCGCCGCCATTGCGACCACCCAGGCTATTTATTTAGGATGGTATTGGGGACGCGGAGAGTCACCAGAAGTAGATACAGCTTGGTTACAGGCTGCTATTAATCGTGACAGCGCCGCCACCCCTCCCCCACAATCCTCTGTAGCCCGGCAAAATACCACCATACAAACCCCCCCACCACGGTCAAATACAGGGACATCAACAACTATTCAAACCCCCCCTCAGCGGTCAAATACAGGGACATCAACAACTATTCAGACCCCCCCACCAGCTAATCGAGTTAGTAACCCCAACCTAGCCTCAGTCAACCCCCGTCCTTCTCTGCTGCAATTATTTACCGACCCCTCGGAACAATCAGCCCCAGCCGGGTTAGAGGTCAAACCAGGTAACGATCCCATTGATAACACTACCGCTATTTTGATGAGGGAGGAATTAGAGAGTCTGTTGGGTAGGTTTGAAAATGCTGTTATAGCTTCGGCTTCTGGTAGTACCCCCATTAACTTGCAGATAGCTTCGGCTGAACCGAAAAATCCAGTGACTACAATTGCTAGTGTCACCACATCTATACCATCAACAAGACAAAATGCGATCGCCCAAGCCCAACAAGCCATTAAACAGTTTCCCGAATTGGTAGCCGCCCAAAATTGGGTAGCAGCCAGAAGATTATGGTTAGATGCGCGTCAAAAATTGTGGGAAAATTACCCCACCGACGGAGAGCGATCGGGCGCAGAAATTCGGGCCGTTTGGCTAGATCGTGGTACAATCGTCGCAGCCAGAGGAGAAGCCGGACTCGCCCAGATATTTGACCGTTTGGCAGATGCCGGAATCAATACCGTATTTTTTGAAACTCTCAACGCCGGATATACTGTCTACCCCTCCCGAGTTGCGCCCGCCCAAAATCCTTTGACCGTCGGTTGGGACCCCTTAGCCGACGCGGTAAAACTAGCAAAAGCTAGGGGTATGGAATTACACGCCTGGGTTTGGGTATTTGCGACCGCTAATCAGCGACACAATGCCGTCTTGCGACAACCTGACAGTTATCTAGGTCCTGTGTTGTCCGCTTACCCGGAATGGGCTAATTTGGATAACCAGGGTCGGACTTGGCACGAAAACGATCGCAAGGCTTACCTAGACCCAGCTAACCGGGAAGTTCGCAGTTATCTATTACGTTTGGTCGGAGAAATTGCCCACAATTATCAGGTTGATGGCATTCATCTCGACTATATCCGCTATCCCTTTCAGGATGCTAACCGTAATTTTAATTTTGGTTATGGTACAGCCTCCAGAACCCAGTTTCGAGATTTAACTGGAGTTGACCCCATTTCTATCACTCCCGGTGATGTCGCATTATGGCAACAGTGGACCCAATTTAGGTCTGACCAGGTGACATCTTTTGTCCGCGATGTCCGACAACTGTTAAACGCCAATTATCCGAATGTGATTCTCTCGGCGGCGGTGTTTCCACACCCGGAAACTGAACGCATTGCTCAAATTCAACAACATTGGGAAGTTTGGGCACGTCAAGGATATCTTGATTTGCTAGTCCCTATGACTTATTCCCTCGATACTAATCGCCTACAGCGCATTACTCAACCTCTCACCGGACCACAACAGTTAGGGCCTACTTTAATCGCCCCCTCCGTCAAACTTTTGGATATTCCTAATGTAGTGGCGATCGACCAAATTCAAGCCCTCAGAGATTTACCTAGTGGTGGCTATTCCATTTTTGCAGTGGAAACCATTGATAGCAACTTGCAGGGATTTTTGCGCCGCACTCAAAATAATGGCGGGAATCATAGCGCCATTATCCCCTACCGTCAGCCTCTCCAAGCTGCCAGCGATCGCTATTTAGCCCTCAAGCGAGAGTGGAGTTTTCTCCTCGCTAATGACCAACTCTGGATCAGGGAATCTCAACTAAGCAGCTTTAGAAACCAAGCAGAAGTTTTAGCACAGGCTTTGCAAAATTTGGCTGAGTCCCCCAACCCTCAAGCCTTGAGTCGCGCTCAACGAGAATTAGCTACTTTTCAATCTCAATTTAACGGTTATATGACCCTCCACGCTAGGGAAAAACCCTACCAAGTCAAAAGTTGGGAAAATCGATTGGCTAGTTTAGATATGCTGTTAAGATACGGCGCACACAGACTAAACTGATAATGTATGCGATGGATGCGATCGCGATCGGGGCCGCTTCCACTGCTAACTAAATCTGAAGGCGGGTTGATTAACTAACCCGCCCTCTGACTCTGACCACAGGATCTATGAATCCTAACCGGACAATTTTCGGTATATTTAATTTAAGCCGATTCGTGCTTGCGTCGCCAAGCCGGATGCCAGAGAACCTCTGCAGTTGACCGTTTTTCTACCATTTCCTTAGTAATCACACAACTGTTAACATCCTTGCGGGAGGGTAACTCATACATTACCTCTAACATTAACTCTTCTAAAATCCCGCGCAATGCACGAGCCCCCGTTTTACGTCGGTAGGCTTCTTTGGCGATCGCAATTAAAGCATCAGGTTCAAACTCCAAAGAAACATTATCCATTTTCAGCAGTTGTTTATACTGCTTAACCAAAGCATTATGAGGCTCAGTCAAGATTTTCACCAGCGCTTCCTCATCAAGAGGAGAAATCACAGTCAGGACTGGAACCCGACCGATAAACTCAGGAATCAGGCCAAATTTCACCAAATCTTGAGGTTCCACATTTTGGAGAACTTCCGTGGAGTCCACAGATGTTTTAACCCCCTCTTCTTCTGGCTTCACCCCCGGTTGAATAAAGCCCAAGGATTTTTTACCCATGCGTTGTTCAACCACCTTATCGAGACCCACAAAAGCTCCGCCGCAGATAAACAGAATCTTGCTCGTATCAATTTGGATAAAATCTTGATAGGGGTGCTTCCTTCCTCCCTGGGGTGGCACATTAACCACAGTTCCCTCTAATATTTTTAACAGAGCTTGTTGCACCCCTTCCCCAGAAACATCTCGCGTGATGGAAGTATTTTCACTTTTGCGGGCAATTTTATCAATTTCGTCGATATAGACAATTCCCTGCTGCGCCGCTTCGATATCGAAATCAGCTACCTGTAGCAACCGCAGTAGGATATTTTCCACATCATCCCCCACATAGCCAGCTTCTGTCAGCGTAGTAGCATCAGCCACCGCAAAGGGAACATCCAGGAGTTTAGCCAGAGATTCTGCTAGGAGAGTTTTACCACATCCAGTCGGCCCCATTAGTAGAATATTCGACTTCTGTAATTCTACCTGCTCGTCGCTATAGCCTTGGGTTTCGTCAAAGCCTTGATTGCTAATGTTTTCGGCATCTACACTAAGACGCTTGTAGTGATTGTAGACTGCCACTGATAAGACTTTTTTGGTATTGTTTTGGCCAATGACGTGCTGATCCAGGTACTGTTTGATTTCCACTGGCTTAGGAAGTTCTGTTAGGGGTGTTAGTCTCGTTGGGGAAGGAGATGGTCTAGTTTCTACACCTAGACCCGGTTGTGGTTTATTTCCAGCCCTTTCTGAAAACTCTTCTTCCAGGATTTCATTACAAAGTTCCACACACTCATCGCAGATATAGACCCCGGGGCCTGCGATTAACTTGCGAACTTGTTCCTGAGATTTGCCACAAAAAGAACACCGTAAATGGGAATCATACCTGGACATATTTAACCTTATTGTCGATAGTTTCTAGCTTTTCTGGGGGAAAAAAAATCTTTAAGTAAATCTAAAGATTCAGTCATTTCGCCCCTGTTGGGTTTTCTAGCCGTGTTTTGCTCTACCTTAAACTTAACATTTAATCATGCTAATGTGGTAGCTAATACTGTTAAAAGATGTTGCTAACTATTTGACCAGCCAACAACCAAGATCAACAGGGATGGGTTGACAGGTGGGGGTAAATTATGATATATTTCACCTACGTGATCATCTTTCATGATAACAGAGGTAAATTGAAAAAGCAACCCAAGTCCTGCTCCCAGGGTCAACTCACGCGCTGATTGATAATTAACGATCGCGTAAAACCTTTAATAGAGTCGTCATGGTGTGAGGTAGGGGTGCGATCGCTTCTATTAATTCCCCGGAAGTGGGATGCTGTAGCGTCAGTTTCCAGGCGTGGAGGGCTTGTCCGGGGAGGTTGACTCCTACGGAGCGACCTTTTCCATAGACGCGATCGCCCACGATAGGATGACCAATGCTGGCGCTGTGAACGCGAATTTGATGGGTGCGACCTGTCTCTAGTTCAAATTCTATCAAAGTATAGTTTCCCAGGCGTTCCTGGACCTGCCAGCGGGTGATAGCGCTACGTCCGCCTTGGTGTTCGGGTACAATTGCCATTTTTTTGCGATCGCTGTGGTGGCGACCTATAGGCTGGTCAATGACACCGGAGGTAGTTTTAGGGACACCATAAATGATGCCCAAATACTGGCGGCGGGCGGTTTTAGCCTGAATTTGAGCCTGTAGGTGTTGGTGGGCGTGGTCAGTTTTGGCGATCGCGATCGCTCCCGTGGTATCTTTATCTAGGCGATGAACTATGCCGGGACGCTGTACGCCGCCAATACCAGCTAAGGTTTCACAATGGGCTAATAGGGCGTTGACTAGGGTATCGTTTGCGTGTCCTGGGGCGGGATGAACTACCAAGCCAGCCGGTTTATTTATGATGAGTAGTTCTTCGTCTTCATAGAGTATATCTAGGGGGATATTAGTAGCCTTTAATTCCAAGGGAATGGCTGGGGGGATTTCCACTTGAATGCGATCGCCAATTTGAACTGTAGCCTTTTTCGACGTACAGGGGGAATTATTTACCCAAACATGACCCGACGAAATTAAGGCTTGTAAACGGGATCTAGACAACTGCTGCACCCTTTCTGATAACCACCTATCCAGGCGTTGATTTTCCCCATCTTGCTCTTCACAAATTAATTCAATAACCATAGATTTTTAAATTTTACTGTCTGTTTCCACAATAATATCCCATCTTTCTAAGGTTGTGCCTAAAATTCGGTCTAATTCAGTTAAAGAGTTGAGGTAATCAATTTGGGCATTTAATTCCGCATTTTGGGCGTTAACTAAATCATCTTGAAACCGGACTAAATCGACTACCGAAGTATTCCCCACACCTAGCCTAATCTTTTCTTCTTCGTTATTTAGTTCCTGTCTCCTCAATTCTGTCAACTCTTTAGCCAACTCTAATTTTTGATAATTATCCCGAACATCCCGCACAGCATTAGCTACATTAATATCAATTTGTTGTCTTTCTTCTTCCAAATCGTTTTGGGCTTGAATTAGACTAATGCGACGGCGTTCAAACTCTTGTTCAATAGTGCGATCGCCCAATTCTTTACTAAACACAATTCCCGCCCTTAATTCCGTTCTATCTTCCACAAGATTGGGGGAGGGGTTGTGTCGAAGTCCTGTATCAAAATCAATCTGCCATCGGCGATTATTTTCAGCTACTATTAAAGCAGTTTCTGCCTTTTCTATTTCTAGTTTTGCTTGTAAATAATCCGGTCTATTTACTAAAGCAATTTCGCGAAATTCTGGAAATTCTGGCATGGCTAGTTCATCCAAATCGATTTGGACAGCCACCGGAATAATATCCTGCTCCAAATCCAGAATATTCAATAATGCTAATTGTTGTCTTTTCAGGTTATTTTGAACATCTAAAAGGCTAATTTCATTATTTTTAACTCCTCGTTGGGCGGGGATTAAGTCAATAGCCGGAAGACGACCTACATTGATTAAAAACTGAGTGTTTTCTACTTGTTGTTGAGAGGAAGCCAAGGACTGCGCTTGAATTTTGACCCTTTCCTGGGCTTGGATTAAATTTCTATAGGCTAAAATCGCCTGGGTGATTTGGTCAATCAAAGTATTTTTGAGGTTTAAAATATTAATCGCTTCATCAAGGCGAGCAATTTTAATCGAGGCGCGATTTACTTCCATCCCACCATCTCTTAAAAGGGGTTGTCGGAAGGATAATTCTAAATTCTGTCTTAATCTATTTTCCGCATTAAAGCTGCTTCCTTGTCTCTCGCCGCGACCTGTCCAGCCCATATTTAACTCTCCCCCTGTGGGAATTTTGATAACCATTTGGGCTCCTAAAACTAAGCCTGATGTCATAGAAATACTTTGTCCCCCCTGTTGAATATCTTGCCATTCAATTGATAAATTGGGGGTAAACTCTGGGGAAAATTTATCTTCGGCTACTTGTAAATCTCGACGCTGTATAATTCGTTGTAGGTACTGATTTTTAATGTTTCTATTATTAGCCAGGGTCAGAAATACCACATCTTGTATAGTTAATTGGACACCATTCTCTTGATTTTCTGGGATAAACTGGCGAATTTCTGGGGAGGGTGTACTTTCATTTTGAGGGGAATTAATGACGGGTTGAGATTGACTAAATTGGGGGAAAATTTCTATGCCATTTAACCAATTATCTAGGGTATTATTGACACTATATTCTGCTGATTGGGGGAGAGTTGCGGCAATGGCTGGTTCAGGTTGGGGGTTAGCGATCGCCTTTTGATTGCTATCTCTTTCTGAGGAAGATTCTGGGGAGATAATCTCTGAATTAGGCACATTTGGCGAGGGTTCAGCTTCTACTTTTAACGGAGATAACCGGGCTATATTTCCCAGAATTCGGGGAAGTTTAAACCGAGTTTTTTCTGTGGTATTATTTTCTGGGTTGATGGTGGAATGCGGTGAAGTTTCGGGAAGGTCGGGAGGGGTGATTGATGGCGTGTTACGGGAGGCGTTAGCTTGGGGAACTGGAGGAGTTTCTAAGCTGATAGCTAAGGTAATACATAAACCTGATGTGGCGATCGCAATTAGTAAAAATCTCAGCCACCAAAAGCGATCGCTCATTGTTGTGAATGGTTCGGGATTTTTAGCCATAATTACTGTCCCTTTAATGCTTTCACTGGGTCTAGTTTACTGGCGCGGAGGGCGGGAAAGAACGCCGCCCCTACCCCCACTAATACGGACGAACTCAGGGCGATTATAGCAGTTTCGTGGTCAAATTCGTATGGTAAGTTAAACTGTTCTGTAACTACTATAGTCGCACCGTGAACAGTGGCGATCGCTATAGTTCCACCCATTAAGCTCAAAATCGCCGCCTCTACAATAAACTGTAGCATAACATCGAGTTGTGTAGCTCCAATAGCTCGTCTTAATCCAATTTCGGGGGTACGTTCAATCACAGAAGCAATCGTAACATTAGCAATTCCCACCCCTCCTACAATTAAGGATATTGCACCTACAACTAGCAACGCTTGGGAAACTGATTCGAGGGTTTTCTGTTGTTCTAAAATATCGTTAATATTTTGCCAACCTCGATATTCTTGGGTGGGAACTCGTTGTTTTAAAAGAGCGATCGCTTGCTGTTCTATTTGGTCAATTTCTTCTAGGTTTTTTACCCCTACAGTGATATTATGTAAATGACGCGCTCCCGTCGCCGCCGCATCTAATGGTAGAGGTATCAGCAATAACCCCTGTTGACCTGACCGTGATGATATTTCTCTAGTTTCAGCAACTCCCACTATAGTATAAGGTCGATTTTGAATATACACTGATTGGTTAATCGGGTCAAGATTTCCAAATAGTTCAATTGCCAAAATTTCATCAACGATAATCACGGGTCGATATTGCAAAAAGTCAGTTTCATTAAAAAAACGACCTTTGACCATGCGGCGACCGGAGGTTATTTGGTATTCCAAAGAAACAGCTAATTTTGATTCTGGATTAATACTGCGATCTTGAAATAAAACCGAATTAATCCACCAAGCACTTCGTTGACCAGCAATGGCGGTTACACCCGTTAATCGACTCTGTAAAAACTCTAAATCACTAAGGTTCAAGCCCTGAAATTCAACCCCCCTTCTCCAGGCTGGAGACAATCTAATTACTGGGGCTTCTCTAGCTGCAATTTGTTTAGCAATTACTGATTCCGAAATATTCCGAACTTGTAGAGTCGCCGTCACTGCTGCTACTCCCATAAATACCCCCACCGCTGACAGAGTAGACCGGAGAGGATTACCCATTAATGACTGACAACTTAAACCGAATAAATTTAATAGAGATAAACTCATGAATTGATTGGATGATTAACTGTGGTATAATTTGGCATAAACGATAAATTTATTGAGGCTCATATATAACCAATTTACCTGGTTCTAAGTTGTGGTTTATGGGAGGAGAAATAACTAAATCTCCTGAATTTAAACCCGAGGTAATTTCTACTTGTAGTAATCCTTCGAGTCCGAGGGTGACAGGCTGCTTTTGGGCGGTATTATTATCATCTAACACCCACACATAGCGAGAGTTTCTCTCTCTTTGGATTAATTCTGTATTGAGAACCACAACATTTTCTCGTTGATTTAAGACAATTTCTACACTAACTGGACTTCCGGGAATTAAACGTCCGGTGGGTCTATCTAATTTAACAGTAGCAAAAACTGAGGCTTGTCCTGAACCTGAGTCTTGATTTCCTTCCGACTGTCGGGTGGCGAGATCAACCTGGTCTACTCGTCCTGTAAATACTTCAGGATTAGGCCCTATTTCGGTAACACGGACTAATTGATTTTGTCTAACTTGAACGGCGTTAAGGGTTGATAATTGCAGTCTAACGATTTCCTGATTAGGGTCGCCTAATGTGATTAAATCGTGACCACGATTGAGTCCATCTCCCTCTCTAACGTTGATATTCAGTACCACTCCATTAATAGGAGATGTAATCACAAAATTTTGTAATTTAAGTGCTTCCTCTTGATATTCTATTTGCAGGCGTTCTAGTTCACTGAGGCTTTGTCTCAAGGTGCTTTGCGCCTGTCTTAGCCTAATCTCAGACTCTACCACTGGGGAAGTGTTAACTGTAGTAGAAACGGTGATTAATTCGGCTTTAGCTGATGCTAATTCCATCAAGGTAGTATTGAGGTCATGTTTGGCGTTTCTTAATGCGGTGGTTTGCTGACGTACACTTTCTTCTCCCCGTTCAATTTCTTGTTGTGCAACAAATCCTCTTTCTAGGAGTTCTCGGCTGCTGGCTAATTCCTCCTCAGCCGCTGCTAATTCTATCTCAGCTTCTTCGACTTTTTCGCGATGGCGATTAACCTGAGATTCAAGTCTCTGAATTTTTAAATCTTGTACGGTTTTTTGGGAGGCTAATTCTTGCTGATATTGTGCTTGGTCAATTTGTAACTGACGTTGGGAGGCGGTTAGTTGTTCTTGGGCTTCGGCTACTTCTTGGCGATGGCGTTCTACAGTGATTTCCTGTTTTTGGATTTCTAGCTGTTTCTTTTGTAAAATGGTTTGTTGGTTGGGGTTGCGTAAAGTCATAAGTTGTTGACCTTGGGTGACACGATCGCCTACTTGTACTAAAATGTTTTCAACCGCACCATCTTCAGGAGATTTAATGCTACGCTGTCCGCCTAGTTCTAAAATTCCGCCTTCATTAATGCGATCTTCGACATCTCCGAGTTGGACAGGAATTACCTCGGCGGAAATGGGTGCTGGTGGTCGATTTTGGATAAGGTCATAACCCAAAACTCCACCCACTCCGACGACAGCGAATAGGGCGGAACCCATGATCCATTTGAGACCCCGCTGATAGGCTTGTTTGGCAGGATAATCTACAATAGACACAGTATCAAAGTTGCTGTTTGAGCTAACCTATAGTAGTTGGCAATCGCTTTTGAGGTGTTTTCCAGCTTGATCGATGGCAGCAATAGCTCATCGATGGTACTAATTACGATATGATAGCAAACTAACACTGTCTGCCCTAAAGAAAACCGGGTAATGCCGCTAACATACTGTATATGGCAGTTAATATAGCTGTTAGGAGTCCCCTCGCGTCAAGTTAAGTTGTCCACCAGGAGTAGTCTGAGGGGACTACTTGATCAGTTGTTAAGGTTCCTACCTGCTTTTTTTTGTGATTTTGTTCAACGGGGTCAATATGTACAAGAACTTGGATAATGTTCCGCCCATGACCAGCGAAGATATCCCCGAAGCGATTCGAGATACTCCCAAGTCTGATAATAGTAACCTGGGTAAGTCTAAGCGATCGCCAAAATTTTGGCAGTGGTTAGCCCTGGCTATAGCAGCCTTTGGGGTGGCGATCGCCCTCAACTACCAATTTGGGATTTTTGTGGTAGATCGCACCTCTATCAACCTCTCAGCATCAGAAACAACTGATGCTATGCAACCGCCACCAACAACTAACCCACTACCCACACCATCGGTTATCCCTAACCAAGTGTCCCAACTACCAGTTAATCTTCTGGGACATCTTCCCTATGAGGAAGCGCCCGAGAGTGAACTGAAAAATATTACCGCTGATGGTGTAATCAGGTTACGTCGCGCCGCCGCTTATGCCTTTTTGGAAATGACTGATGCAGCCAGAAGAAGCGGCATTATTTTGGTTCCGATATCTGGGTTTCGGGGTTTGGAAGATCAGGAATTTTTGTTTTTTGACATCAAAGCCCAAAGGGGACAAGTTCCCAGTCAACGCGCCCAAGTAAGCGCCCCTCCTGGCTACAGTGAACATCACACCGGCTATGCTATTGATGTGGCTGATGCTAATTTTCCCGATACGGATCTCAGAGAGACTTTTGATCAAACTCCGGCTTTTAAATGGCTACTGGATAATGCGGCTTTCTATAGTTTTGAGCTATCATTTCCGAAAGATAACCCCCTGGGGGTGAGTTATGAACCCTGGCACTGGCGTTATGTGGGCGATCGCCATAGTTTAGAAACCTTCTATAAAGCGCGGTCTATAGATGTAGCGTCTCCCTCTGACCTAGTGAACGGTGACAATTGATAATAAGTGATAAATGCGGGATACTTCTTTAAATCTGATTGCGATTACTATCTTTACCCTGACTTTAACTACCCTGGTAGCGCCTCTGTTGGAGATATCGGCGGCGGTTCCAGCCGGGATGGTTTTTGTATTATTGGGATTGGCTACTCTGGATACTTTTAGCCTACAGGGTCAAGGATCGACTATTTTAGTGGATTGGTTGGCGGGGGCTTCTGGTTCTCGGCGCGATCGCATTGTCCACCACGAAGCTGGTCACTTTTTGATGGCTTATTTGTTAGGTGTTCCGGTGGAAGGATATGCACTGACGGCTTGGGAAGCCTTTAGACAAGGACAAAAAGCCCAAGGAGGAGTCCGCTTTAATGATGTCGAGTTGATGGAACAACTTAACCATGGGGTGATTTCTTCAGAGGCGATCGATAAATACTGTAAGGTGTGGATGGCGGGTATCGCTGCCGAAATTTTGGTTTATGATCAGGCTCTCGGGGGAGTTTCCGATCGCCAGAATATTAGGCGGTTATGGACTCAATTAAGGCGCTCACCTCAAGATGCTCAAATTAAGGAACGCTGGGCTATCTTACAGGCTCAAACTTTGCTCAAACAAAACTGGTGTACCTATGAAGCCTTGGCGGCGGCTATGGCTGAGGGTGCTTCTGTGGCTGAGTGTTATGGGTTAATTGGCGATCGCAAAGCCAGTTAATCCAAATATCCTCAAAATATCCTCAAATAGTGATTTCATTGACCAAACGCTTAGTGAAAAACGCGATAAATTAGATGTCAAAAGTCAATGGACACCCCTTGCTGTTTTCATAAACAGGTAAGGATAAGGATGTGGAGTGGGACAGGCTGATGACCTTTGAGGATATCTATCGATTTTTTCAAGACCCGCCGCCGATTTATCTAAATCGGGAGTTAGCGGTGTGCTATGTCTTATCGGTGTTTTTGGGTGAAGACTCCTATGGAACTGAGTTGATTAAACGCTTAGAGCAAGAATATAGGATCTATCGTCTGTCAGATACAGTTCTCTATAGCGCTTTGAAGTTTTTGGAACGGGAGGGAACTATTAGCGGATACTGGAAAAAGGTTGACGGTCGAGGAAGACCCCGCCGAATGTACCAAGTTTTACCCGAGTGTCGTCCCCTAGCCAAAGAACTGGCTCAACTGTGGTATGACTACACCAATAGCCGTAAAATAGTCTAGTGTAGTGTCCGCTAGTCGTTCCCGAAATTTATGACCATTCCTGTTATTCCATCGACTTTTTTTCTGACCCTGTTATTGGCTGTCGGTCTGTTTTTCTTTATCAAGGCTTCGGTTAAGGAGCGAACTGAGCAGCAAACTATCTGTGTCCCCGAAGACGCGGACACTCTCTTAGACCAAATTCAGAATTATTTTCACTCGCGAGCCTACCGTGCGATCGCTATTGATCGCCAGGAAAATTCGATCACCTATGAAGGCTTAGTCCGCCCTAGCTGGTTCATGGCCATTTTCCTCACCCTGTTAACCGCTGTTGGTAGCCTGTGTTTGGGTTTGGTGTTGTCAATGGCTATCCCCGCTTCTGGCTATGGTTTTCTCGCCCTGGTGCTGTTGTCTCCTCTGGCTGGCTTTTTTTATTGGCAAAAGGCCAAGCGACCAGAGCAGGTGTTCCTACAACTGGAAGCCGTCAGAAGTTCTGAGAGCAGAACCGAGAGTCTGATTCGGGTTACAGCCCATAGAGATGAACTGGCTACCTTAAAACAAGCTCTCGCTTCTAAGCAATCAGAGAACATTTAAGGCTAATAGCAACCCGATCTAACTTTTGGCATTAATTCCCCTAGCACGACCAGTAATTGGCCGCCTAGCTTCTCCCCCTCTCCCCAAGCCAACGGGGACGCTCCCCAATTCAGGAACGATTAAATCAGAGAGGGTTCTCATACTTAGTCCTCGGCATACTCCTCCCGTTAACTTCTGGTATAACGGGAGACTCCTGCCGACATTAAGTTAATCTGATGACAAACCAATGTCTGGTTAATCTCCCTGTTCGGAACAGTTTGATCTCCCCAAATATGGCGGAATCCTGACACAAAAAATGATGTTGTCAGTTACAACATCCACAACTAAACTCTTGCCGTTGTCGTCACCAGGTTATTGTTTTTTTCAGCAATATGCTTTAGGCTGGGGAACAAAAAATGGTTTTCTTCGACATACTGAGCACCAAATAGACCTTTTTCCGCCCAAAAATAGCGATCGGTCGTGTGTTCGTTTCTTTTGACCAGTAGCAAAGCCGGAGGAATTATGCCCTCAGAGTGAATATACTTGCGGGCGGCAGTTACCGGTTTATCTTCGCCACTGGAAATGCTATATTGAGGCACGCATTCAAGAATGCGCCGTCCCTCTTGTCTGCGACGGCTCTTGCGCTTACGTCTTCTAGCCAATTTCTTTACCTCCTCTTTGAGCAGATGGGTGTAAATCTAGCTACCAAATACGAGTGAATTATATACCTTATGGCCAGAAATTTCAATAGATTTTAATACATTGATACAAATAAAAAATAATCACCCGGTTTTTTGGAACTCAAGGGATTATCCCTAGATGGTTTGACCCCCAAGTTGAGTTTCTCATGGTCCCATCACTCTCAAAAGGCAAAAGTGGACAGCCGTGGCCTGTGAATTCCAGACTACTATATAATCGGGATAGCGCCTTTGAGATCAAGTTTGATGGTTTGTGGGTCGGGTTAGTCTACCATACCACGGGGTAAATTAGTTCTGATTAAATTAATTGTTAATAAACCTTGCTCATGGCTACCAGTCCGGAATTTATCACCCTTTGTCAAGCTCAAGTTTCCCTAATCACGGGTTTGGGAGCGTCTTTAAGTGTGGTATATCTGGCGGAAGATTGGGCGGCGGGTCAGCCAGGAAAACTGATCCCGATCGCCGCTTATCCTGAAATACCTCGGTCATGGTCTGATGATCAAGTTCTGATCCAACTACCCCAGTCGGATTTTACCTGGTCTGTTAAACCTAGTCTCCTCCCCAGTGTAGCCCCCCAATCAGAAACTATTGCCAGGACAGAGACAGAAGAAGTGGAATCAGTACCAGATCCATCCCCAGAGTCGGACTGGGAAGATGGGGAGTCACATCAAAAACAAGTCCTCCCCCTAATTCACGATCGCATGGTGATGGGTTTTTTGGTGACAGGTCGCGATGACCGACCCTGGAATTCCCAAGAACAGCGACAACTTAGGGCGATCGCTCATACTCTTACTACTGCCTGTATTTTGGATCGACGTTCTCAATGGCTACAACAGGAAGTTAGACAGCAATATCAGCTACAGAGCCAAGAATACCAAACTCTACAGGGGTTATTGCATCAGCTAAAAAGTCCCCTGACTGCTTTGCGGACTTTTGGGAAACTGTTACTTAAACGCCTCAGCCCTGATGACCGTAACTATAAACTGGCTGATAATATCCTCAGCCAAAGCGATCGCATGGAGGAACTACTCCAACAGGTCGATCTCACTGCGGAAAGAGGAGAAAATCTCCTCAGTCTCCCCTTTTCCTCCATTGAAGATAGCCAAACAGCCACAGTAGAATATGTAAACACTAGCCCCGAACCTCCGACACCAGTGGCTAAGTCCCCGGTTTTGCTACCTGCTACTGATATTATTGAACCGATTAAGGTTCAGGAGATTATTAACCCCCTATGGACGGCCACTTGTGCGATCGCTGATGAACGACAACTTATATGTATTGCGGAAATTCCCCCACAAGTCCCTACAGTCAGAGGAAATGCTAAGGCCCTGCGGGAGGTGATGAGCAATCTTTTGGATAATGCACTTAAATATACTCCCCCCGGCGGCGAGATTTATCTGAAAGTTGCCCAGAATTATGCGATCAACCATTGGCCTGATCCGGGTGTGGGTATTGCTATCAGTGACACGGGACCAGGAATTCCGCCTGGCGATCGCGATCGTCTATTTGAAAGAGGATATCGGGGTATTCAAGCTCAAGGAAATATTCCTGGTACTGGCCTGGGTTTGGCGATCGTCCAAGATTTACTCCAGCCAATGCAAGGAGAAATTCAGGTCTATTCTCCCTGTCTTCCTCAATGGCTACCCCAGGGAGTCACTCCCAAAACTGAAGCAGGAACAACTTTTATTATCGGCTTACCCGTCACTTTCGGTCGCTCTCCTGTTTCATAGCCACACATGATATCGTATAATTTTTGAGCGCAGTTACCACCCGAAAAATCAACCCCACTGTTCTAGAAAAATACTAGGGACATCTATAGCATGAATGAATTGGTTAAACGAGAGGATATTCTCGCTAGAGCCGAAGATAGAAGAAATTTATGTAGAATTATGTCTTGGGCGCATCTTTATGTGTCAATTCGTTGGTCTCACACTAATTTATATATCGGTATTCCTAGCACCGTTTTAGCGGCCGCTGCTAGTGTGCAAGCGATCGCAGATTTGCAAGCGGAAAATGGCGCCAGCTATGGATTATATATTGTATTTTCAATTATGGTGGCGAGTTTGGCTCCTTTATTGACTTTTCTCAATCCTATGGATAGGGCTAGTAACCACTTGGCCGCTTCTCGTGTCTATGAACAAATGGGAGATGCTTATGATAAATTCTTGCTTTATTGTCTCGTTAATCCCCAGGATCTGATTGTTGAACTGGAAAAATTAGTATCCTTAAATGAGCAGTATAATGAACTTAAAAAACCTCTACCAATTACCCCGGAATGGGCTTATAAAAAATCTGTCAAACAGTCTAAAGATAAAAATTTGGTCGCCACTTTTGCTGAGAATTATGATGGCAAAGTCAATGTAAAATAAGCCTAAACATCCTGCCATGATACCTGATTTAGAAGGTTTAGAAATTAGCCGAGGAGAACTTAAACACCTCAGCGGACTGGGTATCAACCGAGTCTACCGACCTGCTACTGTTAAAAAGTTGTTCCATGAGGCATTAAAAACTTTGCTGGCTATGGGTTTAGTCTTACTCAGTTATGGGATACTAATTGGGATTTTTCCAGCGGATCAAACGGTTTTGGTCGTCATTCATGCGATCGCCTGTTTGGGGTTAATTGTTGATGATGCACTGAAAATTATCACAACTTGGCGGCATAAATCTTTAATAGCTATTTGGATGCAAGTTGAGCGATATAATAGAATTATTCATGCGATCGCCTTTTGTGATCAACTGGAAAATGCCGGAAATCCTACCGCTAAAGTCACTGACCGTTCCCAAATTCTTAGCGCCTTGAAAATGATTAGGGAAGAATTGGTTAGAACCCTTAATACAGAGGCAATGATTCGCCGGAATCGTTCCTTAATTAAACAATCGTCCCATCTGTTTCCCTGTGATGTTTCTAATTTAACGATACCTCAATGGCAAGACTCTACTACCCCTGATCATCAAATGTTAGCAGAAGCCTGGGATATTGCTATGGCTGTGGAAGCTATAGTTATCAAATCTGTTAAGCTACGGGATAAGTATCTTTAACATTAACCATCAAACCAACAGCCAAATGAAGATGAAATCACCTACTGCTACTTTACTGGTTTTCTGTCCAGACCGTCGTGGACTGGTGGCGAAAATTGCCAATTTTATCTACTCTAATGGTGGCAATATTATTCACGCTGACCAACATACTGATGCTTCAGCTCAATTGTTTTTAACTAGGATTGAATGGGAGTTAAAAGACTTTAATTTACCCAGAGATGTCATTGGGCCTGCTTTTAGTGCGATCGCCAAACCTTTAGAGGCAAATTGGCAACTACATTTTTCTGATACTATCCCCAGAATTGCTATCTGGGTGACTAAGCAAGACCATTGTTTATTAGACCTATTATGGCGATGGCAAGCTCAAGAAATTCCGGCGGAAATTCCCCTAATTATTAGTAATCATCCCGACCTTAAACCTATTGCGGATCAGTTGGCGATCGCCTTTCATCATATCCCCATGACTCCCGACACTAAAAACGCACAAGAAGCCCAGCAGCTTGAGTTATTAAGACAACACAAAATAGATTTAGTCGTTTTAGCTAAATATATGCAAATTCTCAGCCCTCAATTTGTTAGTAGTTTCCCTTCAATTATTAATATTCATCACTCTTTTTTACCTGCTTTTCCCGGAGCAAATCCCTATCAGCGCGCCTATGACCGGGGGGTAAAAATTATCGGTGCTACCGCCCATTATGTCACTGCAGATCTCGATGAAGGACCTATAATAGAACAAGATGTTGTTCGTGTCAGCCACCGAGATACAGTTGCTGACCTAGTTCGCAAAGGCAAAGATTTAGAGCGATTAGTATTATCTCGCGCCGTCCGTTTTCACCTCCAACACCGTGTTTTAGTCTATGGTAATCGCACCGTAGTTTTTGCTTGAAATTAGCCGAATCATGTCAGATTTGATCTGGTAGGCTAACCGGGAAAGTTTCCCCGTTAAAAGTTACGCGATCGCCTTCTATTAATTTTCGTCCCCGTCTAGTTTCTATTTCTCCATTAACCATTACATAACCCGACTGAATAAAAGCCTTAGCTTGTCCGCCACTTTGCACTAACCCCGACCGTTTCAAAAACTTATCTAGTTTGATGTTTTGTTCTGTAACTTTCACCACCATTTCCTCAATTTAATTTCTCAATTTAATTTCTCAATCCACTCAGGAATTACCTCAAGAGAACCATACCACTTTCCTGGAGATCTGGGAGAATGCCAAACATTATCTAAGGTGATATTTTCAGCCCCTTCTAAATGGGCAGCCTCAATAGGTGTAATGCCATCACCCCAAGTATTTCCCACCCCCACAGTTATTTTATAGCTGTTATAAGCTAGTAATTGTCCTCGCTTACGTCCCCCCATAATCGCTTTACCAGCTATACAAATATAGCGGATATCTTCATAGAATGCACCCGGATAATTAAACTTGACAAAATCCAAATTTTTGCGAGTCCATTGTTCCTGACTAATATGGGGAGTGCCCAAGGTGATGAGACTCTTTATATATGGTCGCGCATTCCACAAACCCTGGGTATCTTCCTTAACATCATTATGAATAGTATAGGGTTTTTCTCCCATATAAATTCTGGCAATCCAACCCCCAGCAGAATGACCAATTAAGTTAACTTGATCAGAACTATACTCAAGCCTAGTTTGCTGTACCGTCGTATTAATTTTACGCAAAATCGGCACCATTGACCTACCGCCAACTGTCGGCAACCAATCGCGTTTTTTGATGGGAACAATATGGGTCGGTATTCCCTCCCTTTGCAGGAATTGTCCTAACTCCTGATAGTCTTTGAATGAGGCAAAATAGCCGGGAATAATCACAGTAGGTCTGGGCATTTTTCAGCAATTAAATCCTTTTGAGTCCGTTGAGCAGTTGGCAAATCTTGGCGATCGCCTCCAAGACTTAAATCAAATGATACAATGAAGCGTTTACCCTTGTCGTTTTGTGCGAGTACAGATTGGTGTCAAGGGACTTAATGCGATCGCTTTTTTGTCCTAGGTGGGAATTTGTACTTATTTTGTCCATTTTCCCAGTAGGCTGTCATCCATTGGGCCAGTATGATAACTTACTCATTGCTTTCTGCTCTGGGACGGTTAATTCGGCTAGTGCGATCGCTTAATTCTGTTGGGTACTGCCTATATTGATTTAGGATTGTGTAAATCAGCTTCATTAGTTCGTTGTCTCTGGAGTTAACCTCTGATATCAGTTTCTGGTTTTGCTTCATTAACTGCCAGACTAAAAAAACTGTAATGCCATCAGTTCCCAGTTTGACTATATCTGGTAATACATTAGAGTCCATTGTTGTTGATTTCGTTGTCTCTTAAATGAAGTCCATGATCATCAGTTGTTTTAGTTAAATATTTTTCAATATGTCTGAAAACCAGCCAGATTATTTTTCTGTCTTCTCTAGTATTAGGGGTCGAGATAGACCTCACGGTCTACCCCTCCCATTCAGCAGCAGAACCGTACATGAGACTTTCACCTCATACGGCTCCTAGTTTGACCGTCTCCTTATTAAGAGTACAGCATCATCTCTTCATCAAGAGCTGTTTTATCATCGTGACAATGGCGATGTAATAGTTGAAGATTCTTGTATTCATCCTTTCCGCCTTGGCTTCTAGGTACAATATGGTCTACTTCAATAAAGTCTGACGGGGTAAAGAATTGCCCACACCAGGTACATCTACCTTTTGGTTTCTTGAGTAGTTTTGCAACTCTATTTGGCTTATCGATTGCTTGTCCTTTCCTGTTTGCCCAGTAAGTCCAATTTCCGTCATAAAGTGTTGCTTCCGGGCGTATTAGGGTGTGTCTGACAATTGGAGTCCACTTATGTTTCCATAATTGGATTCCATCTTTGGTTTGGAATAACCAAGATTCATGCCTTTCTTTCCCATTGCTAAGTTTAACCATTCCATGTCTGAAATAGTTTCCTAGCTTTTCGTAACTTGCCTTTTGGCATCTTGATTTTGTCCATGCCCGTAACATTTGCCAAACTATGTTGTCTAGCTTATTGAAGGTCTCTGTTGAGACTACCGCTGAATAATAATTTGTCCATCCCCGAATCATCGGGTTTAGATGTTTAATCAGGGCTGATTGAGGTGCAGTTTTAGATTGTTTGATTACACCTTTTATCGCTTCTGTGTGGGCAACTGCTTTTTGGCTGGGTTTTATGTGGGTTTTATGTCCGATTAATCGGCTCTTATGTCCCCCTGTTTTTCCAGACTTGTATTTTCCTACTGGGTATTGCCTGATATTGAATCCGAGAAAATCAAACCCAGGTTCTTCTGTTTTGCCATTAGACTCAATAGGTTTGAGTGTGTGACCAATTCGAGTCTTTTCGGGTTTAATCTCTAATCCTACAGGTTTTAACCATTCGGTGATAGCAGTTTTGCACTGTTCAATGATTCCTAGGTCTTTGGATATGACTACAAAATCATCGGCGTATCGTATTACCGTGGCAAATGGTTTTTTGTTGGTATTATTAGGATACATTTTTTCTATTAACCTAACCATCCCCAACACTGCGATGTTGGCGAGTATTGGACTTATTACCCCTCCCTGGGGTGTCCCTGCTTCCGTATCCTCAAATACACCGTTATCTAGAACGCCTGCTTTGAGCAATTGTTTCAGGTCTCTTTTTAGGCAGCTTGGACAATGAATTTTGGACAGTAGGTAATCATGGTTTATTCGGTCAAAACATTTTGCTATATCAGCATCCAGTACATAATATTCACCCTTGTTGATACTTGAGTAAATTCGTGCTATTGCATCTTGGGCTGACCGTCCGGGACGGAACCCGTAGCTTGTGCTTTCAAATCTCGATTCCCATTCAGGTTCGAGAGCCGACTTAACCAAGGCTTGCCTTGCTCTATCTTGGATTGTGGGTATTCCTATTCCAGCTTTTTTCATCCCTGCCAGGTTTTGGAATCCACACCCGTCGCAGTGGTTTTGCTTTGAGGTTTCCTTTGATTTTCTCGGTCATTTCTAGCCTTTGTTTAGGGGATATTGCTATCACACCATCTACTCCAGCCGTCTTTTTGCCTTGACCCGCTTGGGGGGGCGGGTTTATTAAGCTGACTGTTGGGAAGCATGGCTGACCGTGGAACCCGCCCCTACAGTCGCACTGCTAAGAGTCGGGCATAATATGATTTCACCAATAGACGTTGCCACCTTCTTACCTTTGCGTCCTGTCCCGATTTAGCTGCTTGAAATATACTCTTTTGGAGCTTGAAAACTTTCCGTTGAACCTTAGTCCATGGGATGGCCTTCCATGCGTTGTTCGTAGTCTTGATTGGTCTGGTTTTGCCAAATCCTTTCTTTAAACTCGCTATCGCCATTTGTACACCTACTTGACTCTATTTCTTTACACTCAAACCGTGACCTGTTAGCATATCCCTACCATTACAGTCGGGCGTTGGCTTCTGGTCACATCTCACATCCTCCGAGACTTGCGGTTACACTTATCCCTACTGATATTTCGACCAAATAATCAGAGTCTAGGAGGACTTAAAACGTTCCATTTATATGGGCATTCCATCTTTAGATTTGTCCTTTCCACCGGGGTACTTTTAAAGGTCTGTGTAGGTGATAAAAAGATTTCCCTACTTTTCCCCTTACTCTTTTGAGCGCAGCGTATCAACCTGTTTCGCTGCTCAATAATGACGATGGTTCAAGCCGGACATTCGGTTTCCCTAATCATGGATGGTTGGCAGTGGTCGCATCTGGTAGTAGGTTCTACTTCACCCCTTCCGTTCCCCGCTTCAGTCCTGGGGTTATGATTCCCAAAACTGGGGGTGGCTATCGCCGTTACTCTTTACTCCCTGATTTCTCAGTTGGTTCATGACCTTAAGTTCCCTGCCTTGTTTGGATTTTTCCAAACGTCGGGACATATAAACAGTTATGAGGATGGTCAGGAGTGCGCTCCTTATATTCAACCAAGGGGTATAAATCCTCACCAGGCAGTTATTTCGGGCATTGCAGCCCTATTTCATGCCTGAACGTCTCGCACCTCTTTTCTTATTGAAGCTGCTAATCTATTGATGTCTTATGTATTTTGTTTAACAGTTGTGTGTAGTTCAGAATATTTAGCGGATATAGCACCAGACAGGAAAGTTAGGACGTATAATGGAGAGGACGAGATGACTAAGAAGACCAAAAATGCCAGCCCCCTATAGTTACGACCTCAGACAAAAAGTTATTGATGCAATTGAACTAGACGGTATGCCCA
This sequence comes from Limnospira platensis NIES-39, assembly GCF_026000695.1. Lineage (GTDB taxonomy): Bacteria > Cyanobacteriota > Cyanobacteriia > Cyanobacteriales > Microcoleaceae > Limnospira > Limnospira platensis. The sequence continues at coordinate 3,467,665 of NZ_AP026945.1, forward strand.
AAACAGAAGCCAGTCAAGTTTTCCATGTCAGCCGGAACACCATTAATCTCTGGCTGCAAAGAAAAGCACAGACCGGAGACTTCCTCCCTAAACCTAATCACCGACCTGGCAATAACCACAAAATTACCGACTGGCATAAATTCAAGGCTTTTGCCCAAGAGCATGGCGACAAAACCTCCGCTCAAATGGCTGAACTTTGGGATGACGACATCTCTCCTCGCGCCATATCCAGAGCCTTGAAGAAAATTGGCTTCACCAGAAAAAAAACTTACGGCTACCAAGAACGTGATCAGCAACAGCGAGAGGAGTTTATTGCTCAGATTGAACATATGGAGCCACAATGAAGTGGTCTACCTCGATGAAGCCGGCATGAATAGTCAGGACTCGGATTACCCTTATGGTTACTGCGAGGAAGGAAAACGCTTCGATGCCCTCAAATCAGGGAAGAGGCAGGGCAGGGTGAGCTATATGGCCGCATGGTGTCATCAACAACTCTTAGCCCCCGATCGCTTTGAGGGTTGTTGTAATCGGACAGTGTTTGAGCTGTGGTTGGAGTTCATCTTAATTCCAACACTGAAGCCAGGTCAGACTCTAGTGCTAGACAATGCAACGTTTCATAAAGGGGGACGGATTCCTGAGCTAGTGGAGGCGGCTCAATGCCGTTTGCTCTATCTACCACCTTATTCGCCAGACCTCAACAAGATAGAGAAATGTTGGTCGTGGTTGAAAGCCCGCATTCGCCATTGCACGTGAGCAGTTTGATTCTCTCGATGATGCCATGGATTCCGTTCTCCCAGCTGCGTCCTAACCACCTTGACTAATGCTATAATTTGAGGAAATTTGCACAGGATTTGCGAAGACCGTCGCCAATTCCGCCAGATTGACCGTCTTGGCTTGAAACAGCGCCATCAGGAACAGGCAGGCAAAGTTTCATCTCGCCCCGTGCCAGGGCAAGTGAGGGCGCAAAGTGTCTCGTAATCGGTTAAGCTCGTTCATGAGAGGGAAGTTTGGTTTGCGGTAATTCCGATCTAACCCTCTCACCCTAACTTGGCGCTACCCCCCCCACCCCTCGACTTTCGCCTCAGCCCGGAGCGCCCCCTTCAGCATTTTCGGCTAGATTCCCTTTTGGCTAAGACTTTCAGCTTTTTTGTCCTGTACTGAGGTGGCAACCCTATTTCATGCCTGAACGTCTCGCACAAGTGGTTATATTTAAACTTATGACCTCTTTGTGTCGCCAGCCAATAAGCGAAAGTAATTCACAAAAATAAGGCGAAAAATCGGGTTGAATCTACTCGGGTGGATTCCATGTTATCGCCCACACTTTTACAATCTCTAAACATCATTTCGATACCCCATCGCGCTTGATAAATTTGCTTAACCAGCTGGGTATTGTCAAGTTTGGTTAGTAAATACCACGTTTCTTTTACCTTTTTTCCACGATGATTTTTTTGCCCATAAACTCCTAGGTTAAATCCCTGAATAGGTTCAGATTTTTGAAAGGTTACATTTTTTAAAAAGGAGGATTTGCAAAATTTCTATTCCTGGGCTTTTAAAGACTTGCATGGATGGTTTTCTGTGGCTACAAAAGCGCTCTTTTTATGGCTAAATACAACGTCTACCCCTCTGGCTATTAGCCAGTCTGCTAGTTGGGCGCTATTAAATTCGCGCGTCTCCTATTACCACAACCGGATAAGGTTTTAAAAGAGCTAGTACCGGCTCTAATACTCGTTTCTGTTCCCGAAAATAACTACTGCCCAACTTGAAGAGTAGCTCCCCATATATTGGTAAAGCATGATTTCCAAAAATTATCGTGACCATCAGGAGATTCCGGTCTCTCCATTGAGTGCTCTCGATAGCAACCGCTACATAGTTTTTTGTTTTAAAACTTAATCTTGAGCGCTTTATCCTTTGTTCTATATTTAAATGTTTTTCTCGAAATTCAGATTTTAAAGCGGCCTTGATTATCGGAAACCACAGCAATTTAGCCGAAAGTTGGGGGAGTTTCAGAAATCGCTGGATATTTCGGATTCGACTCTTGTATTGAATGGGTTGGGGAAATAAGTTTGCGAGGGTTGATAATCTGACTTGCCGATAACTTTGAAGCATCATAACGAAGAGTTCTAAGGTCTGTGCTTGACTCTCGCTCAAATGGATTCGTAATAGTTTCTGGTATAACGTCTTTAGCATTAGCATTTTTGGTCAGGGTAGCTCCAAGGGCCACCCGCTTTTTGACGACCTCTCCATTATCTCAAACAATTGCCCCATCTGGGTTTTCCCTCCGTTGTCACCCTCTCAGGCTTGAGGGTCTCGAGTTAGACATCCCACCCGATAGCAGTTGAATTTCCATAATGAGAATTACTGGTTTCTTTAGAGAAATTCTGTACAAAATCTGATGCTGTGATAGTATCTGGGTGGATTTGTCCGAGTACGGGCGGGTTCTCCAATCATCCTCTATCTTGACCAGATTATTGGTGAACCTGCCCCTACGGCTTAATTGTCTTTTGTGTGTGGTGGAGAAGATTCCAGGAGTGCTCAATAGGATGTCAACAGGATATTCAAGCATTAGTGTAGGGCGAGGTCAACTAGACCCTCTACGGATTGGGGTAATTGGTGTTGGCAATATGGGACAGCATCACACGCGGGTTCTCAGTTTGCTGAAGGATGTACAACTGGTGGGAGTTTCCGATGTTAATGTGGAACGGGGACTCGACACAGCCAGTAAATACCAGGTTCGCTTTTTTGAAGATTATCGGGATTTGTTGGAATATGTGGATGCGGTTTGTGTGGCGGTTCCCACCCGTCTACATCACTCGGTAGGAATGACTTGCCTCAAGGCCGGAGTTCATGTGTTGATTGAAAAACCCATCGCTGCTAGTATTTCCGAAGCAGAGTCTTTAGTCAATGCAGCCGCAGAATATCAGCGCATCCTGCAGGTCGGACATATTGAAAGGTTTAATCCGGCTTTTGCTGAACTTGGTAAAGTCTTGAAAACTGAGGAAGTTTTGGCTTTAGAAGCACATCGCATGAGTCCATACTCCCACCGGGCTAATGATGTGTCGGTGGTGCTGGATTTAATGATTCATGATATCGACTTGTTAATGGATTTAGTCCCCGCCCCGGTGGTGAAGTTAACTGCTAGTGGCAGTCGTGCTTCAAATTCGGGTTATCTTGATTATGTGACGGCTACTTTGGGTTTTGGTAATGGCATTATTGCCACTCTCATCGCTAGTAAAGTCACCCACAGGAAATTGCGATCTATTGTAGCTCATTGTAAAAATTCCCTCACGGAAGCAGATTTCCTTAATAATGAGATTTTAATACACCGCCAAACTACGGCGGATTATGTGACTGACTATGGCCAGATTCTCTATCGTCAGGATGGATTAATTGAAAAAGTCCACACTAGCAATATTGAACCTCTCCATGCGGAATTAGAGCATTTTGTCAGTTGCGTTCATGGTGGAAATCAGCCGTCAGTAGGGGGAGAACAAGCCTTAAAAGCCTTGCGATTGGCAAGTTTGATTGAACAAATGGCTTTGGATGGTCAGGTCTGGTCGGCGAGAGAACTACCATATCCTATCAACTCCCCGACGGTTCAAGTCGGTTGATAGCTGATATCCTCGAAGATGCTCTCCCCCGGGAAACAGACCCACCGAGTGGCTCTCTCTCGGTCTCCCAGAGGGAGCCTTAAAAGTCTCTTGACCGCGAGGGCAGTTTAGATGTACATATCGGAATTACCGCCCCACTGAAAATATCTGTTCTCCGGTCAAGTTTAATTAGAGGAAAGGTGGCGATACAGCATCTTCTACTTTAGGCGATCGCAGAATATCTTGACCTCTAAATAAATAACAGGCTTGAACTTTCGGTAAGCCAGCCCCACCAGTTTCTGCTATGGGAACATCAATTAGGGGTCCACAATGGAGTCGCCTCCATCCCCTCCCATTCAGAACCGTACGTGAAAGTTTCCCTTTATACGGCTCGTAGGGTGCGTCACATCCCGATAATTGAAATAGACTGGAAGCGTTTACCGTTGTCTTGGAATTGTATAGCACTAGTCAATACGGTTAGGACGCAGCCTTGAGAACAGAATCCATGGCATCATCGAGAGAATCAAACTGCTCACGTGCAATGGCGAATGCGGGCTTTCAACCACGACCAACATTTCTCTATCTTGTTGAGGTCTGGCGAATAAGGCCGAAGATAGAGTAAACGGCATTGAGCTGCCTCCACCAGTTCAGCCTGCCGCCCCCCTTTATGAAACGTTGCATTGTCAAATACTAGAGTCTGACCTGGCTTCAATGTTGGAATTAAGATAAACTCCAACCACAACTCAAACACTGTCCGATTACAACAACCCTCACCTCAAAGGTAAAGGGAGCTAAGAGTTGTTGATAACACCATGCGGCCATATAGCTCACCCTGCCCTGCCTCTTCCCGGATTTGAGGGCATCGAAGCGTTGTCCTTCCTGGCAGTAACCATAAGGATAATCCGAGTCTTGACTATTCATGCCAGCTTCATCGAGGTAAACCAACTCTTCCGGCTCCATATGTTGAATCTGAGCAATAAACGCCTCTCGCTGTTGCTCATCACCTTCTTGGTAGCCGTAAGTTTTTTTTCTGGTGAAGCCAATTTTCTTCAAGGCTCTGGATATGGTGCGAGGAGAGATGTCGTCATCCCAAAGTTGAGCCATTTGAGCGGAGGTTTTGTCGCCATGCTCTTGGGCAAAAGCCTTGAATTTGTGCCAGTCGGTAATTTGGTGGCTATGACCAGGTGGGCGATTAAGTTTAGGGAGGAAGTCGCCGGTGTGTTCTTTTCTTTGCAGCCAGAGATTGATGGTGTTCCTGCTGACATGGAAAACTTGACTGGCTTCGGTTTTGGGTATACCGTCTAGTTCGGTATTGCACAGTGAGGAATGATGAAGAGAACGGAGGAAGTTGTCCATGCTTCAAATAATAGATAAGTAAGCGAATTGATTTGTACAACATCTCAGTGGACTTGGAATAACACAAAGTTTTGCGATGTAGCCTGGCTAAATAGTGCCTCAGACGGCAGTTTTCTCCTTCTACTCTTGTCATAGCCGTTTTGCTGACTAGATGATTGCAATCCTCAATTAAGCAAGGATAAACTTTGTATCCGTCCGTAATATATAGAAAACAAGCCCAGCCCTGAATCATTTGCCATAATGTGGTAAAAGGTGCGAGACGTTCAGGCATGAAATAGGGCTGCAATGCCCGAAATAACTGCCTGGTGAGGATTTATACCCCTTGGTTGAATATAAGGAGCGCACTCCTGACCATCCTCATAACTGTTTATATGTCCCGACGTTTGGAAAAATCCAAACAAGGCAGGGAACTCAAGGTCATGAACCAACTGAGAAATCAGGGAGTAAAGAGTAACGGCGACAGCCACCCCCAGTTTTGGGAATCATAACCCCAGGACTGAAGCGGGGAACGGAAGGGGTGAAGTAGAACCTACTACCAGATGCGACCACTGCCAACCATCCATGATTAGGGAAACCGAATGTCCGGCTTGAACCATCGTCATTATTGAGCAGCGAAACAGGTTGATACGCTGCGCTCAAAAGAGTAAGGGGAAAAGTAGGGTAATCTTTTCATCACCTACACAGACCTTTAAAAGTACCCCGGTGGAAAGGACAAATCTCAAGATGGAATGCCCATATAAATGGAACGTTTTAAGTCCTCCTAGACTCTGATTATTTGGTCGAAATATCAGTAGGGATAAGTGTAACCGCAAGTCTCGGAGGATGTGAGATGTGACCAAAAGCCAACACCCTGCTGTAATAGTAGGGATATGCTAACAGGTCACGGTTTGATTGTAAGGAATAGAGTTTAGTAGGTGTACAAATGGCGATAGCGAGTTTAAAGAAAGGGTTGGGAAAACCAAAACCAATCAAGACTACGAACAACGCATGGAAGACAATCCCATGGACTAAGGTTCAACGGAAAGTATTCAAGCTCCAAAAGAGTATATTTCAAGCAGCTAAATCGGGACAAGACGCTAAGGGACGAAGATGGCAACGTCTATTGGTGAAGTCATATTATGCCCGGCTCCTAGCAGTGCGACTGTAGGGGCGGGTTCCACGGTCAGCCATGCTTCCCAACAGTCAGCTTAATAAACCCGCCCCCCAGGCGGGTCAAGGCAAGAAGACAGCCGGAGTTGATGGAGTAAGAGTAATCTCTCCAAGACAAAGGTTTGAGCTTGTGGAGAACATTAAGGGAAATATCAAAGCAAAACCACTGCGACGGGTGTGGATACCAAAACCTGGCAGGGATGAAAAAAGCTGGAATAGGAATACCCACAATCCAAGATAGAGCAAGGCAAGCCTTGGTCAAGTCGGCTCTCGAACCTGAATGGGAATCGAGATTTGAAGGTACAAGCTACGGGTTCCGTCCCGGACGGTCCGCCCATGACGCAATTGGCAGAATTTATATTGCCATAAATCGAGGACAATATTATGTTCTCGATGCCGATATAGCAAAATGCTCTTACCGTGAACCATGATTACCTACTGTCCAAAATTCATTGTCCAAGTAGCCTAAAAAGAGACCTGAAACAATGGCTCAAAGCCGGCGTGCTAGATAACGGTGTATTAGAGGATACAGAAACAGGGACACCTCAAGGAGGGGTAATAAGTCCAATACTCGCCAACATCGCACTGTTGGGAATGGAAAGGCTAGTTAAAGAAATGTATCCTAACAAAGGAACAACCACTCAGATAAACCTTATAAGATACGCCGATGATTTCGTGGTAATCTCCAAAGACCTAGGAATCATTGAACAGTGCAAAACTGCTATCACCGAATGGTTAAAACCTGTAGGATTAGAGATTAAACCCGAAAAGACTCGAATTGGTCACACACTCAAACCTATTGAGTCTAATGGCAAAACAGAAGAACCTGGGTTTGATTTCCTCGGATTCAATATCAGGCAATACCCAGTAGGAAAATATAAAACTGGAAAAACAGGGGGACGTAAGAGCCGATTAATCGGACATAAAACCCACATAAAACCCAGCCCAAAAGCAGTTGCCCACACATAAGCGATAAAAGGTGTAATTAAACAATCTAAAACTGCACCTCAATCAGCCCTGATTAAACATCTAAACCCGATGATTCGGTGATGGACAAATTATTATTCAGCGGTAGTCTCAACAGAGACCTTCAATAAGCTAGACAACATAGTTTGGCAAATGTTACGGGCATGGACAAAATCAAGATGCCAAAAGGCAAGTTACGAAAAGCTAGGAAACTATTTCAGACATGGAATGGTTAAACTTAGCAATGGGAAAGAAAGGCATGAATCTTGGTTATTCCAGACCAAAGATGGAATCCAATTATGGAAACATAAGTGGACTCCAATTGTCAGACACACCCTAATACGCCCGGAAGCAACACTTTATGACGGAAATTGGACTTACTGGGCAAACAGGAAAGGACAAGCAATCGATACGCCAAATAGAGTTGCAAAACTACTCAAGAAACCAAAAGGTAGATGTACCTGGTGTGGGCAATTCTTTACCCCGTCAGACTTTATTGAAGTAGACCATATTGTACCTAGAAGCCAAGGCGGAAAGGATGAATACAAGAATCTTCAACTATTACATCGCCATTGTCACGATGATAAAACAGCTCTTGATGAAGAGATGATGCTGTACTCTTAACAAGGAGACGGTCAAACTAGGAGCCGTATGAGGTGAAATTCTCATGTACGGTTCTGCTGCTGAATGGGAGGGGTAGACCGTGAGGTCTATCTCGACTCCTAATTCAGCAATGAGCGGTCGCCTATGACAAACTTCAGAATTCCAGGCAGTTTGGTATTCACAACTGTCCAGACCCAGATGGTTTTTTTTGAACCCACAAAAGTCTGAAGCTCATCAATTTGAGCTATTTCAGGAATTTCATAGTTTTCCTCATCACATCTGGGTTTCTGCAACTCTAACCCAGTTAAGTATTGTGTTGTGAGAAATACCAGTGACTCTCTCAATGGCTCGAAATCCCATGCCATTGAGGGACATTTTCACACAAAGCTCTTTGACATCAGAACTGTAACCTCCAGGACAGGGATTTTCTCGAAATTGGCGACCACATTCACGGCACAGGTAACTCTGTTTTCCCTGACGATGACCATTTTTGACTACTTTATGGCTTTGGCAATAAGGACAATCCATCTTGATTTATTTGAGAATATCATTTTCTATTATGCAACACCTCTAGTTCAATTGCATTAATAACTTTTTGTCTAAGGTCGTAACTGTAGGGGGCTGGCATTTTGGGTCTTCTGTAGATATCCTTGCCATTATACGTCCTAAATGTTCTGTCTTGTGCTATACTTTCAGCAAGTTTAATCCTTTGCCTTGGTGAGATTACTCTCATTCCATCGACCCCGGCTGTTTTCTTGCCTTGATTATCTTGAGTCACTCGTCGCACTGCTAAGAGCCGTGCATAATATGACTTCACCAGTAGACGTTGCAACCTTCTTGCCTTTGCATCCTGTCCCGATTTAGCTGCTTGAAATATCCTCTTTTGGAGCTTGACAACTTTCCTCTGGACTTTCGCCCAGGGGATTTGTTTCCATACAAACGCACGTCTTGATTGGCTCTGATTTCTCAAAACCTTTCTTTAAACTCGCTTTCGTCATAGTAACTCCTACTAGACTCTATTCATGCAATCAAACCGTAACCTGTCAGCATATCCCTGCCATTACAGCAGGGCGTTGGCTTTTGGTCACATCTCACTTCCTCTAGGACTTGCGCTTACATTTGTTACTACTGATATCTCGACCAGATATTCATAGTCCAGGAGGATTTAAAACGTTCCGTTTATATGGGCATTCCATCTTTAGACTTGTCCTATCCACCGGGGTACTTTTAAAGGTCTGTGAAGATGGTATATAAAAACCTCTTCTTTTCCCCTTGCTCTTTTGAGCGCAGCGTGTCAATCTATTTCGCTGCTTGCTAATTACGATGGTTCAAGTCGGAACATTCAGATTTCCTTAGTCATGGATGGTTGGCAGTGGTCACATTTTTGGTAGTAGGTTCTACCTCATGCCTTCCGTTCCCCGCTTCAATCTGACGGGTTATGAATCCTAAAACTGGGGGTGGCTATCGCCGTTACTCTCTACTCCCTGATTTCTCAGTTTGTTTATGACCTTGAGTTCCCTGCCTTGCTTAGATTTCTCCAAGCGTCGGGACATATAAACAGTTATGAGGATGGTCAGGAGTGCGCTCCTTATATTCAATCAAGGGGTTTAAATCCCCACTAGGAGGTTATTTCAGGCATTGCAGCCTTATTTGGTCTCCTAAACGTCTCGCACTTATCAATTAGCCTAGCCTCTGGTGATTGTTGGGATCACAGTCGCCGTAATAAGTGTATAATAGGCACTTAGTCTCACTCATCCTAAACTATGCTGTTAAAGTCTACAACCCGTCACATTCACATTTTGACTGCGGAACTTCAGGATAACGAAATCATTCCCAGTGAAGAAAAATTGACCATTGACATTGACCCAGATAATGAATTTAACTGGAATGATGAAGCCCTGCAACAAGTCTATCGAAAGTTTGATGAGTTAGTCGCAGCATCGGAAGGGGAAGATTTGACAGAATATAATCTCCGTCGCATTGGATCAGATTTAGAGCATTTTGTGCGATCGCTTTTGCAATCCGGTCAAATCTCCTATAATCTCGGTACTAGGGCGGTCAACTATAGTATGGGACTGCCGCGAGTAGAAACCCCATCCTAAAATTAATCGTGCGAGACGTTTAGGCATCAAATAGGGCTGCAATGCCTGAAATAACAGCAAGCGTGAGGGTTCCAGCTCGTAGCTGGATATAAGAAGCTCGCTTCTGACCAACCTCATAACTGTTTATATGTCCCGACGCTTGGATCAATCTAAGCAAGGCAGGGAACCCAAGGTCATAAACAAACTGAGAAATCAGGGAGTAGAGGGTGCGAAATGTTGAGGAGACCAAATAAGGCTGTGATGCCTGAAATCACCTCCTAGTGGGGAAGCCAGCCCCGAGTCTGGATAAGAGGTCGGAGCCTCGAACCATTCCCCATAACTGTTTATACGTCCCAACGTTTGGATTGAACCCCCAAACAAGGCAGGGAACTCAAGGTCATCAAACAAACTGTTTTGAATGGGAAGTTATGACCCCATGATAACAATGAGTAGAGAGTGCGAAATCTTTAGGAGACCAAATAAGGCTGTGATGCCTGAAATCACCTCCTAGTGGGGAAGCCAGCCCCGAGTCTGGATAAGAGGTCGGAGCCTCGAACCATTCCCCATAACTGTTTATACGTCCCAACGTTTGGATTGAACCCCCAAACAAGGCAGGGAACTCAAGGTCATCAAACAAACTGTTTTGAATGGGAAGTTATGACCCCATGATAACAATGAGTAGAGAGTGCGAAATCTTTAGGAGACCAAATAAGGCTGTGATGCCTGAAATCACCTCCTAGTGGGGAAGCCAGCCCCGAGTCTGGATAAGAGGTCGGAGCCTCGAACCATTCCCCATAACTGTTTATACGTCCCAACGTTTGGATTGAACCCCCAAACAAGGCAGGGAACTCAAGGTCATCAAACAAACTGTTTTGAATGGGAAGTTATGACCCCATGATAACAATGAGTAGAGAGTAACGGCGATAGCCACCCCCAGTTTGAGGAATCATAACCCGTCAGATTGAAGCGGGGAACGGAAGGCGTGAGGTAGAACCTACTACTAAGACGCGACCACTGCCAACCATCCATGATTAGGGAAACCGAATGTCTGGCTTGAACCATCGTAACTCTGTAGTAGCGAAATAGGTTGACACGCTACGTTCAAAAGAACAAGGGGAAAAGTAGGAGGCTTCTTTACCTACCTGCACAGACCTTTAAAGTACCCCGGTGGACAGGACAAATCTCAAGATGGAATGCCCGTATAAACGGAACGTTGTAACCCCTCTAATGGTCTGCCTATAAACAAGTGAGTAATGCTATTCACAAGGCAGTAGTGAAAAATGTAAGCGCATGGTGCGAGACGTTCGGGTATGAAATAGGGCTGAAATGCCCTAAATCACTACCCGGTGAGGATTACAGCCCCGAATTTGGATATAAGGATCGCACTCCTGACCATCCTCATAACTGTTTATATGTCCCGACGCTTAGGGAACTAAGCAAGGCAGGGAACCCAAAGTCCTAAGCGAACTGAGAAATCACAGAGCAGAGGGTAACGGCGATAGCCACCCCCAGTTTGGGGAATCATAACCCCAGGATTGAAGCGGGGAACGGAAGGCGTGTGGAGGAACCTACCTCCTACTCGACCACTGCCAACCATCTATGATTAAGGAAACTGAATGTCCGACTTGAACCATGGTAATACATTAGCAGCGAAATAGGTTGACACGCTGCGCCCAAAAGGGCAAGGGGAAAAGTAGGGGGCTCATACGACTACCTGCACATATAGCACAAGACAGAAAAGTTAGGACGTATAATGGCAAGGATATCTACAGAAGACCCAAAAGGCCAGCCCCCTACAGTTACGACCTTAGACAAAAAGTTATTAATGCAATTGAACTAGACGGTATACCCAAAACCGAAGCCAGTCAAGTTTTCCATGTCAGCAGGAACACCATCAATCTCTGGCTGCAAAGAAAAGAACACACCGGCGACTTCCTCCCTAAACCTAATCGCCCACCTGGTCATAGCCACCAAATTACCGACTGGCATAAATTCAAGGCTTTTGCCCAAGAGCATGGCGATCAAACCTCCGCTCAAATGGCTGAACTTTGGGATGACGACATCTCTCCTCGCACCATATCCAGAGCCTTGAAGAAAATTGGCTTCACCAGAAAAAAAACTTACGGCTACCAAGAACGTGATCAGCAACAGCGAGAGGAGTTTATTGCTCAGATTGAACATATGGAGCCACAAGAAGTGGTCTACCTCGATGAAGCCGGCATGAATAGTCAGGACTCGGATTACCCTTATGGTTACTGCGAGGAAGGAAAAGGCTTCGATGCTCTCAAATCCGGGAAGAGGCAGGGCAGGGTGAGCTATATGGCCGCATGGTGTCATCAACAACTCTTAGCCCCCTTTACCTTTGAGAGTTGTTGTAATCGGACAGTGTTTGAGTTGTGGTTGGAGTTCATCTTAATTCCAACATTGAAGCCAGGTCAAACTCTAGTACTGGACAATGCAACGTTTCATAAAGGGGGGCGGCAGGCTGAACTGGCGGAGGCGGCTCAATGCCGTTTACTCTATCTTCCGCCTTATTCGCCAGACCTCAACAAGATAGAGAAATGTTGGTCGTGGTTGAAAGCCCGCATTCGCCATTGCACGTGAGCAGTTTGATTCTCTCGATGATGCCATGGATTCTGTTCTCAAGGCTGCGTCCTAACCGTATTGACTAGTGCTATAGTATTGGACAATGCAACGTTTCATAAAGGGGGGCGGCAGGCTGAACTGGTGGAGGCAGCTCAATGCCGTTTACTCTATCTTCCGCCTTATTCGCCAGACCTCAACAAGATAGAGAAATGTTGGTCGTGGTTGAAAGCCCGCATTCGCCATTCATTGCACGTGAGCAGTTTGATTCTCTCCATGATGCCATGGATTCTGTTCTCAAGGCTGCGTCCTAACCGTATTGACTAGTGCTATACGTCCTAACTTTCCTGTCTTGTACTATGCGTCCTAACTTTTCTGTCTTGTGCTATAAATCCCGGTCCTATGATAACTATACTGGGAGATAATAAGCGCTACAATAGTTCACACCAGCCAGTCACTCAGCGCCAATAACTGTAGGGTGCGTCACATCCCGACAATTTTCGGAAAACACGAAAAGATTACATTTCGTGACGCACGCGCCCCTTCTGCACCACTCTATGTGTTGTTGTTCCAATGCTTGGCTGCTGTCTGTGTCGTAACCCTCGATTGTATTGGTATGAAACGAGACACTCTGGTCTGGTATCCAAATATTCCCTGAACCCAATTTGGTGGCTACTCCAGATGTGAGAACCCTCTATGCAAAATGATATGCGAAAATACTATCTATGGGCGCTCGTTACGGGCTTTGAGGATATGCCCGCTGGAACTTTGATTGCCGATCGCTATCTCAGCCAGGGCGGTCGTATTTTTGTGGACACTCAACCCGAACAACTTCCGCAAACTCCCGGAAATGATATTACCGCCGAGGAGATTTCCTGTTACCTGAAACTGTTTTCTGAGCGACTCCACATTCCCCAGGTCTATGGGTGGATACCTGCAGCCAAAAGTCCCCTAAAAAAAGATATATGGCTGTTAGAAGGATGCCCCATTGAACCTAAGTCGGGGGAACTTCGACCATTACTATCCCAAGTCTGGGAAGAAACATCAGCCATGCGTCAATTAAGCTGGTTATGGCAGATAGCTACATTGTGGTATCCCTTGAGTTGTCAGGGGGTCGCTTCCAGTCTACTTGATTTTGACCTGCTGCGGGTAGAAGGGCCTCTGGTCAGATTATTGGAATTACGCTACCAAGCTAAAGCCGCAGGACTATCTCAACTGGGGTCAGTTTGGCAATCGTTAATTCCTACAGCAGATCGCCGGATTCAGAAATTTTTGGAACAACTTACCCAACAACTGATAGCCGGGGAAATTAGAAAGTCGATGCGCTTGGCCAGTCAACTAGACCAAGCCTTAGTCATTTGTGGACGGTCTTTAGAAAGACAAGTCGATATTGTCACCGTCACAGATGCAGGTCCTACGCGATCGCATAATGAAGATGCCTGCTATCGGTCCGCGTACAACGATGGTATTGATGAAAACTCCATGGCTTTGGCTATTGTCTGCGATGGTATTGGCGGACAGGAAGGCGGCGAGGTGGCTTCTGGTTTAGCTATTGAAATTGTACGGGAACAAATGGAAAAAATTCCCCTACCAACCGCCAATTGGGACCCCCTTTCCTTGACCAATCGGTTGAAGCGAGCCATTAGTATTGCTAACGATGCCATTAGCGATCGCAATGATACCGAAGAGCGCCAGGGTCGTCAACGCATGGGAACTACTATAGTCATGGCTTTGGCTCATGTTCATGAAATATATTTAACCCATATTGGAGACTCCCGCGCCTACTGGATTACACCTGAGGGTTGCTACCAGGTTACCCTTGATGATGATGTCGCCTCCCGAGAAGTTAGACTAGGCTATACCATCTATCGTGAAGCCATACAAGCAATTTCATCGGGAGCCCTAATTCAAGCCCTCGGAATTACCCACTCTCTCAATTTACATCCTACCATCCAGAGATTTCCCGTTGACTCCGATTGTATCTTTGTCCTATGTTCCGATGGATTGAGCGATCGCGATCGGGTAGAACAATATTGGGAGAGCGAAATCTTACCAGTTTTGCAGGGTCAAACTACCCTCCCATCAGTACGAGATCGCCTCTTGAAAATTGCCAACACCCAAAACGGCCATGATAACGTTACCATCGCCCTACTGCATTTTCAAGTTTCCCCCAAGACAATTCAAGACTTACCGGAAATTTCCGTTCCTACCGCCATTAGTCTCAACGATGACACCATAGCCGATAGCTCATCAGACCTCAGCGGTTCTGACGACTCAGCTATGCAAACCGAATTAATTGTAGTTGACAAAAACAAAAGCCGTTCAATTTGGTTATTATCATTAGGCATTTTAATACTGTTGGGTATTGGCGGGGCCTTAGCTTGGACATTCCTAGGGGGTGATCAGACCACAGAACCCGACGAACCGCCTACTAGCACCCCCCTTACCACCAGACCCGCTGATCCTTCTCTCCCTACCCCAACTGTCCCCTATGGCGCAGGTGTTCCGCTTGGATCAGTCATCCAATTGAGTTCTGCTCGCACTATACAGAATAACATCCCCCCAAGTCCTATTGTATTGCACCAAGACTTTGTGGAAGGGGAATTAAAAGGGGAAGTTCCTAGCAATAGTGTCTTTCAGGTTCTCGAACGACAAACAACCCAAAATGACGGAACTTGGGTAGAGTTAAAAGTGTGTTCGGTTCCCTCATCGCATAATCTAGCTACACCAGACAATAATACCCCTTTACCGACAGAATTGGACGACTCCGACCCTCAAGGGATTAATCAACCCATAGATAACCCAGAGCCAATTACCACCCTACAAGCCGGAGACAGAGGCTGGCTCCGAGACGGTGATGTTCAAAGTCTCTGGGTGACTGATGCTATGATTGGACCAGAACAATATGGAGATTGCAAAGTTAATTAAGTCGGAATATTGGGCGATAATTAGCCAGATATGGTAGGGGTCGAACGGGAAGTCACCTTCCCGAACTCCCATTCAAAACCGTGCTTGAGACTTTCACCTCACACGACTCCTGATGTGGATACCCTTTTGTCAAAAGGAACAGAGTTATAGCACAAGACAGGAAAGTTAGGACGTATAATGGAGAGGACGAGATGACTAAGAAGACCAAAAATGCCAGCCCCCTATAGTTACGACCTCAGACAAAAAGTTATTGATGCAATTGAACTAGACGGTATGCCCAAAACCAAAGCCAGTCAATTTTTCCATCTCAGCCGGAACACTATCAATCTCTGGCTGCAAAGAAAAGAACACACCGGAGACTTCCTCCCTAAACCTAATCGCCCACCTGGTCATAACCACCAAATTACCGACTGGCACAAATTCAAGGCTTTTGCCCAAGAGCATGGCCACAAAACCTCCGCTCAGATGGCTGAACTTTGGGATGACGACATCTCTCCTCGCACCATATCCAGAGCCTTGAAGAAAATTGGCTTCACCAGAAAAAAAACTTACGGCTACCAAGAAGGTGATGAGCAACAGCGAGAGGCGTTTATTGCTCAGATTCAACATATGGAGCCGGAAGAGTTGGTTTACCTCGATGAAGCTGGCATGAATAGTCAAGACTCGGATTATCCTTATGGTTACTGCCAGGAAGGACAACGCTTCGATGCCCTCAAATCCGGGAAGAGGCAGGGCAGGGTGAGCTATATGGCCGCATGGTGTTATCAACAACTCTTAGCTCCCTTTACCTTTGAGGTGAGGGTTGTTGTAATCGGACAGTGTTTGAGTTGTGGTTGGAGTTTATCTTAATTCCAACATTGAAGCCAGGTCAGACTCTAGTATTTGACAATGCAACGTTTCATAAAGGGGGACGGCAGGCTGAACTGGTGGAGGCAGCTCAATGCCGTTTACTCTATCTTCCGCCTTATTCGCCAGACCTCAACAAGATAGAGAAATGTTGGTCGTGGTTGAAAGCCCGCATTCGCCATTGCACGTGAGCAGTTTGATTCTCTCGATGATGCCATGGATTCCGTTCTCAAGGCTGCGTCCTAACCGTATTGACTAGTGCTATATTATGGAGTCATGACTCTCCGCTCAAGCAGTTTGTTTATGACCTTGAGTTCCCCGCATTAGATAAAGTTTGGTCACAAGTCCAAACTTTGGGACACATAAACAGTTATGGGATGGTCAGGGGTGCTTTCCCTTATATTCAACCAAGGGGTTTAAGTCCCACCAGGAGGTTATTTCAGGCATCACAGCCCTATTTGGTCTCCTGAACGTCTCGCACACCACCTAAGAAAGTAGGTTGCTAACTACCTTCCTAGGTGGTTTTGTCTCCCCTCATGGGGCTATGCTAACTCTACCTCTACTATTGCTAATATCCCTCACTAGACCGCGACAGCATCGTTTCGTGGATATGTTCATCATGGTGACGGGTTTCGGCTAACAGTTCCCGCGCCTGTTCGTGCGCCATACTGTGATTAGGCTCGCTACAAGCTCCACGTGCGCGATCGCCTTCCTGGGCCGCCCGCGACAGCATCGTTTCGTGGATATGTTCATCATGGTGACGGGTTTCGGCTAACAGTTCCCGCCCTTGAGAGTCCGCAATAATTGGGCGATCGCCTTCCTCCTCCGCTCGCGAACGCATCGTTTCGTGAAGATGCTGCTTATGGTGACGATTCTGGGCCAACAATTCCCGGGCTTGTTCTTCTAAACTCATGATTTTAAATCTCCGATTTTATGATCAAAAAATTCCCCTACTAAAATTTTGGCATAATTTTCCCCAAAATGTATCTAAATTTACAGATTTTTTTCGGTAAGTATATATTTGGATGTATTATTTGCCATCAATCTGCCCCTGGCGCTGAGGTTTTCGTAAACTTTTATAAACTAGCTATTGAGAAAATATTTCATTTATGTTATCAATGAAATATGGGACTAGCCCAGGCAATTTTAAGCTAGGGCAGCAGTAATCAGCCCAATGTAGTGCCAATATATTTCATTTAGATGTAGTAATGAATTCATCAGAATTAGATCCCAAGTCCGGTGAAGTAGTAGAAGTGGCCTGGTCAAAAAGGTGGCAGGTCTATCAGCGCCTCCAAGAATTGGGAATTACCTGTTGGTGTCAGGTAGATCACCCCCTGCGGGTAAAGATTACCAACACCACCGAAGCTGTTCAGCTTGCTAGTGTCGTGAGAAGGTTAAGTGCATCGCCACGGGAACTAGCCCTATCTCTGGAAAGAGCCTGGCATCGTAGTTAGGCAATAAATCCCATTAACCAAAGCACACCAAACACACTTCTAAAATTATGTCTAAATTCAATAAGCAAGTTTCGGATTTCAGCCTTTCCGGTAGGGTTGTGCAGATTTTATTAAAAGGCAAAAACCCGCAAATATTGCAACTAATCACCACATCAGGATTGTATAGAATTAAGCTATCTAAGCGATTAAATTACGATGCAAAACACCTGTTATATGAGGGGGTAGAGGTGAGAGTATTTGGCGAAAAAATCCTCAATTTAAAAAATTTCAAGGTCAAACTAAAAGCCACCAGGATTATACTAGCCTCTGAACCATCAGTGCGCCCGGTAAAGTCTCCCAGTTCCCCAACTAAAAGTCAGCCTAAACCCGCTAAAATTCTAATTTGTCAGAAATCAGATTGTCGGAAGCGAGGAGGACAAGCCGTTTGTCAAGTGCTGGAGCAAGCCTTATGCGATCGCGGATTGCATGATCAAGTTAAAATTGAAAAAACAGGTTGTCTGAAAAAATGTAAATTAGGACCCAACTTAGTTTTCATGCCAGATAAGGCTCATTATACCCGAGTCAAACCCTCAGATATTTCTGAGGTGATTGAGAAGCATTTGGCATCAACAACTACATAGGGTCACCTAATCTTTAGACTGGGTAGGGGCGTTTCGACTTCCCCTGCTGTAGCCGCCGCCTCTAGCAATCATCCTCTATTTCGAGCGGATTGTTCGTGAACCCGCCCCTAATTACCGTTTTTGGGTCGATTGTGAATCCCCCTCTCTTGAGAGGGGGGAGAGTCAAAAGTACCCATTAATACCCAAATTGTAAGCCAAATTGGCTAGGGCGGGTTTGACACTCCCCTGCGTAAAGACGAGGGGATTCTTCATTCATAGACCCAACTTGCTTTGACAGGATTGCTCCAGCCAGAGTAGAGGTCGAATCTCCTGAAGCGTTCGGGTAATAGACCCATGTTCCGCTATACCCTAGCGTACACAAGGCTGACTTCAGGATGTTAATCGCAGCGTTCCAATCCCGATCCAAGCTGAACCCACATTGACAGGTATGGTGCGAGATGTTTAGGAGTCAAATAAGGCTGCAATGCATGAAATAACCTCCTAGTGGGACTTTTACCCCTTGGTGAAATATAAGGGATTCGTACCCTGACCATCCCATAACTGTTTATATGTCCCAACGTTTGGTATATAAATATACAAAGTGCGAGACGTTCAGGCATGAAATAGGGTTGAAATACCTGAAATAACCGCCTGGTGGGTACTTCAACCCCTTGGTTGAATATAAGGAGCGCACTCCTGACCATCCTCATAACTGTTTATATGTCCCAACATTCGGTATATAAATATACCAAATAAGGCAGGGAACCCAAGGTCAAAACGAACTAACTCATACAAATTCCTTATAGTAAGCCCAGAAATGGATAAGTAAAGCTAGGAAGTCAGGGTAACGGCGATAGCCACCCCCAATTTCAGGAATCACAACTCTGGGACTGAAGCGGGGAACGGAAGGCATGAAGCAGAACCAACTGCCAAACTTGACCACTGCCAACCATCCATGATTAGGGAAACCGAATGTCCGGCTTGAACCATCGTCAATTCTAAGTAGCGAAAAGAGGTTGATACGCTGCGCTCAAAAGAGCATGGGGAAAAGTAGGGGTTTTTTGACACCACCTACACAGACCTTTAAAGTACCCCGGTGGAGAGGACAAATCTAAAGATGGAATGCCCATACAAACGGAACGTTTTTAACCCCTTCTAGGCTCTGACAATCTGGTCGAGAGAGTCAGTAGTGAAAGTGTAAGCGTAAGCCTATTAGGGGGTGAGATGTGACCAAAAGCCAACGCCCTGCTGTAATGGTAGGGATATGCTAACAGGTCACGGTTTGATTGTAAGGAATAGAGTCTAGTAGGTGTACATATGGCGATAGTGAGTTTAAAGAAAGGATTTGGCAAGCCCAAACCAATCAAGACTACGAACAACGCATGGAAGGCAATCCCATGGACTAAGGTTCAGCGGAAAGTCTTCAAGCTCCAAAAGAGTATATTTCAAGCAGCTAAATCGGGACAGGATGCAAAGGTTAGAAGGTGGCAACGTCTATTGGTGAAATCATATTATGCCCGGCTCTTAGCAGTGCGGCTGTAGGGGTGGGTTCCACGGTCAGCCATGCTTCCCAACAGTCAGCTTAATAAACCCGCCCCCCCAAGCGGGTCAAGGCAAGAAGACAGCCGGTGTTGATGGAGTAAGAGTAATCTCTCCAAGACAAAGGTTTGAACTGGTCAAGAACATTAAGGGAAACCTCAAAGCAAAACCACTGCGACGGGTTTGGATTCCAAAACCTGGTAGGGATGAAAAAAGCTGGAATAGGAATACCCACAATTCAAGATAGAGCAAGGCAAGCCTTGGTTAAGTCGGCTCTCGAACCTGAATGGGAATCGAGATTTGAAGGCACAAGCTACGGGTTCCGTCCAGGACGGTCAGCCCATGACGCAGTTAGCAGAATTTACACTGCCATAAATCAAGGACAATATTATGTTCTCGATGCCGATATAGCAAAATGCTCTTACCGTGAACCATGATTACCTACTGTCCAAAATTCATTGTCCAAGCAGCCTAAAAAGAGACCTGAAACAATGGCTCAAAGCGGGAGTGCTAGATAAAGGTGTATTTGAGGATACAGAAGCAGGAACACCTCAAGGAGGGGTAATAAGTCCAATACTCGCCAACATCGCACTGTTGGGAATGGAAAGGCTAGTTAAAGGAATGTATCCAAATAAAGGCACAGCCACCCAGGTGAACCTTATAAGATATGCCGATGATTTTGTGGTCATCTCCAAAGACCTAGGAATCATTGAACAGTGCCAAACTGCTATTTCTGAATGGCTAAAACCTGTAGGCTTAGAAATAAAATCTGAAAAAACTCGAATCTGCCACACGCTCAAATCTACTGAGTATGATGGTAAAACAGAAAAACCAGGGTTCGACTTTCTAGGATTCAATATCAGGCAACATCCAGTAGGAAAATATAAATCTGGGAAAACAGGCGGGGCAGCAAGCCGATTAATCGGACATAAAACCCACATAAAACCCAGCCATAAAGCAGTTAAAGCCCATACAGAAGTGATTAAAGGTGTAATCAAACAACATAGAACAGCACCTCAGTCAGCCCTGATAAAACATCTAAACCCGATTATTCGGGGATGGTCAAATTACTACTCAGCGGTAGTCTCAGCAGAGACCTTCAATAAGCTAGACCTCATAATCTGGTTAATGTTACGGGCATGGACAGCATCAAGATGCAAAGGGATGAACTACGAAAAGCTGAGGAACTATTTCAGACATGGAACGGTTAAACTTAGCAATGGGAATGAAAGACAGGAATCTTGGTTATTCCAGACCAAAGAAGGACTCCAATTATGGAAACATAACTGGACCCCAATTGTCAGACACACCTTAATACGCCCCGACGCAACACCATACGATGGAAATTGGACTTACTGGGCAACCAGGAGAGGACAAGCAATCGATACGCCAAATAAGGTAGCAAAACTACTTAAAAAGCAAAAAGGCAAGTGTACCTGGTGCGGGCAATTCTTTACCCCATTAGATTTAATTGAAGTAGACCACATTGTACCTAGAAGCCAAGGCGGAAAGGATGAATACAAGAATCTTCAATTATTACATCGCCATTGTCACGATGATAAAACAGCTCTTGATGAAGAGATGATGCTGTACTCTTAACAAGGAGACGGTCAAACTAGGAGCCGTATGAGGTGAAAGTCTCATGTACGGTTCTGCTGCTGAATGGGAGGGGTAGACCGTGAGGTCTATCTCGACCCCTAATCAAGGCAGGGAACTCAAGGTCAAAACGCAAAATTGAGAATCTTAATGATTCCTTAACAATTGCGTTGAGAGTAACGGCGATGTGCGAGACGTTTAGGAGTGAAATAGGGCTGCAATGCCTTAAATAACCTCCTAGTGGGACTTCCACCCCTTGGTGGAATATAAGGGATTCGCACCCCTGACCATCCCATAACTATCTATGTGTCTCAACATCTGGCTTCGACAACCAGATAAGGCAGAGAGACTCAAGGTCAAGACTGAGCGAAAAAAAGAGGGGAGTTGTGAACCCCTTGAGTATAACGTAAGGTTGAGAGTAACGGCGATAGCCACCCCCAGTTTTGGGAATCATAACCCCAGGATTGAAGCGGGGAACGGAAGGCGTGAAGTAGAACCTACTACCAGAGGCGACCACTGCCAACCATCCATGATTAGGGAAACCGAATGTCCGGCTTGAACCATCGTAATACTCTAGTAGCGAAATAGGTTGATACGCTGCGCTCAAAAGAGCACGGGGAAAAGAAGGGGTATATTACCACCACCTTCACAGACCTTTAAAGTACCCCGGTGGATAGGACGAATCTAAAGATGGAATGCCCGCATAGATGGAACGTTTAAACCCCTCATTGGCTCTCAAGTGGCAGGATGTACTTGTGGAGTAGCGAAAAGTGTAAGCGTATGCCTTTAAGGGAAAAGGATGTGACTGAAAGCTAATGCCTAACTGTAATGGTTAGGATATGCCCACTAGTCACGGTGTGGATATAGAGACCACAACAACTAAGAGTGTTATGACGAAAACGAGTTAATGACTACGTGTGTATATAGCTCCGAAAGTTGAGGTCATAAAGCAGGGGGTTGTAGCCCTGTTCCCACTGACAAAGGGGTATTCACATCAGGAGCCGTATGAGATGAAAGTCTCAAGTACGGTTTTGAAGTGGAGTCGGGGAAGGTGACTTCCCTTTCGACCATAACAGCCACCCCCAGTTTTGGGAATCATAACCCCAGGATTGAAGCGGGGAACGGAAGGCGTGAAGTAGAACCAACTACCAGACGCGAGCACTGCCAACCATCCACGACTAAGGAAATCTGAATGTTCCGACTTGAACCATCGTAAATACAAAGTAGCGAAATAGGTTGAAACGCTGCGATCAAAAGAGTAAGGGGAAAAGTAGGGTTTTTTATTAGATACCTACACAGACCTTTAAAAGTACCCCGGTGGAGAGGACAAGTCTAAAGATGGAATGCCCATATAAACGGAACGTTATAACCCCTCTCAGGCTCTAACAATCTGGTCGAGATAGTTAGTAGTGACAAATGTAAACGGATGCCTCTGAGGGGGTAAGATGTGACCAGAAGCCAATGCCCAACTGTAACGGTAGGGATATGCAGACAGGTCACGGTTTGATTGTAAAGAATAGAGTCTAGTAGGAGTTACTATGACGAAAGCGAGTTTAAAGAAAGGCTTTGAGAAATCAAGACCAATCAAGAGGTGCGTTTGGATGGAAACATATTCCATGGGCGAAAGTTCATAGAAAAGTTTTCAAGCTCCAAAAGAGGATATTTCAAGCAGCTAAATCGGGACAGGACGCGAAGGCAAGAAGGTTGCAACGTTTACTGGTGAAGTCATATTATGCCCGACTCTTAGCAGTGAGACTGTAGGGGCGGGTTCCACGGTCAGCCATGCTTCCCAACAGTCAGCTTAATAAACCCGCCCCCCAAGCGGGTCAAGGCAAGAAGACAGCTGGGGTTGATGGAGTAAGAGTAGTCTCTCCAAGACAAAGGTTTGAACTGGTCAAGAACATTAAGGGAAACCTCAAAGCAAAACCACTGCGACGGGTTTGGATTCCAAAACCTGGAAGGGATGAAAAAAGCTGGAATAGGAATACCCACAATCCAAGACAGAGCAAGGCAAGCCTTGGTTAAGTCGGCTCTCGAACCTGAATGGGAATCGAGATTTGAAGGCACAAGCTACGGGTTCCGTCCCGGACGGTCAGCCCAAGACGCAATTGGTAGAATCTATACTGCCATAAATCAAGGACAATACTATGTTCTCGACGCTGATATAGCGAAATGCTCTTACCGTGAACCATGATTACCTACTGTCCAAAATTCATTGTCCAAGCAGCCTAAAGAGAGACCTGAAACAGTGGCTCAAAGCTGGTGTGCTAGACAACGGTGTATTTGAGGATACCGAATCAGGGACACCCCAGGGAGGGGTAATAAGTCCAATACTCGCCAACATCGCACTGTTGGGAATGGTTAGGTTCATAGAAACAATGTATCCCAAGAAAGCAAACAGAGCGCAGGCTACTGTTATAAGATACGCCGATGATTTTGTAGTGATATCACCATCACTAGAAATTATTGAACAGTGCAAAACCGCTATCTCCGTATGGTTAAAACCTGTAGGACTAGAAATAAAACCTGAAAATACTCGAATCTGCCATACGTTCAAACCTATTGAATATGATGGCAAAACAGAGGAGCCAGGGTTTAATTTTCTAGGATTCAATATCAGGCAATATCCAGCAGGAAAATATAAATCTGGGAAAACAGGGGGAATGGCAAGCCGATTAATCGGTCACAAGACCCACATCAAACCCAGCAAGAAAGCAGTTCAAGCCCACACGGAAGTGATTAAGGGTGTAATAAAACAACATAAAACAGCACCCCAGTCAGCCCTGATTAACAAACTAAACCCGATTATTCGAGGATGGTCAAATTACTATTCAGCGGTAGTCTCATCAGAGACCTTCGTTAAACTAGACCACATAGTTTGGCAAATGTTACGGGCATAGACAGGTTCAAGATGCGGAAAGGCAAGCCACGAAAAGCTAGGAAACTATTTCCAACAAGGAACGGTTAAACTTAGCAATGGGAAAGAAAGACATGAATCTTGGTTATTCAAGACCAAAGATGGATTCCAACTATGGAAACATAATTGGACTCCGATTGTTAGACACACCCTAATACGCCCTGACGCAACACCATACGACGGAAATTGGACTTACTGGGCAACCAGAAAAGGTCAAGCAATTGAAACGCCAAATAGGGTAGCAAAACTACTCAAAAAGCAAAAAGGTAGGTGTACATGGTGTGGACAGTATTTCGTACCATCAGATATAATTGAAGTAGACCACATTATACCTCGAAACCACGGTGGAAAGGATGAATATAAGAATCTTCAGTTACTACACCGCCACACCCGCGATGATAAAACGGCACTAGATGATGCCGAAGCTGTATCCTTAACAATGGAGCAGTCAAACTAGGAGCCGTGTGAAGGGAAACTTTCACGCACGGTTCTGAATGGGAGGGGATGGAGGCGACTCCATTCTCGACCCCTAATAGTTCGAGTGGATGGGGTCTTTTTAACCACTGCACCACAGTTAGAGCATTCGAGTGAGGTATAAGCCGGGTTAACGGCAACCGTCACCTTCCCAAACTTAACCCCAAAATACTCTAACCACTTCCTGAATTGATACCAAAGAGCATCATTAATCGACTTGGCGAGACAGTGGTTTCTAACCAGATTCTTAACCCTCAAGTTTTCATATGCGACCAAATCGTTAGATTGGATTACGCAACGCGCCAGTCTCTTGGCGTGTTCTATGCGCTTCGCGCAGGCTTCGCCAACACGTTGCCTACTTATCTTGAGGTGTACTCGCCCTAGTCGGTTAATTGCTTTCTTTTGGTTAGATGAGCCTTTCTTTTTACGAGAAACACGCTTTTGTCTAAATTTCAAGCGGCTCTCACCTTTCCGATAAAATCTGGGGTTAGGTTCGGTATGACCATTAGAATCGGTATAAAACTCCTTAAGTCCTACGTCCAAACCAATCGCTTTACCCGTGGGCTGACTGTCTACTTTAACGTCCGCTTTGAGGTAGGGGTCGAGAATGGAGTCGCCTCCATCCCCTCCCAGTCAAAACCGTGCTTGAGATTTTTACCTCACACGGCTCCTGGTGTGGATGCCCACATTGTCAGTGGCACAGCGATACCAACCACTGCTTTGTCCTTCTTTGTTCAGAGCTATATGCACCACGTAGTCTTTAAACTCGCTCTCGCCATTATACTCCTACCCATTGCAGAATTTATAGCACAAGACAGAAAAGTTAGGACGTATAATGGCAAGGATATCTACAGAAGACCGAAAAGGCCAGCTCCCTACAGTTACGACCTTAGACAAAAAGTTATTAATGCAATTGAACTAGACGGTATACCCAAAACCGAAGCCAGTCAAGTTTTCCATGTCAGCAGGAACACTATCAATCTCTGGCTGCAAAGAAAAGAACACACCGGCGACTTCCTCCCTAAACCTAATCGCCCACCTGGTCATAGCCACCAAATTACCGACTGGCACAAATTCAAGGCTTTTGCCCAAGAGCATGGCGACAAAACCTCCGCTCAAATGGCTGAACTTTGGGATGACGACATCTCTCCTCGCACCATATCCAGAGCCTTGAAGAAAATTGGCTTCACCAGAAAAAAAACTTACGGCTACCAAGAACGTGATCAGCAACAGCGAGAGGAGTTTATTGCTCAGATTTAACATACAGCCTTTATCTCAATCATTAAGCACAGTAACAACACTTGGTAAACCAGTTATTCAAACACTGTAAATCCACAAGGCTTACCGCCACTTCTACCAATCTCACTAATAATTCCATGGTCTCCGTCCTGAACTTGCACACTAAACTTTTGAGCTGTGACCACATCATCTCTATAGGGTTAAACTCAGGGGAATACACCGGCAGATATTCTACCCTGGCTCCTACTGACTCTATCATTTCTTGGACTTCTTCTCGATGATGATAATTTAAGTTATCCATTACCACTACATCTCCTTTTTTTAATTTTGGCAATAAATCTAACTTGATGAATTGGAGAAAATCCTCTTTTTTCATTGACCCTTCTAATGTTTGAGTCCCCACCAATCCGGAGAGCTTAATTGCACCAATTATTGTCATTTTTTTTACCTCGATAGGATTTCCGCAGTTCATAGACTTTTTTCCCTTTCGTAGCTCTGGCTAACGGTCTGCTCATCCCTACCCATAACCCACTTTCATCAATAAACACAAGCTTTTCAGGAGCCACATATCTAATTATTTCCCAATAATCTACTCGCGCTTTCTGTACTTCTTCAGTTACTACTTTTTCGCTCCTGTATGTTTTTTTTTGAGACTTATATCGTGCTGCTTTAAAAATCTATCTATCATGGTCGTACTGACATTTATGCCCAGCTTTTCTCTGAGCTTCTCACTATATTGCCATAAGGTCAGATCGGGGTGGGCTTCTACAATATCTATCACGGCTTCCTCATGCTGAGATCAAATGCTTTTCTTTTTAGTGCCACACTTACGAGGAGATAAGTCTCCCGTTAATCGATACTGTTTGACCAGTCGCCTTACCGTGTCTGGACTCACCAAAAAGCGTTTCGCTACTTTTCGGATAGAAGTGTCTCCTTTTTCATAGGCTTCTACTATCTTTTTCCGAAAATCTAAAGAGTAACGGCTCATGGTAGTTGGTTGTGATAACTTATACAATAGCCATACATTATACTGTACTTTGTGTTTTGTGTAAAGGCTGTATGGAGCCGGAAGGGTTGGTTTACCTCGATGAAGCTGGCATGAATAGTCAAGACTCGGATTATCCTTATGGTTACTGCCAGGAAGGACAACGCTTCCATGCCCTCAAATCAGGGAAGAGGCAGGGCAGGGTGAGCATGATGGCGGCATGGTGTCATCAACAACTCTTAGCCCCCTTTACCTTTGAGGGTTGTTGTAATCGGACAGTGTTTGAGTTGTGGTTGGAGTTCATCTTAATTCCAACATTGAAGCCAGGTCAGACTCTAGTATTGGACAATGCAACGTTTCATAAAGGGGGGCGGCAGGCTGAACTGGTGGAGGCGGCTCAATGCCGTTTACTCTATCTTCCGCCTTATTCGCCAGACCTCAACAAGATAGAGAAATGTTGGTCGTGGCTGAAAGCCCGTATTCGCCACTGCACGTGAGCAGTTTGATTCTCTCCATGATGCCATGGATTCCGTTCTCCAAGCTACGTCCTAACCACCTTGACTAATGCTATACCACCTTATTCGCCAGACCTCAACAAGATAGAGAAATGTTGGTCGTGGTTGAAAGCCCGCATTCGCCATTGCACGTGAGCAGTTTGATTCTCTCCATGATGCCATGGATTCCGTTCTCCAAGCTGCGTCCTAACCACCTTGACTAATGCTATATAATGGAGAGGACGAGATGACTAAGAAGACCAAAAATGCCAGCCCCCTATAGTTATGACCTCAGACAAAAAGTTATTGATGCAATTGAACTAGACGGTATGCCCAAAACAGAAGCCAGTCAAGTTTTCCATGTCAGCCGGAACACCATTAATCTCTGGCTGCAAAGAAAAGCACAGACCGGAGACTTCCTCCCTAAACCTAATCACCGACCTGGCAATAACCACAAAATTACCGACTGGCAAAAATTCAAGGCTTTTGCCCAAGAGCATGGCGATCAAACCTCCGCTCAAATGGCTGAACTTTGGGATGACGACATCTCTCCTCGCACCATATCCAGAGCCTTGAAGAAAATTGGCTTCACCAGAAAAAAAACTTACGGCTACCAAGAACGTGATCAGCAACAGCGAGAGGAGTTTATTGCTCAGATTGAACATATGGAGCCACAAGAAGTGGTCTACCTCGATGAAGCCGGCATGAATAGTCAGGACTCGGATTATCCTTATGGTTACTGTGAGCAAGGACAACGCTTCGATGTCCTCAAATCCGGGAAGAGGCAGGGCAGGGTGAGCTATATGGCCCCATGGTGTCATCAACAACTCTTAGCCCCCGATCGCTTTGAGGGTTGTTGTAATCGGACAGTGTTTGAGCTGTGGTTGGAGTTCATCTTAATTCCAACACTGAAGCCAGGTCAGACTCTAGTGCTAGACAATGCAACGTTTCATAAAGGGGGACGGATTCCTGAGCTAGTGGAGGCGGCTCAATGCCGTTTGCTCTATCTACCACCTTATTCGCCAGACCTCAACAAGATAGAGAAATGTTGGTCGTGGTTGAAAGCCCGCATTCGCCATTGCACGTGAGCAGTTTGATTCTCTCGATGATGCCATGGATTCCGTTCTCAAGGCTGCGTCCTAACCACCTTGACTAATGCTATAAATTAGGTCCAAATCAACACATTATGTTAGTGGTTGACCAAGCCGGATGGCATATCAGTAAGAATCTGAAAGTACCCGAAGGACTGCATTTAATGTTTCTACCGTCCCATTCCCCGGAACTGCAACCAGCGGAAAGACTGTTGCCTCTGGTAGATGAACCCATTGCCAATCGCTCATTTGAGAATCTTGAGCAGCTAGAGGAACTCTTGTGTGCTCGCTGCCGAAGTTTGTGGAAACAGCGCGAATTAATTAGAGGCTTGACGAGTTTTCATTGGTGGCCTCAAATCGAGACTTTACTATAATTGATTATCCGGACTTGATATCATGGATGGTTGGCAGTGGTCTCGTTTGCGGTG
Organism: Limnospira platensis NIES-39; assembly: GCF_026000695.1. Lineage (GTDB taxonomy): Bacteria > Cyanobacteriota > Cyanobacteriia > Cyanobacteriales > Microcoleaceae > Limnospira > Limnospira platensis. Next base: position 3,496,580 of record NZ_AP026945.1, read on the forward strand.
TCAGGTTACACCTCGGAGCCTTCCGTTCCCCGCTTCAATCTGACGGGTTATGATTCCTGAAACTGGGGGTGGCTATCGGCGTTACCCTCTGCTCCCTGATTTTCAGTTCGCTTATGACCTTGGGTTCCCTGTCTTATTTGGATTTTCTCCAAACGTCGGGACATATAAACAGTTATGGGGATGGTCAGGAGTACGCTCCTTATATCCAGATTCGGGGCTGGGATCCCCTCCAGGTAGTTATTTAAGGCATCTCAGCCCTATTTCATACCTGAACATCTCGCACTCATAAATTGAACATAGTAGCCGTCTGCACGACGAATAAGCCTAACCCGTTTGATTTGTTCAACCTGGTAGAAATGTAAATCCCATGTTCCTTTGAGTTTAAGCTGACATATCCCTTTTTTGTCGGTAAAGGTTATTCGCTTGCGAGTCTCTGATAACTTCCACCCAGAAGTCTTGTATTCAACAGAACGGCAGTTCTTTTTGAACTTTGGATAGCCTTTCTTCCAGGGAATGGCTTTCCGGCAGTTCTCGTAGAACCGCGAAATTGCCGAATAGGCTCTTTCAATGGACGCTTGACAGGCGCTGGAGTTTAAGTCGCGAGCAAAAGGAAATTCATCTCGAGCGTGTTTTGCGCTAGGCGATACAAATCCTTCTGCCCAATTCCCGAATTATCCATCCAGAAACGGACGGCTTTATTGCGGATGAACTGAGCCGTTCGGATGGCCTCATCAATGGCACTGTATTGAGTTGACTTGCCTTTAGCTTTAAACTCCAGTACAATCATTTACGTCAGATAGTTATTAGGGGTCGAGATAGACCTCACGGTCTACCCCTCCCATTCAGAACCGGACTTGAGACTTTCACCTCATCCGGCTGCTAGTCTGATTGCGTTATGGTCGAAAGAGAAGTCACCTTCCCCAACTCCAATTCCAAACCGTGCTTGCGAGTTTCCCAGCACACGGCTCCTGATGTAGATACCCTATTTGTCAGTAGGAACAGGGCTACGACCCCCCGCTTTGTAACCTCAACTTTAGGAGCTATATACAACCTCGTAGTCTTTAAACTCGCACTCGTCATAAAACTCTTAATTGTCGCGGTCTCTATATCCACAACGTGGCTAGTGGGCATATCCTAACCATTACAGTTAGGCATTAGCTTTCAGCCACATCCTTTCCCCTTAAAGGTATACGCTTACACTTTTCACTACTGTGCAGGTACATCCTGCCGAGAGCCTAAAAGGGGTTTAAACGTTCCGTTTATACGGGCATTCCATCTTTAGACTTGTCCTGTCCACCGGGGTAATTTTAAAGGTCTGTGTAGGTAGTAAAGAGAAACCCCTACTTTTCCCCTTGCTCTTTTGAGCGCAGCGTGTCAACCTGTTTCGCTACCTTCTTATGACGGTGGTTCAAGTCGGAACATTCAGATTTCCTTAGTTATGGATGGTTGGCAGTGGTCGCATATGGTAGTAGGTTCTACTTCACGCCTTCCGTTCCCCGCTTCAATCCTGGGGTTATGATTCCCAAAACTGGGGGTGGCTATCGCCGTTACTCTCAACTTCATGCTATACTAGGTGGGTCACAACTCCCACCGTTCAAGCGTTCTGTCTTGACCTTGAGTCCCCTGCCTTGCTTAGATTTCTCTAAGCGTCGGGACATATAAACAGTTATGGGATGGTCAGGGAAGCGACTCCCTATATTCCACCAAGGGGTGGAAGTCCCACCGGGCAGTTATTTCGGGTATTGCAACCCTATGCGCGTGCCTGAACGTTTCGCACCTCCTTGTTAAGAGTACAGCAACCTCTCTTCATCAAGAGCTGTTTTATCATCGCGGGTGTGGCGGTGCAACAGTTGGAGGTTTTTATATTCATCCTTCCCGCCTTGACTTCTTGGATGTATGTGGTCTACCTCTAATAGGTCTGATGGGGTAAAGAATTGCCCGCACCAGGTACACCTGCCTTTTTGCTTCTTGAGTAGTTTTGCTACTTTGTTTGGCGTGTCGATTGCTTGTCCTTTCCTGGTTGCCCAGTACGTCCAGTTTCCGTCGTATGGTGTTGCGTCAGGGCGTATTAGGGTGTGTCTGACAATTGGAATCCAATTATGTTTCCATAGTTGGTATCCATCTTTAGTCTGAAACAACCAAGATTCGTGTCTTTTTCTCCCATTGCTAAGTTTAACCGTTTCATGTCTGAAATAGTTTCTTAGCTTTTCATGTAGGTTTGCCCTTCCACATCTTGATACTGTCCATGCCCTTAACATTAACCAGACTTTGTGGTCTAATTTATTGAAGGTCTCTGTTGAGACTACTGCTGAATAATAGTTTGACCATCCCTTTATGATTGGGTTTAGTTTGCTGATCAGAGCTGATTGGGGTGCTGTTTTATGTTGTTTTATTACACCCTTAATCACTTCTGTATGGGCTTTGACTGCTTTATTGCTGGGTTTGCTTAGAGTTTTGTGTTCGATTAATCGGCTTGCCATTCCCCCTGTTTTCCCAGATTTATGTTTTCCTACTGGATATTGCCTGATATTGAATCCTAGAAAATCAAACCCTGGTTCTTCTGTTTTGCCATCGTACTCAATAGGTTTGAGTGTATGACAGATTCGAGTCTTTTCGGGTTTAATTTCCAGTCCTACAGGTTTTAACCATTCGGAAATAGCAGTTTTGCACTGTTTAATGATGTCGAGTGAATGTGATATTACTACGAAATCATCTGCGTATCTTACTACTGTGGCTTGTACCACGTTCTTCTTCTTATGATACATTGTTTCAATTAGCCTAACCATTCCCAACAGTGCGATGTTGGCAATGAGTGGACTTATTACCCCTCCTTGAGGTGTCCCTGCTTCTGTATCCTAAAATACACCATTATCCAAAACACCTGCTTTTAACCATTGTTTCAGGTCTCTTTTCAGGCTGCTTGGGCAATGAATTTTGGACAGTAGGTAATCATGGTTCACGGTAAGAGCATTTTGTTAGGGGTCGAGATAAACTTCACAGCCTACCCCTCCCATTCCAAACCGTGCTTGCGAGTTCCCCAGCACACGGCTCCTGATGTAGATACCCTATTGTCAGCAGGAACAGGGCTACAACCCCCCGCTTTGTAACCTCAACTTTGGGAGCTAAATACAACACGTAGTCTTTAAACTCGCTTTCGTCATAAAAACTCTTACTTGTCGCGGTCTCTATATCCACACCGTGACTAGTGGGCATATCCTAACCATTACAGTTAGGCATTGGCTTTCAGTCACATCCTTCCCCCTTAAAGGTATACGCTTACACTTTTCACTACTGTGCAGGTACATCCTGCCACTTGAGAGCCTAAAAGGGGTTTAAACGTTCCGTTTATACGGGCATTCCATCTTTAGACTTGTCCTATCCACCGGGGTACACTTTAAAGGTCTGTGTAGGTAGTGAGTTGAGACTCCTACTTTTCCCCTTACTCTTTTGAGCGCAGCGTGTCAACCTATTTCGCTACTTACTCATTACGGTGGTTCAAGTCGGAACATTCAGATTTCCTTAGTCATGGATGGTTGGCAGTGGTCGCATATGGTAGTAGGTTCTACTTCACGCCTTCCGTTCCCCGCTTCAATCTGACGGGTTATGATTCCTCAAACTGGGGGTGGCTACCGCCGTTACTCTCAACTTCGCGCTATAATAGGAGGCTCACAACTTCCTCTGTTCTAACGTTCTGTCTTGACCCTGAGTTCCCTGCCTTGCTTAGATTTCTCCAAGCGTCGGGACATATAAACAGTTATGGGATGGTCTAGGGATAAGAATGAGAGTGCGTCTCCCTATATTTCACCAAGGGGTGAAAGTCCCACTAAGAGGTTATTTCGGGCATTGCAGCCCTATTTCACTCCTAAACGTTTCGCACGAACCCCTTGAGTATAACGTAAGGTTGAGAGTAACGGCGGTAGCCACCCCCAATTTGAGGATTCACACTCAACGGGTTGAAGCGGGGAACGGAAGGCGTAATAAAGGAACCTACCTCTCACTCGACCACTGCCAACCATCCATGATTAGGGAAACCGAATGTCCGGCTTGAACCATTGTAATGCGTCAGTAGCGAAATAGGTTGATACGCTGCGCTCAAAAGGGCGAGGGAAAAAAAGTAGGAGGCTGCTATAACTACCTACACAGACCTTTAAAAGTACCCCGGTGGATAGGACAAATCTAAAGATGGAATGCCCGCATAGATGGAACGTTTAAACCCCTTTTAGGCTCTCAAGTGGCAGGATGTACCTGCACAGTAGTGAAAAGTGTAAGCGTATACCTTTAAGGGGAAAGGATGTGACTGAAAGCCAATGCCTAACTGTAATGGTTAGGATATGCCCACTAATCACGGTGTGGATATAGAGACCGCGATAAGTAAGAGTTTAATGGCGAAAGCGAGTTGAAAGACTAACGCAAGCATATAGCTTTGAAAGTTGAGGTCATAAAGCAGGGGGTTGTAACCCTGTTCCCAGTGACAAAAGGGGTATCTACATCAGGAGCAGTGTGCTGGGAAACTCGCGAGCACGGTTTGGAATTGGAGTTGGGGAAGGTGACTTCTCTTTCGAACATAACACAACTTCCCTCTTTTTTTTCGCTCAGTCTTGACCCAGCAATTCTCATTTTGGAAATTCAACTGCTATCGGGTGGGATGTCTAACTCGAGACCCTCAAGCATAAAGGTCAGAAGGTGGTCCCAACTGTCGAAGTACAGTCTGGGTAAGCGCGCGCAAATCATTAAAGAAGGTTTGGCGCTTCGGTAAGTGCGCTCGTAGCAACTGGTACTTGTTATCGAGCAACTCCTGCAGGGTGTGGAAGAGCAGCGAGAGGATGTTGATGGTCCGGAGCAAGGAAGAAAGATGCTGCTTGCCATGGCCAAAATTGTGTTCGAGATGGTAGCCCTTGGTCTTGAGAGTGTTGTTGTTCTCATTCTCAACTTTCCAACGAGTCCGCCCGGCCCGAACCACCTCGGCTACATTCTCATCGCTGAGAGGATAATTCGTGGCCAAGGAGTTGTGATAGGTTACCTGGCCATCAGCGGTGGTGACAGTAAGTTCGCACCAGTTAACCAACAGCGCCTCATCGCTATCTTTGAGGGGGACTCCGTTGAGATAGCGGTAGGTATAGGTTTTCTCGACTTTACCAGTCGACTTCTTGGTCGTGAGGGTCGGGAGTTCGATGCCCTCTAGGTGTTCATAGAGGGTAGTATGAGACTCGGGGCGACAGACGACGATGAAGTTAAGTTGCTGCTCTAAAAACTGCTGACACAACGGTTGGTGGCAATAGAGGTCATCCCCTCAAACCGTGACATTCAAAGCCCTCAAGCATTGTTCTTGCCTCGATAGCCAGCGTTTGGCGGCGGCATTCTCACAGTCTTGCTTATCATGACCATCTTGGGGCACGATAAATTCGGGGACTAAGGGAATCACATGATTCTGTCCCGGACAGACGATGACTGGAGTGACAACACTATGGAAGTAATGGGTTTTTCCTGACTTCTGGGTGCGCGTTGAACAGTGGGGACAGTGAATTTGGTCGGAACTGAAGTATTCGGTGCCATCCAACGCGACTAATAGACTGTCCCCTAGGCAACGGAAGTCTTCTAACTGCCCCTGGGCTTCCAAGACTTGTAGGATATCCTCAAACACTGGAAACAGGTGCTCTGGGGACACGGCATCTAATAAGTCCCGAATCTGGTTATCACAGGGAATTCGATGAACTCCAAACAGACTTTGGGCATTGCTCTTGCCTTTACTCCCCTCCATCAGACGTTGATAAGCCAGAAACGACGGAGTTTGAGTAAAAAACACACTAAACGCACTTAAAGCGGCATCCTCCATTCCATAGCGGCGATTTTTACCCCGGCGCTTGTCCGGTAGCGATGACAAGCACTGGCGGAAAGAACCGACTAGAGTCTCAAAGCCACCTGGCTTTTTCAACGGCTCTGGCGCTCCTGGGTTTCTTAGATGTCATTACGATACAGGGATGCTGGGGACTTGAACAGGTTTTCGCCAAAATGAGAATTGCTGGTCTTGACCTTGAGTCTCTCTGCCTTATCTGGTTGTCGAAGCCAGATGTTGAGACACATAGTTAGTTATGGGATGGTCAGGGGTGCGAATCCCTTATATTCCACCAAGGGGTGGAAGTCCCACTAGGAGGTTATTTCAGGCATTGCAGCCCTATTTCACTCCTAAACGTCTCGCACGCTATATGTTAGGGGTCGAGAATGGAGTCACCACCATCCCCTCCCATTCAGAACCATACATAAAAGTTTCCCTTCATACGGCTCCTGGTGTGGATACCCTGTTTTGTCAAAGGAGCAGAATCAACAGACCTGCTTTTTACTTCGATGTTCAGAGCTATATGCAGCACGTAGTCTTTCAACTCGTCCTCGCCATTATACTCTTACTGACCGCAGTATCTATATCCCCACCGTGACAATTGGGCATATCCCCACCATGACAATTGGGCTTTAGCTTCTGGTCACATCCTTAGCCCTCTAAGCATGCGCTTACATTTTTCACTACTGCCTTGTGAATTGCATTACTCACTTGTTTATAGGCAGAGCATTAGAGGGGTTAATTAGGGGTCGAGATAAACCTCACGGTCTACCCCTCCCATTCAGCAGCAGAACCGTACATGAGACTTTCACCTCATACGGCTCCTAGTTTGACCGTCTCTTTGTTAAGAGTACAGCAACATCTCTTTCATCAAGAGCTGTTTTATCATCGTGACAATGGCGATGTAATAATTGAAGATTCTTGTATTCATCCTTTCCGCCTTGGCTTCTAGGTACAATGTGGTCTACTTCAATTAAATCTGATGGGGTAAAGAATTGCCCGCACCAGGTACATCTACCTTTTGGTTTTTTGAGTAGTTTTGCTACCCTAATTGGCGTGTCGATTGCTTGTCCTTTCCTGGTGGCCCAGTAAGTCCAATTTCCGTCATAAAGTGTTGCGTCGGGGCGTATTAGGGTGTGTCTGACAATTGGGGTCCAGATGTGTTTGAATAGATGTATCCCATCTTTGGTTTGGAATAGCCAATTTTCGTGTCTTTCTTTCCCATTGCTAAGTTTAATTGTTCCATGTCTGAAATAATTACTTAGCTTTTTGTAACTTGCCTTTCCGCATCTTGATATTGTCCATGCCCTTAACATTTGCCAGATTGTATTATCTAGCTTATTGAAGGTCTCTGTTGAGACTACTGCTGAGTAATAGTTTGCCCATCCTCTTATAATTGGGTTTAGTCTACTTATCAGGGCTGATTGAGGTGCTGTCTTATGTCGTTTAATTACACCTTTTATCACTTCTGTGTGGGCAACAACTGCTTTTTGGCTGGGTTTTATGTGGGTTTTATGTCCGATTAATCGACTCTTATATCCCCCTGTTTTTCCAGACTTGTATTTTCCTACTGGGTATTGCCTGATATTGAATCCGAGAAAATCAAACCCAGGTTCTTCTGTTTTGCCATTATACTCAATAGGTTTGAGTGTGTGACCAATTCGAGTCTTTTCGGGTTTAATCTCTAATCCTACCGGTTTTAACCATTTGGTGATAGCAGTTTGGCACTGTTCAATGATTCCTAGGTCTTTGGAGATGACCACAAAATCATCGGCATATCTTATAAGGTTCACCTGAGTGGCTGTGCCTTTATTTGGATACATTCCTTTAACTAGCCTTTCTACTCCCAACAGTGCGATGTTGGCGAGTATTGGACTTATTACCCCTCCCTGGGGTGTCCCTGCTTCTGTATCCTCAAATACACCGTTATCTAGCACGCCTGCTTTGAGCCATTGTTTCAGGTCTCTTTTTAGGCAGCTTGGACAATGAATTTTGGACAGTAGATAATCATGGTTCACGGTAAGAGCATTTCGCTATATCTGCATCAAGTACATAGTATTGTCCTTGATTTATGGCAGTGTAAATTCTACCAATTGCGTCCTGGGCTGACCGTCCGGGACGGAACCCATAGCTAGTGCCCTCAAATCTTGACTCCCATTCGGGCTCAAGTGCCGACTTAACCAAGGCTTGCCTTGCTCTATCTTGGATTGTGGGAATTCCTATTCCAGCTTTTTTCATCCCTACCAGGTTTTGGAATCCACACCCTTCGCAGTGGTTTTGCTTTGAGGTTTCCTTTGATTTTCTCGGTCATTTCTAGCCTTTGTTTAGGGGATATTGCTATCACACCATCTACTCCAACCGTCTTTTTGCCTTGACCCGCTTGGGGGGGCGGGTTTATTAAGCTGACTGTTGGGAAGCATGGCTGACCGTGGAACCCGCCCCTACAGTCGCACTGCTAAGAGTCGGGCATAATATGATTTCACCAATAGACGTTGCCACCTTCTTACCTTTGCGTCCTGTCCCGATTTAGCTGCTTGAAATATACTCTTTTGGAGCTTGAAAACTTTCCGTTGAACCTTAGTCCACGGGATGGTCTTCCATGCGTTGTTCGTAGTCTTGATTGGTTTTGATTTCCCAAATCCTTTCTTTAAACTCGCTATCGCCATTTGTACACCTACTTGACTCTATTTCTTTACAATCAAACCGTGACCCGTTAGCATATCCCTACCATTACAGTCTGGCGTTGGCTTCTGGTCACATCTCACCCCCTAATAGGCTTACGCTTACACTTTCACTACTGACTTTCTCGACCAGATTATCAGAGCCCAAGAGGGGTTAAAACGTTCCGTTTATATGGGCATTCCATCTTTAGATTTGTCCTTTCCACCGGGGTACTTTTAAAGGTCTGTGTAGTTATGACATTGAAGTTCCTACTTTTCCCCTTGCTCTTTTGAGCGCAGCGTATCAACCTGTTTCGCTGCCCAATCATTACGATGGTTCAAGCCGGACATTCGGTTTCCCTAATCATGGATGGTTGGCAGTGGTCTCGATTCTGGTGTTGGGTTACACCTTGGAGCCTTCCGTTCCCCGCTTCAATCCTGGGGTTGTGATTCCCAAAACTGGGGGTGGCTATCGCCGTTACCCTGACTCTCTAACTTCTACTTATCTATTTGTAGAATTTGTATAAGTAATTTGTATGAGTTAGTTGGTTTTGACCTTGGGTTCCCTGCCTTGATTTGTATCGTGGGATACTAATCGTTGGGACATATAAACAGTTATGAGGATGGTCAGGAGAGATCTCCTTATATTCAACCAAGGGGTTTAAGTCCCCACCAGGCGGTTATTTCAGGTATTTCAACCTTATTTTATGCCTGAACGTCTCGCACCAACGTTCCGATTATATGGGCATTCCATCGTTAGATTTGTCCTATCGACCGGGGTACTTCTAAAGGTCTGTGTGGGTAGAATGCAGAATCCCCCACTTTTCCCCTTGCCCTTTTGGGCGCAGCGTGTCAACCTATTTCGCTGCTCGTGCTTTACGATGGTTCAAGTCGGACATTCGGTCTTCCTAATCATAGATGGTTGGCAGTGGTCGCGTCTTGGTAGTAGGTTCTACCTCACGCCTTCCGTTCCCCGCTTCTATCCTGGAGTTATGATTTCCAAAACTGGGGGTGGCTGTTATGGTCGAAAGGGAAGTCACCTTCCCCGACTCCACTTCAAAACCGTACTTGAGACTTTCATCTCATACGGCTCCTGATGTGAATACCCCTTTGTCAGTGGGAACAGGGCTACAACCCCCTGCTTTATGACCTCAACTTTCGGAGCTATATACACACGTAGTCATTAACTCGTTTTCGTCATAACACTCTTAGTTGTTGTGGTCTCTATATCCACACCGTGACTAGTGGGCATATCCTAACCATTACAGTTAGGCATTAGCTTTCAGTCACATCCTTTTCCCTTAAAGGCATACGCTTACACTTTTCGCTACTCCACAAGTACATCCTGCCACTTGAGAGCCAATGAGGGGTTTAAACGTTCCATCTATGCGGGCATTCCATCTTTAGATTCGTCCTATCCACCGGGGTACTTTAAAGGTCTGTGAAGGTGGTGGTAATATACCCCTTCTTTTCCCCGTGCTCTTTTGAGCGCAGCGTATCAACCTATTTCGCTACTAGAGTATTACGATGGTTCAAGCCGGACATTCGGTTTCCCTAATCATGGATGGTTGGCAGTGGTCGCCTCTGGTAGTAGGTTCTACTTCACGCCTTCCGTTCCCCGCTTCAATCCTGGGGTTATGATTCCCAAAACTGGGGGTGGCTATCGCCGTTACTCTCAACCTTACGTTATACTCAAGGGGTTCACAACTCCCCTCTTTTTTTCGCTCAGTCTTGACCTTGAGTCTCTCTGCCTTATCTGGTTGTCGAAGCCAGATGTTGAGACACATAGATAGTTATGGGATGGTCAGGGGTGCGAATCCCTTATATTCCACCAAGGGGTGGAAGTCCCACTAGGAGGTTATTTAAGGCATTGCAGCCCTATTTCACTCCTAAACGTCTCGCACATCGCCGTTACTCTCTACTCCCTGATTTCTCAGTTCGTTTATGACCTTGAGTTCCCTGCCTTGCTTAGTTACCTAAGCGTCGGGACATATAATCAGTTATGATGATGCTCAGGAGAGGTCTCCTTATATCCAGATTCGGAGCTGGAATCCTCCCCGGGCAGTTATTTCGGGCATTTCAGCCCTATTTCATACCCGAACGTCTCGCACCTGCGTCTAGTACATAGTACTCACCTTTGCGGATGCTTAGGTAAATTCTTGCTATTGCATCTTGGGCTGACCGTCCCGGACGGAACCCATAGCTAGTGCCTTCAAATCTCGACTCCCATTCAGGTTCGAGTGCCGATTTAACCAGGGCTTGCCTTGCTCTATCTTGGATTGTGGGAATGCCTATTCCAGCTTTTTTCATCCCTTCCAGGTTTTGGTATCCACACCCGTCGCAGTGGTTTTGCTTTGAGGTTTCCTTTAATATTCTTGACCAGTTCAAACCTTTGTTTTGGAGAGATTACTCTCACTCCATCAACGCCGGCTGTTTTCTTGCCTTGACCCGCTTGGGGGGCGGGTTTATTAAGCTGACTGTTGGGAAGCATGGCTGACCGTGGAAGCCGCCCCTACAGCCGAACTGCTAAGAGTCGGGCATAATATGATTTCACCAATAGACGTTGCCACCTTCTAGCCTTTGCATCCTGTCCCGATTTAGCCGCTTGAAATATACTCTTTTGGAGCTTGAAAACTTTCCGCTGAACCTTAGTCCATGGGATTGCCTTCCATGCGTTGTTCGTAGTCTTGGTTGGTTTGGGCTTGCCAAATCCTCTCTTTAAACTCGCTATCGCCATTTGTACACCTACTAGACTCTATTTCTTACAATCAAACCGTGACCTGTTAGCATATCCCTACCATTACAGCAGGGCGTTGGCTTCTGGTCACATCTCACATCCTCTAGGACTTGCGGTTACACTTATCCCTACTGAGGTATCGACCATACTCTCAGAGTCCAGGAGGACTTAAAACGTTCTGTTTATATGGGCATTCCATCTTTAGATTTTTCCTCTCCACCGGGGTACTTTTAAAAGTCTGTGTAGGTGTTGTAGAGAAAACCCCACTTTTCCCCTTGTTCTTTTGAACGCAGCGTGTCAACCTCTTTCGCTACCTAATATTGACGGTGGTTCATGCCGGACATTCGGTTTCCCTAATCATGGATGGTTGGCAGTGGTCTCGTTTCTGGTGTTGGGTTACACCTCGGAGCATTCCGTTCCCCGCTTCAGTCCTGGGGTTGTGATTCCCAAAACTGGGGGTGGCTATCGCCGTTACCCTCAACTCTGTTTCGTAGTTTCCCGTTATGTTAAGGATGGTTACGAATTGTTACAGAGTATATTGACCTTGGGTTCCCTGCCTTGATTTGGTATCTTAGTGATACAAATCGTCGGGACATATAAGCAGTTATGGGGATGGTCAGAGGCGAGCCTCTTGTATTCAGCCAAGGAGCTGAAATCCCCATCAGGCAGTTATTTCGGGTATTGCAACCCTATTTCATGCCTGAACGTCTCGCACCTCTACAAAATAGTCTAACATGAAAAGCCGTCCTAGAAGGCTTGTCCTGAGCAAAGCCGAAGGGACGGGGCTAGTGACCCAAAATCTTTGGTAATGGATTATCCTCAAAAAACCCTGAGCCAATTTGAACAGCCACCAGGGTAGATCGAGAAACATGAGACAATAGAGCAAACTCGTTCAACCCTGGAGATGCTGTACTGTTGCAACCCAAGTTGCCCTAACCCATTTAATAATGAGGGTTATCGATTTTGTCAAAGCTGTGGGGCGCCGATTTTGCTGCCATTGTTCCGAAACCGCTATCGCGTAATTCGACAATTGGGATACGGGGGGTTCAGTCGCACCTATGAAGCCCAAGATGTGGATCGGATGAATGATCCCTGTGTGATTAAGCAATTTATGCCCCAAGTTCAGGGAACAGCAGCGCGACAAAAAGCCACAGAATTATTTAAACAAGAAGCCCAGCGGTTATATGAGTTAGGGGAACATCCCCAAATTCCGGGGTTGATTGCCTATTTTGAACAGGATAGGCGACTTTATTTGGTGCAAGAATATATTGATGGACAGAATCTGTTGCAGGAGTTACAGCAAAAGGGACATTTTAATCCTGATCAGATTTATCAAATTTTGTCTGAATTGCTTGAGATCCTCCAGATTATCCACAATCGCAATATAATTCACCGTGACATCAAACCAGAAAATATCATGCGCCGTAGCCGCGATAATCAGTTAATCCTGATTGATTTTGGTGTCTCTAAACAGGTGAAGGGAACTACCACGGTGGGACAGGGAACTACTGTCGGTACACCTGGATATGTACCTATGGAACAGTTACGAGGTCAGGTCTACCCCGCTAGTGATTTGTATAGTTTAGGGGTGACTTGTTTGCGTTTGCTGACTGGGTGTTTACCCTCAGAAGGTGGTAGAGATGACCTCTATGATGCTATGGAAGGGCGTTGGGTATGGCGAGAACGTTTACCAGCTAATGTTTCTGTCCCGCGACAATTAGCAGAGGTTTTGGACCGCTTAACCCGGGATTTTGTTCGCGATCGCTATCAGTCAGCTCAAGAAGTGCTACAAGTTCTTAAACAGCCCTATCCCTATCACTATCAACCTATACCTACCCAGAACTATCAGCGCATTGTTCCACCGATCACCCAAAAATATACCCACTCAACCGAAAAATATACCCACGCTGCTACTCCCCCACCTCCCCCCAAAGTTACCCCTAAACTGAATTCTTATCAAAAGTTACAGGATCTCATGAAAGCCGGAAAATGGCGGGAGGCGGACGCTGAAACTTCTCGGTTAATGCTGGAAATTGTCGGTAGTCAGGCTGGGTGTTTTAGTACCGCACAAATAGCTACTTTTCCCTGTCGAGAGTTAAGAGAAATTAATCAAGTTTGGGAACAGGCTAGTGGCGGTCGGTTTGGCTTTGGGGTTCAAAGGCGGATCTGGGAACAGGTTAACCAAAACACTACAGAATTTGCTCAACGGGTGGGATGGTGCGATCGCCAGCCATCAGATCAGATATATGTCAAAGACTATGATCAGTTATCATTTTCTCTCAAAGCCCCCCAAGGTCATCTACCCGCCTTGAGTGTCATGGCTGGTCGAGAGTGGGATAGAACTCTATGGCTGCTCGAACATTTATTTTTAAGTGTCGAGGCTTGCGGATTGTAACAGACAACGGCTGAAATATTATAGCAACTGCTCTGATCTGTCCCTGGGGAAATCTCACCCAGAAATCCCCATGACTGATAGAATTGATCTATCAAAGCATTTCTGGAGGTTTTTATGTCTCAAGATCCCCCTCAACCTAATGCTGACCAAACCTTTAGCAAAAAAATTCAACTTGCTGTTAAGCAACTATATCAGCAGGCGAATACTTGTATTGCTGAAAATAAACTTGAAGAGGCGATCGCCTGTTATCGTCAAGTTACTGTCTTGGTCCCCAGTTGGGCTGATGCTTACCCAAAATGGGGTAATCTTATGGTGAAAGCTGGTAGATTAGAAGAGGCGATCGGTGCTTATCAACAAGCTATTAAACTTAATCCCGAAGATTCCTGGTCTTATAATAGTTTGGGTGGGATTTTTATTAAACTTGAACGCTGGGAAGATGCTGTTCCAGTCTGTCAGCACGCTATTCAACTAGACCCTAACTTTTTCTGGGCTTATAATAACCTAGGACAAGCTCTCAGTCAACAAGAACAATGGGAAGATGCTGCTTCTGTTTATCAAAAAGCATCTCAGATTAACTCGACTTTTTTCTGGACTTATAATAATTGGGGTGAGGCTTTAATTCAACTTGAAAGATGGTCGGAGGCGGTTACCGTTTATCAAAAGGCTATAGAAATTGACCCTAACTTTTGTTGGGCTTATAATCATTTGGGAGATGCACTCAGACACCTTAAACGCTGGTCGGAGGCGGTTCCCGTTTATCAAAAAGCTGCTGAAATTAACCCTAATTTTTTCTGGACTCATAGTAATTTAGCTGATACCTTAGTCTATCTCAAGCGATTTGACCAGGCGATTCCGGTTTACCAAAGCGCCATCAAACTTAACGCCAATTCCCCTCAAACTTACTATAAATTGGCTAAGTGTTTACAGAAAGTTAAAAGGATTGATGAGGCGATCGCTTCTTTTCAAAAGGTCTTGGAACTAAAGCCAGATTTTACAGCCGCACAGAATAGGTTACAAGAACTTCACAACAAATTAGATCATCTCCAATCACAAGAGCCTCAAATTTCCCATAATCTTGAACCTATTGATTGGTTAAAATATTACCCAAAATCAGGGGATTCCGCATCCTATATGATGCCTAAACCTACCCCCGCACGACAGGACTCTAAAACCAAAACCTGGCAGTTTCCTGTCCCTCCACGTCCCCTGATGCTAGTATTTGCAGACAGGGGGGAGGACTACTATCTTGAATCTGGTAAAATTCAAATTCGCCTATTGTTAGAATCCCTACAAAAAGCTAAGTTTTCTTTAAAGCCAGGAAGTCGCGTCTTAGACTTTGGTTGTGCGTCTGGAAGAATGATGAGATTTTTAAGCGATCAAGCTAATACCTGCGAAATTTGGGGGGCTGATATTAGTGCTGACTGCATTCACTGGTGTAAGCAATATATGAGGCCTCCTTTTCACTTTTTGACCTGCACAACTAATCCCCATTTACCCTTTGAGGATCGATATTTTGATTTGATTTATGCTGGTTCAGTTTTTACCCATATTGATGATTTGGCTGAGGCTTGGTTATTAGAACTCCGTCGGATTCTTAGTCCTGGTGGTATGGCTTATATTACTATCCAAGAACAGCATCTCATGAATCTAATTAAAGACTTTAAGGAAAAGTGGTTATCTAATAATAATGTTTGGCCGCCAGACCAAAGGGCTGAATGTTTACAAAAATATGATGAATATAGTACGTCGGATTTTGCTATGTTTACCTTGGGTCGAGATACGCGATCGCTCGTTTTTTATGACCTCGATTATTTCTGTAAGATGGTACAACCGTTTTTTCAAGTCATTGAAATTCGCCAAGAGGCTTATTATTGGCAAACCGCCGTTTTACTACAACGTCAATAAATCTCTCTAGATCTGATCATTAATTAACAATAAGGAATCTCTAACAAGGATGACTGAGGAGGCTAGGCTGTTACTGTTCCGCCATGCGGTCTAGACGTTCACGAATGGAGAGGTTGAGAAGCGATCGCAAAAATATTACCACCCCCACCCCAGCCATGACCAGGAAAAAAACAGCCCAGCCATTTTTACCAGCAATTATTAATAATATTCCCGAAATCAGAGTAAATCCTGACCAACAGCCATGAATCAAAGTTTTCAGGGCAAAATTCACCCGTTTCAAAGCGCGATCGCTTTCAATAGAACGAACCCTAAACTTAATTTCCCCTTCCTCAATGCGTTGTTCTAGGCGACTAATAAATACCTCAGCACGGCTAGGTTGATTGAATTTAAAATTGATAAAATCTCGCGCCTGTTTAGTCAACTCTCCCACCAAACTACCCCGTTCCTGCTTAGAAACAGTAACACTTTTAATAAAAGGTTGGGCGCAGTCTACCAAATTATATTCAGGGTCTAGGGCGCGGGCTACTCCGTCTAAAGTAGTTAAAGATTTGAGTAAAAATGTCATCTCAGCAGGTAGGCGAAAAGGCTGCTGTTCAAACATTATATAAAGTTCATCTTTAATTACATTAAATGCTTGAAAATCAATAGGTTTCTCCGTAAATTCATCTAACAAAAACCTGATCAAGCGCCGCACCGGAGTCATATCAGACATCGGTTCAACTAAACCAATATCAATCAGAGTGTCAATAACCACATCTACATCTTTTCGCATCACCGCAAAAAAGCTGCGGATCATCTGATCCTTAGCCAAAGCCTTGATTTCAGCCATCATCCCGAAATCGTAGAAAATTAGACTACCATTAGGACTAACAGCAATATTTCCGGGGTGGGGGTCTGCTTGAAAAAAGCCATCCTGTAAAATCTGTTTAAGATAGCAACAAATCCCTAATTGGTTAACTCGTTTAATGTCAACACCGCAGGTTTGTAGAGTTTTCCGGTCATCAACCTTAATCCCCGGTAAATATTCCAGAGTCAAAACTTTATGGGTGGTATATTCCCAGTAAACTTTAGGAACAATAATACCTGAATAATTCTCAAAATTATCTCGAAATCTGTCAGCGTTTTTACCTTCCTTAATATAATCAATTTCCTGATATAAAATCATGAAAAATTCATTATATATAGCATCGAGATCATAGAGCCTTGCCCAAGCAAAGGAACGTTGACAGAAGCGCATTACACGACGTACCGCCTGCATATCCAAATCAAAAAGTTCTTTAAGTCCTGGGCGTTGAACTTTAACTATCACCTGTTCCCCTGTATGCAATTTAGCCCGGTGAACCTGTCCGAGACTGGCGGCGGCTAGGGGACGCTCATTAAACTCACGATAAAGGCTAAATAAAGAGTTGCCCAATTCTGACTCAATAATAGCTACAGCGCGATCGGCACTAAAAGGAGGCACTTGATCCTGGAGTTTTTCTAACTCCGCCACATATTCTAAGGGCAGAATATCAGCACGGGTAGAAAGGGCTTGTCCAATTTTAATAAATGTGGGCCCCAGGTCAAGCATCGTTTTAATTAACCATTTTGCCCGCTTTTGTTTAGTGGCCGAGGCATTATTTCCCCAAAGCCGATCCCACCACAAATAGAACAGAAACGTCCCAGCGGCAGAAAAAACATCAATCTGTCGCGTGAGGGGTGAGTATTTGCTGCGCTGCCAACGGAGGGGTTTAGGAGTTTTCTGAGTTAGCATTCGAGGATTTCGGGCAATTTGTCTATTTTAGTCGCTTATGGTGTCGATTTTCTACTGAGCGTGGAAACAGCAGACATATTAGAGTCTCCTGGGCTTTTTTCCCTGGGATGACCAATCTCAATCTAGGGTTCAACAATGACGGGGGTTCCCAGTTGCACTTTGTTAAATAGCGCTAACACATCCCGGTTGAACATACGAACGCAACCGTGGGAAACCGCTTGTCCGACAGTTTCTTCATTGGGTGTGCCATGAAAACCTATATAGTTGGTGCCATCAGTCCAAAATCCAATCCAGTGACTACCAAGGGGGTTATCTCCACCTGGGGGGATAATATCTCCATTTAGAGGATGTTCCCAGATTGGGTCTTCGATCATTTGAATAACCTGATAGTGACCGATGGGGGTTTCCCATCCGTTTCTACCAATGGCTATGGGATAGCTAGTTACAAGCTGTGTGTTGTTATAGACATAAACCCGACGTTCTCCTAAGCGAATCACTAATTCCAGTTGACTAGGAGAATATTGTAGCCAATCGCTGACATGATAGGCTGTGGCAAATTTTGGGGAAATTCCAGTTTTTGCCACATCTACACCTGGGCTGGTAGCGGCAGCCATACTATGATCAGGGAGCAGTATTGATAATAATGATAGTAATATCATTGGAGTGAAGGCCGGTGAAAGAAATGATCTGAACATAACTCTCAATAACTTACCTAGGGGTTTAAACAAGAAAATGGCGATCGCCCAGCGTGCTATGATTGGGATATGGATGTCCTAATAAATATCAAATCCCGTCAATTCTTGTGCCGGACAGTAAAAATCGTGACACAGTAAATCCACACACTATAATCATTGATAATTGTCGGTTTCAGTTAAATTTTCAGGCAACCAAAAATATTTACTATTGTCAAGTTGGCTCATGTTAACAAATTCGGAAACAGGCGAAATGGAATATTTAGATGCTGGACAGATTTTTCCATTGGTTGACAGTATTTTGCCCTTTGAAGTCTGTCTTCATCATCGGATTCTGCCCATATCTCTCAAGGATAATACCCTTTACTTAGGTATGGTCGATCCTAATGATGAATTAGCCGTAAATTATGCCCACCAGATATTAGCATATCTAAATTGCTCTGTTGTGAGTCAGCAGATTTCGGCTGAGAGCCATCGCTCCATTCTGACTGCCTATTTGTACCATAGCGAAAAACCCAACACCGAAAAAACCCCTTTAGATGACTCTGTTACCCCTCCCGCTGAACCATTAGCCTCCGGGGAAAAATCGCCGCCAGATTCCCCAAAACAGCCAAGGGCTAAACAACCTCCAGGGGGACAGAACATTAATCAAATGTTACCTAAGCTCGATCTTCGTCCCGAATACCTGAGTAGTCCCATAGAGCAACTGGCGAAGTTACCACCACCAAAGTTGTTAGAAGAGTTACTAGCTAGGGTATTGTTGGAGGGTATTGGCCGACTGTATTTTGAGAGGCAAGAATCCAAAGGGCGGATTTTGTGGAGCCAAAATGGTATTCTCAAGTCTGTTATTGATAATTTAGAACCATCACAATTTCAATGGGTGATTAATGAGTTAAAGCGCTTGGTGAAACTGCCTATGCTGCCGATTTCCCAACCCAAACAGATAGAAATTGAGCGGGTTTATTGTAATACTCATCTGCTGTTGAGGCTGCGATTGGTCAGGGGTAATTATGGCGAGGAAGCTAATTTACAGGTATTACGAGGAGCGGCTTTAAAGTTTTATCAACAGCAACAACTATCAAAATTGAGTTTGGATGCTTTGCGTCTGGCTCAACAATTGCAAAGGAAACTTAATGACTTGCAAGGACATTGTAATTCCGCTAATCTTTCATCGGAAAATTTGCCTCTGCTGTACCAGCTACTTAAAAATGTCACCCATCAGGTGGATATGCTGATTAAAAATAGTGATTCCTCCCACACAGATTAATAAATAATGCACGAGCCTTAACCCGTGCATTTGAGACTTAGATGGTGGTTAAACCTGGATGAGACTAGGCGGGGACTGCAACTGGCTGATCCGACCAGCGGTTCACCGATTTACCAATAACGGCTAGGTCTTGCATTAGTTGATCAAAATCTGCCGGAGTCAGGGATTGAGGACCATCTGACATGGCTTTGGCTGGGTTGGGGTGAACTTCGATCATGAGCGAGTCTGTCCCAGCCGCGATCGCCGCTTTAGCCATAGATGGAACGTGCTCCGCAAATCCCGTGCCGTGGCTTGGGTCAATCATAATTGGTAAGTGAGTGAGCGATCGCAATACCGGAATCACCGACAAATCAAGGGTATTGCGGGTATATTGGCGATCGAAAGTGCGGATTCCCCGTTCACACAGAATCACATTCGGGTTTCCCGCCGCTAAGATATATTCCGCCGCCATTAGCCATTCCTCAATAGTGGCAGACATACCCCGCTTCAGCAATACTGGTTTATCCTGAGCCCCTACTTTTTTCAGCAGGGAGAAATTTTGCATATTGCGAGCGCCAATTTGGATCACATCCGCCACCTCAGACAACTTTTCTAAGTCGTCCGCGTCCATTAACTCCGTAATCACTCCCAGTCCTGACGCTTCACGAGCAGCAGCTAAAAGGTTCAGAGCGCTTTCTCCATGACCTTGGAAAGCGTATGGAGACGTGCGAGGTTTATATGCGCCACCGCGTAAGAACTTCGCCCCAGCAGCTTTCACCCGCAGCGCCGTCTCCACGATCATTTGTTCATTTTCTACCGAACAGGGACCCGCCACCACCACCAGGGGAAGATTTTGGCCAAAGTTAACTATTCCGCTGGGAGTGGTAACAGCTACATTACTCGACTCTCCGTGACGAAATTCCCGACTAGCACGTTTGTAGGGTTTTTCAACTCGTAACACCTGTTCAATAAATGGGCTAATTTCCTGGAGTTGTAGGGGATCAAGACCTGCTGTTTCTCCTACCAGCCCGATCACAACTTTATGTTTTCCGACGATTTTTTCTGGTGTTAAACCCCAACCGCTGCGGAGTTCATCATTAAGACGTTCGATTTCGGCTTCTGGAGAGCCAACTTTCATTACAATAATCATGTAAACCTCACAAAATTTTGCCAGCCACAATTTTTAGTGGCTCATAAACGGTACAGACCCAATCTAATCTGCTGTCCCTGATTGGGGGAGGAAGAAAGAGGTGCTGTATCTTCCTATAGTTTGGCCTGTATGCAGCACTTTCCAGCACGAAATTTTTATAGCGATCATTACCAACCATAGCGTTAGATCTAAAATCGACAGATTTTATCATCTCTATCCAACTCTCCCAACAAGGCTAATCGATGCTAATCGATGATGACGCACCCTACACCCGCCCGTAGGCTTATCGGTGAAATCCCGCTGGCTGTCGGCAATGACCGCATCAATTCTGACTACCTTCAGCCGGGCTTTCTCTCGGTTGTTTGAACCCTTCTGCTTCCGGCTATCACATCTATTGTAAGAATTCAGTCTTTGGGAATTTGTCAATTTTTCCGACACTGAGCTTGTCGAAGTATCTCTGACCCGAAAGGACGGGGTTTTAGAGCTGCCCCCGAACCCCCACATCCGATAATTTTAGATTTGTTCGTTTTCGAGGCATCGACCCTCTCCATTCACCCGACCTTCATCCCCTACCTTTTGGGGTAAGGGAATTCCCCTAGGCTTTTTTAATTTTTGGGTGAACTTTGCTGGCGACCTTCTTTCCAAGCCTCTATCGCCCGCCCTAGGTTGATCTTAAATTCCTGCCAACCTAGGAAACTCCCACTTAGGTCTTCATCCCAAGAAGCCGAGAGAACCCCGTAACTAAGACCCACCACACTCAAGCCAAAGCATCCCAGACTCACCAGCAATACTGCTGTGTTGGGTAGGGGAAATATCTCATTGGTGACAATAAAATAACTGCCCACAAAGGTAGATATAGCCATTAACAGAGGAATACCCGATAGAAACACCATCCGCGACACCATCCGCTGACTGACTACTTCCGGAATAGTCATATCTTCCCGTCTAGGTTGACGGCGCGGGGCTGAGGTGTCCGATGTCCGGCTGTTTTTTGGGGTTTTAGCCACCTTGGGTGAAACCGATTTCTCCGGTTTTCCCTGTTCTGAGGGGGCTGATTTCCCACTGTCAGCCTGCTTTTTGCGGGTTTTTTTCGGTTCAAAGGGAAGTGGTTGACGGGAGCGATCGGAGGACATGGTAGATTGTGAGTGCTGTGGGTGGTTTGACAGGAATTTGGTACGATTGGGTAAATCTGCTATGATTTAGCCCCGGATTCCCAAACGGGTGATCAGTTCGCGATAGCGTTGCTGATCCTGTTTATTAATATAGGCTAATAATCTTTTTCTGCGTCCGATAATCTGGAGAAGACCACGACGGGAAGCGTGATCATGCTTGTTGGCTTTGAGGTGTTGGCTGAGTCGGTTAATTCTTTCGGTGAGCATGGCTACCTGTAGATCCGAAGATCCGGTGTCTGTTTCGTGAGCTTGATGCTCGGCCATGATTTTTTGCTTATCTTGTTGTGTCAGAGCCATAGTTGAGAATTTTAGCGTTGGTTAAATTTACACAATTCTTTATCTTAGCATATTGTAGCTGGGACTGGTTGTGCTGAGAAGAATTTATGCCTGGAGATGGATGCAGCTAGGTACGATCGCCCTTTATAATTGCATTGGGTACAAAGTTGAGTCTGGTTCCGGTAACCGATTGTGGGTTAACGGGTTAATGGGTGATGGCGATGTCTGATACACACATTCACCACCAATGGATGCCTTGATATCTTCTCAACGAGTCCTGGTTATGGTTGAGAGTTTAATGGTTTATGGTTGAAACAACATCAGATGCGATCGTTTGGGGGTTTAATCCCCTGCTGAAATTGGCATTACTACTGTTGGGGCTAATCTCGGCTTTGATCGGTTTATGGCTACTACCGAAACTATGGCGAATGGCGATCGCTAAGTTAATTCCTGAAGAACGGATATCTAGTTACTCCGAAATTTTATCATCTTATAAAATCCCTGCCGCTGTCGCTGTATTGTTGGTCATAATTGAAATTTTCTGGGTTAATTCAGATTTCATAATTTATCTAGGTTTCCTAGAAGTTATCATCAGTTTCGCCCTAACTATTCTGGTCAGTTGGTTGGCTTCTGACATCTTTAAAAGATTTTTTGATTTATATATTATTGATGTAGCCTCCAAACAAGGTCGCAATATTAACAGTGAGTTTTTATTGGTGGCTAAAATTCTAGCCAACTGCGTAATTATTCTAGTCGCAATTGTTGTATTTGCTCAGACTCACCAAATTAACATTGTCGGATTAATTGCTAGTTTAGGGGTAGGTGGTTTAGCCGTCGCTTTTGCAGCTCAAAATACCCTCAGCCAAATTCTAGGGGGAATTGTGCTGTATTTGGATCGGCCGTTTGTCGTTGATGATTACATCGGTTTACCTGATGGGACTTTCGGACGGGTAGAATCTTTGGGATTGCGATCGACCAAAATTCGCACATCAGGAAAAGGAACCATAGTTATTGTCCCTAATAGTTCCTTAACTCAACTCAGTATAGAAAACTATACTGGAGCCAGAAAAATTATATCAATCCTAGGATTAACCTTTCATTCTGCCATTGATTCTGAGGAACAAGCTCTCATCCGTCAAGTAATTTTAGAAAGCACTAAAAACACCTTTGGAATTGACCCTAGAGGCACTGATGTTAGCTTTAAAAATTTACAGCAAATCACCGGAGAAAACAAAACTCAAGCCCAAGTAACCTTTTTTATATTAGGTGCAAATCGTAACAACTTGGAACTGCGTCGTCAGATGCTAGATCTAGCAAATCAAGACATTAGTATGAATTTACAGCAATACGGAATTGCCTTTGATATTGAAGATCAAAATATTTACGTTGATGCACCCATCACAGTTTAATTACAGTTAATCAAGCCAAATACTATGTGGAACCCCATTGATCCTGATGCAGCCATTTTTGATATTATTCAGGAATATTCGATTCCTAAGCCTCTGATTTTTATAATCTTTGTATTGATATCTTGCTTAATAGGAAAATACACCCCTAGCCTTATACAATATATTATTAGGCGGGCTATCCCCATAAATGGCAAGGAAATTTCCGAGAACTTTGTGCGACCTATCCAACAACCTTTTCGGATGGTTGGCATTTTTACTCTGATTTCTATGTCAATGATTTGGCTAGAAGAAAATCGGGCTTTATATCGTTTTATTCGCCCCTTTGTTAGTCTAGCCCTAATTGCGAGTATAGCCTGGTTAGCCTCTCGGTTATTTAGGCAATTGGTGCGAATTTATGGTATTCCGATTATCCGAAAATATGGCATGGAAGTTGACGAGACTTTTTTGGTCTTTGAAACTATTGCCAATGTTGTAATTGGATTTACAGCAGCCGTAGCATTTGCTCAGAGTCAACAACTCCCCCTAGGTGCATTAGTAGCAGGGGCTTCCGTCAGTGGTTTAGCGGTAGCATTTGCCGCCCAAAGTACCTTAGAACAGATTTTAGGCACAATAGTTTTACGTTTAGATCGTCCCTTTGTCCGTGGAGAATATATCCGACTGCCAAAACGTGGTGATGATCTTGAGGGTATTTATGGGAGAGTAGAATCTATTGGGTTACGGTCTACTAAAATTCGGATTGCAGCTAAGGGAACCTTGGCAATTATTCCCAACTCTAATTTAATGAGGTTGGCGATCGAAAATATAAGTCGTGGTAAAAAAGTCATGGTGTTACTATACCTTGATTTTATCACTGAACTTGACGATCGCGAACAGGCTTTAG
Source organism: Limnospira platensis NIES-39 (assembly GCF_026000695.1). Taxonomy (GTDB): domain Bacteria; phylum Cyanobacteriota; class Cyanobacteriia; order Cyanobacteriales; family Microcoleaceae; genus Limnospira; species Limnospira platensis. The sequence goes on from NZ_AP026945.1 coordinate 3,520,688, forward strand.
TAGAACAGGCTATTAAGGAATGTACCGATTCAGTATTTGGTATAGACCCCGGAAGCACCCAGATTTCCCTATTTAATTATGGAGAAACCGGTAATGTTCGCGCCCGGGTGACATTCTTTATTTTAGGTTCTAGTGAAAATGCCATTTCTCTGCGTAAGAGTTTACTAGCATCAACTAATCAAAGTTTGACGGAAAAACTCAAGCGATATGGCATTAAGTACAATATGCAAGAACCGAATATTTATGTTGAGTCTCCTGTGACGATTTAATGTTATTAAGTCAGCATACCAGATTATCAAAAAACAAAGCCTCAATCGAAAGAAAGAGGCAGAGTAATAAGATTAAATTGTAGTGTATAAGCAAAACCCTAAAGGCTGCATAGAGAAAAAGCGAGTGTAAAAGAGGTCAAGCCCTCGGTCTGTTAGTGTGCCTCGGCTACATCCATTACTGGACTTCCACCTGACATCTATTAACGGGTAATCTTCCCGTGACCTTACCTGGCTAACCCAGTGAGAGCACTCATCTTGAGGTGGGCTTCCCACTTAGATGCTTTCAGCGGTTATCCGCTCCGCACATGGCTACCCTGCGTATACCGTTGGCACGATAACAGGTACACCAGCGGTGCGTCCTTCCCGGTCCTCTCGTACTAGGGAAGGCTCCTCTCAATGCTCTTACGCCTGCACCGGATATGGACCGAACTGTCTCACGACGTTCTGAACCCAGCTCACGTACCGCTTTAATGGGCGAACAGCCCAACCCTTGGGACGTACTACCGCCCCAGGTTGCGATGAGCCGACATCGAGGTGCCAAACCTCCCCGTCGATGTGAACTCTTGGGGGAGATCAGCCTGTTATCCCTAGAGTAACTTTTATCCGTTGAGCGACGGCCTTTCCACGCAGTACCGTCGGATCACTAAGGCCGACTTTCGTCCCTGCTCGACTTGTAGGTCTTGCAGTCAAGCTCCCTTATGCCTTTGCACTCTACGGCTGATTTCCAACCAGCCTGAGGGAACCCTTGCGCGCCTCCGTTACCATTTAGGAGGCGACCGCCCCAGTCAAACTGCCCCCCTGAAACTGTCTCTTTCCCGGATAACGGGAAAAGGTTAGAATTCTAGCCTCGCCAGAGTGGTATCTCACGGATGGCTCAGAATCCCCCACAAGGAATTCTTCACAGCCTCCCACCTATCCTGCGCAAGCGAAGCCCGAACCCAATTCCAGGCTACAGTAAAGCTTCATAGGGTCTTTCTGTCCGGGTGCAGGTAGTCCGTATCTTCACAGACAATTCTATTTCGCCGAGTCTCTCTCCGAGACAGCGCCCAGATCGTTACGCCTTTCGTGCGGGTCGGAACTTACCCGACAAGGAATTTCGCTACCTTAGGACCGTTATAGTTACGGCCGCCGTTCACCGGGGCTTCGGTCATCAGCTTCAGATTACTCCTGACCGACTTCCTTAACCTTCCGGCACTGGGCAGGCGTCAGCCCCCATACATCGTCTTGCGACTTAGCGGAGACCTGTGTTTTTGGTAAACAGTCGCCTGGGCCTCTTCAGTGCCACCTACCTTTCGGCAGGCACTCCTTCTCCCGAAGTTACGGAGCCATTTTGCCGAGTTCCTTAGAGAGAGTTATCTCGCGCCCCTTAGTATTCTCAACCACCCCACCTGTGTCGGTTTAGGGTACAGGCATTTACAGTTTAAGATGTATAGGGCTTTTCTAGGAAGCCTGATGACTATCACTTCCCCGCCGTAGCGGGTCGGACTCGTGCCTCAGCTCAGTCTGTTTTCACCAGACCTCAACACCTCGAACACTTGCACCGG